>NZ_LJIB01000003.1:0-145007 GCF_001295785.1 Rhizobium sp. AAP116
CGGCGGGCTCCCGCCGCTTTTCCCGTCAAGGGAATGGCCGCCTGTGCGCTCTTCGAGCAGCGGGCGGTCTCCGTTCTTCCGGATGCCGCTTGCCATAGGCGAGAGGGCGTCGAAGACGGCCGATTGTTTCCGTGGTGACCTGCTTCATCACGTTGTCATACATCCGGGTACATTTCGTCCCCAACATAGCGGTCCTCCGTTCGCCCAAAGCCACGGATCGTCCGCCTGAACAGACAAGAGGCACACAATGGCTGAAATCACTGCAGCACTGGTAAAAGAACTGCGCGAAAAGTCCGGCGCAGGCATGATGGATTGCAAGAAGGCTCTGACCGAAAACAACGGTGACATCGAAGCCGCCATCGACTGGCTGCGCGCCAAGGGTATCGCCAAGGCCGACAAGAAGTCGGGCCGCACGGCTGCTGAAGGCCTGATCGGCATCAACGGCGCCGGTACCTCGGCCGTCGTTGTTGAAGTCAACTCCGAAACCGACTTCGTTGCCCGCAACGACGCCTTCCAGGACCTCGTCCGCGGTGTGGCTTCGGTTGCCATCGGCACCGACGGTTCCGTCGAGGCGATCGGCGCTGCCACCTATCCGGCCAGCGGCAAGACCGTCACCGACACCATCAAGGACGCAATCGCCCATATTGGCGAGAACATGACGCTGCGCCGCGCCGTCAAGCTCTCGGTCGAAGACGGTGTTGTCGCGACCTATATCCACAATGCCGCCTCTGAAGGCCTCGGCAAGCTCGGCGTTCTCGTCGCGCTCAAGTCGACCGGCAACAAGGACGTGCTTGCTGCCATCGGCCGCCAGGTCGCCATGCACATCGCTGCGACCAACCCACTCGCCATCCGTTCGGAAGAAGTCGATGCCGCTGTTGCCGAGCGCGAGCGCAACGTCTTCATCGAGCAGTCCCGCGCTTCGGGCAAGCCGGACGCCATCATCGAAAAGATGGTTGAAGGCCGCATGCGCAAGTTCTTCGAGGAAGTCGCCCTTCTCTCGCAGGCTTTCGTCATCAATCCTGAACTGACCGTCGGCGACGCGATCAAGGCTGCCGAGAAGGATGCTGGCGCCCCGATCGAAGTGACCGGCATGGCCCGCCTTCTCCTCGGTGAAGGCATCGAGAAGGAAGAGAGCGACTTCGCCGCTGAAGTGGCTGCCGTCGCCAAGGGCTGATCTCAGTTACCCTTCTTCGAGGGAAAACATCGGGCATCGCGTGACAACGCGGTGCCCTTCGTGTATCCGGCACAGAATTGATCTCGGGAGCATTCATGTCAGCCAAGCCATTGTTCAAGCGCGTCCTCCTCAAGGCTTCGGGCGAAGCCCTCATGGGTAGCCAGGGATTCGGGATCGATGTGGCAGTGGCCGACCGGATCGCCGGAGACATCGCCGAAGCCCGCCGCATGGGCGTGGAAGTCGGCGTCGTTGTCGGTGGTGGCAACATCTTCCGTGGCGTGGCCGTCGCGTCGAAGGGTGGCGATCGCGTCACCGGCGACCACATGGGCATGCTGGCAACGGTGATCAACGCCCTTGCTCTCGCAACCTCGCTTCGCAAGCTCGACATCGACACCGTGGTTCTCTCGGCCATCGCCATGCCCGAGATCTGCGAAAGCTTCTCGCAGCGCGCCGCTCTCCATCATCTGGCTCAGGGCAGGGTGGTGATCTTCGCCGGTGGTACCGGCAACCCGTTCTTCACCACCGATTCTGCCGCTGCCCTGCGCGCAGCCGAAATCGGCGCACAGGCCATTTTCAAGGGCACCCAGGTCGATGGCATCTACTCGGCCGACCCGAAGAAGGACCCCGCCGCAACCCGCTTCGACAGCCTGACCCATGATGAGGTCCTGCAGAAGGGCCTTGCCGTCATGGACGTCGCCGCCGTTGCACTGGCACGCGAAAACCATATTCCGATCATCGTCTTCTCGATCCACGAGAAGGGTGGTTTCGGCGAAATTCTGTCCGGCGCTGGCCGTATGACGATCGTTACCGACAACTGATTTCACATGAATGGCGGCGATCTGATGCCGTCGACTGACAGAGCAATGGGAGAACCATGATGACCGCAGGGGTTGATCTCAACGACATCAAGCGCCGCATGGACGGCGCGATCAACGCGTTCAAGAACGACATCGCATCGCTGCGGACCGGCCGGGCCTCCGCCAACGTACTGGATCCGGTCGTAGTCGAAGCCTATGGTTCGCGCGTGCCGCTGAACCAGGTCGCCAACGTGACGGTGCCGGAGCCGCGCATGCTCGGTGTTTCGATCTGGGACAAGTCCATGGTCGGCGCTGTGGACCGTGCGATCCGCGAAGCCAATCTCGGCCTCAATCCGATCGTGGATGGCCAGAACCTGCGTATTCCGCTGCCTGAACTCAACGAAGAGCGCCGCAAGTCGCTGGTCAAGGTGGCACACGACTACGCCGAAAAGGCCAAGGTCGCTATCCGCCACGTCCGCCGTGACGGTATGGACGGCCTGAAGAAGGCCGAAAAGGACGGCACGATTGGTCAGGATGACTGCCGCAGCCAGTCGGAGCGGGTGCAGAAGATGACCGACGAGACGATTGTCGATGTCGACCGCTTGCTCGCGGAGAAGGAAAAGGAAATCATGCAGGTTTAAGGCAGAGTCGTTTCGCTCGAGCACTCTTAACGCCGCCTGGATCCTCGCCAATGTCGACAGTTCAACATCGCATCGTTCCGCAGCATGTTGCGATCATCATGGATGGCAATGGTCGCTGGGCAAACGCCCGGGGCCTGCCCCGGACGTTTGGCCATCGCAAGGGTGTTGAGACTGTCCGCGAGACCGTGAAGGCTGCCGGCGAGGCAGGTGTTGGTTTTCTGACGCTTTTTGCATTCTCCTCGGAGAACTGGCGTCGTCCAGAGGCTGAGATCAACGAACTGTTTGGTCTGCTCAAGGCATTCATTCGCCGCGATCTCGCCGATCTGCATCGGGCCGGCATCCGTATCCGGATCATTGGCGATCGCGTCAACCTGCGTGACGATATCCGTTCGCTGCTCGTGGAAGCCGAAGAGACCACGACCAATAACACCCGCATGACGCTCGTGATCGCCTTCAATTATGGGTCACGTGACGAAATTGCGCGCGCCGCCGCGCGTCTGGCTGCCGACGTGCAGGCGGGCCGGCTTGAACCGTCGCAGATCGACGCAGGCAAACTCAACGACTGCCTGGATACTGCGGGCATCCCCGATCCCGATCTGGTGATCCGCACCAGCGGAGAGGAACGTCTGTCGAATTTCCTCCTGTGGCAGGCGGCCTATGCCGAATTGATGTTCGTGCCGGACTTCTGGCCGGACTTCACGCCGGCACTGTTTGATTCCGTGCTCGAGCGATATGCTGCCCGCGACCGTCGCTTCGGCGGCCTCTCGGCCAAAGCCGTGGCCGTCGGCTCATGACGCTTACGATGTCGCGAGAACTTCAGCTCAGAATCGTTTCCGCCATCGTCATGATCGCGGTGGTTCTCGCGGCAACCTGGTTTGGCGGACTTTCCTTCAAGCTGGTGGCTGCCGGCATTGGCCTGTTGATCTATTACGAATGGTCGACGATCACGCGGCTCGCGGAAAGCAATATCCGGGCGAATGCCTTCGGTTGGTTCTCGATGGCGGTGATCAGCCTCAACATGTTGTTCGGGCAGGCGGAATTTACCGTGCCGCTCTTTGCAGGCCTGGTGGTCACGGCGGCAATCCCGGCCTTTCTGCGCCGTGTGAACTGGTGGCAGCCGGGCGGACTGCTTTACGCGGGGCTGAGCACCATCTCGCTGTCGGCTATCCGCGGCGAAGATTCGCTCGGTTTCGTTGCGATGCTTTTCGTCTTCATCGTCGTATGGTCGACCGACATCCTTGCCTATTTTGTCGGACGGGCGATCGGCGGACCGAAGCTTGCGCCGAAGATCTCCCCCGGAAAGACCTGGTCGGGGGCAATCGGGGGCACGGTGGCCGGCGTCATCGGCGGCGTTCTGATCGCGATGGCACATTTCCAGGATGTCGGGCTTTGGGTTGCGGTCGTCGCCTTCGCCTTGTCGGTCGCAAGCCAGATCGGTGACCTCTTCGAATCATTCATCAAGCGCCGGTTCGGCGTGAAGGATTCGAGCCGCCTCATACCGGGGCATGGTGGGGTCATGGACCGAGTCGATGGCCTTGTATTTGCCTGTTTTGCCGCGTTCTTCTTGGCGATCGGCAGTTCTGCCGGCGGTGTCGGCACCGTCGTCTCGATGGGCGCCTTCCTCTTCGGTCTCTGAGGCGGATGGTGGGCCTCAGGTGACGGGTATAAATTCTCGCTGAAGCGAGTGCAGGAAACGGACAGATGGATCACATCAGCGCAGTCTTCGGCTTTCTCGGCGGATACATCCTGCCTTACATTCTCATTCTGTCACTGCTCGTCTTCATTCATGAGATGGGTCACTATCTGGCCGGGCGCTGGTCGGGAATACGCATTCTGGCGTTTTCCGTCGGGTTCGGTCCTGAGCTCGTAGGCTATACCGACAAGCACGGGACACGCTGGAAACTTTCCGCGGTTCCCTTGGGCGGTTACGTGCGGTTCTACGGGGATGCGGATGCTGCGAGCCGTCCGGACGGCTCTCTTGCAGAAGAGTTGACCGAGGAAGAGCGTGCCCAGACCCTAAACGGCGCCAAGCTCTGGAAGCGCGCCGTCACCGTCGCCGCGGGTCCTCTTGCAAACTTCCTGCTGGCCATTGTCATTTTCGCCGGCATGTTCGCCACCATGGGCAAGCCCGTATCGGATCCTGTCGTCGCCGACATCAAGGCCGGCAGTGCTGCGGAAGAGGCTGGCATCCAGCGTGGCGACGTCCTGCTCGCGCTTGACGGCCGCATGATCGAGACTTTCGACGATGTCGTCCGCTATATCACCATGCGCCCGGAGATCCCGGTGGAAGTGACGGTGAGGCGCGAGGGCCAGGAGATCGATTTCGCCCTGACCCCCAAGCGTGCCGTCACCAGCGATCGATTCGGCAATGAAATGGAAGTCGGCCAGATCGGTATCATCACCGACCAGCAGGCCGGCAATTTCCGGATCGTGGAGCTGTCCCCGCTTGAGGCCGTCTGGGAAGGCGTGCGCCAGACCGGGCACATCGTCACCGGGACCTTCGACTATATCGGCAACATGATTGCCGGCCGCATGAATGCCGATCAGCTCGGCGGCCCGGTTCGCGTCGTTCAGGCCTCTGGTCAGATGGCGACGCTCGGCGTTATCGCTCTGTTAAATCTGGCCGCGGTTCTTTCCGTTTCGCTGGGGCTTTTGAACTTGTTCCCAGTTCCGGTCCTTGACGGCGGCCATCTCGTTCTCTACGCGATTGAGGCAGTGCGGGGGAAGCCGATGGGGCAGGGTGCACAGGAAATCGCGTTCCGGATCGGCATGGCGATGATCTTGTCTTTGATGGTCTTCGCCACTTGGAATGATATCAGCCGGTTGATTGGCTAGGCGGGAGCACGCAGGTCGCGAAAGGATTTGTTTACGCTGTTTCAAATTGATAGTGGCGATTGGGCCACGCGTTGAAATGAAGTAAACAGAAATTAACGCACGCACTTGCTTGTAGGGTAAAACCCGTTAAAACCACACACGGGCCGGAGTCGGGTGCCGACTACGGGGCAATGGAAGAAGGTAAAGTATACACATGAAGGCTGGTTCAAAGTTTTTGAACGCAGTATCGGCGGTCGCGCTGTCTGCTGGTGTCGTGTCTTCGGGCGCAGGTATTGCCGTTCTTGCATCGGCAATTGCTGCCGAAGCCGCAGTGGTTCAGCGTATCGACGTACGCGGAGCTCAGCGTGTTGGGCCTGAGGCTGTGCGCTCCAACCTTTCGATCCAGCCGGGTCGGACTTTCTCCAATGCCGACATCGATGAATCGGTCAAGCGCCTCTACGCGACCGGTTTCTTCTCCGATGTCCAGATCTCCGTTTCCGGCGGGACGCTGGTGGTGACGGTTGCTGAAAACCAGCTGATCAATCAGGTGGTCTTCAACGGCAACCGCAAGATCAAGGACGACAAGCTCCAGGGCATAGTTCAGACGCAGGGCCAGGGTCCTTACAGCGACAGCCTGATCAGCGCCGACATCCAGCGTATCCGCGAAGCCTATTCCGCCATCGGTCGTTCCGATGTCGAGGTGACGACGCAGGTCGTTCCGGTTGCTGAAGGTCGCGTAAACCTCGCCTTCGTCATCAACGAAGGTGAGCGCACCAAGATCAGCTCGATCAACTTCGTTGGCAACAACGCTTATTCCGACGGCCGTCTGGCCGCCGTCCTGCAGACCAAGGAATCGGGCATCCTGTCCTTCCTGACCCGCAAGGACGTCTACAACGAGGACAAGCTGCGCGCGGACGAAGAAGCGCTGCGCCAGTTCTACTACAACCACGGTTACGCCGACTTCCGCGTGATCTCGTCTGAAGCCGTCCTCAACGAGACCGGTAACGAATACACGATCAATATCACTGTTGACGAAGGTCAGCGCTATCGCTTCGGCGCCGTATCGGTCGAATCGACCGTTGATGGCATCGACGGTGCGGAGCTTGAGGGTCTTCTCGAGACCCGCGAGGGTCAGACCTACAGCGCCCGTGAGATCCAGAAGTCGATGGAAGCCATCTCCCGCCGCGTGTCGTCGGCCGGCTACCCCTTCGCTCGCGTCGTTCCGCGCGGTGACCGCAACTTCGAAACAAACACCATCGGCGTGACCTATCTGGTCGACCAGGGTGAGCGCGCTTACGTCGAGCGCATCGAAGTGCGTGGCAACACTCGTACTCGTGACTACGTCATCCGCCGCGAATTCGATATCTCCGAAGGCGACGCCTTCAACCAGGAGACCATCTCGCGCGCCAAGCGTCGTCTGGAAGCCCTTGGCTTCTTCTCTTCGGTCAACATCACGACCCAGGCTGGCAGCTCGCAGGACCGCGTCGTCGTGATCGTCGACGTTCAGGATCAGCCGACCGGTTCGTTCGGTATCGGCGCCGGCTACTCCGTCGGTGACGGTGGCCTGGTTCTCGAAGCCTCCGTCGAGGAAAAGAACTTCCTCGGTCGTGGTCAGTTCATCCGCGTTGCCGCTGGTGGTGGCTTCGATGAGACGCAGACCTACAACTTCTCCTTCACCGAGCCTTACTTCCTCGGTTATCGCCTGGCTGCCGGCTTTGATGTGTTCAAGAGCTCGACCAGCGCGAACTCTTACTACGACTACGAAGAGCAGGGCGGTACCGTTCGCGTCACTGCGCCGATCACTGAAGATCTGGCGACGACGCTGCGCTACACCTACAAGGAACTCGACTATATCAACGACGGTGCCTTTGGTCCGGACGGCCTTGCTACCGGTACTGATAACCGGGTGGCAGCTCCCTACATCGATGCGATCACGGGCAGCACGTGGAAGCAGTCGATCCTCGGTCACTCGATCGTCTACAACACCGTTGACGACCGTCAGAACCCGCACGAAGGCATCTATGCGAGCTTTACGCATGAATATGCCGGCCTCGGCGGTGACTCCGAATACTATAAGGCATTTGTCCGCGCTCGCGCGTTCTACACGCTGTCTGACGAATTCGACATCGTCGGCTCGCTCGCTGGTTCGGCCGGCCATGTCGTTGCCCTCGGTGACAACCTGAACGTCTTCGATCAGTTCAAGATCGGCGGCAAGGAAATCCGCGGCTTCGACAACAGCGGTATCGGCCCGCGCATCAATGGCGACTCGATCGGCGGCACGACCTACTTCACCGCCTCGGCTGAAGCGACGTTCCCGCTTCCGCTCGTGCCCCAGGACCTCGGTTTCCGTGGTGCGGTCTTCGCAGATGCCGGTACGCTCTACGGCAGCGACCTGCGCAACCAGCCGGGCGCCGTCGGTACCGACATGTCGCTCCGTGCGTCGGTTGGTGCAGGCGTGATCTGGAACTCGCCGTTCGGTGCGCTTCGTGTCGACTACGCGGTTCCGGTCGCCAAGGAAGACTTCGACGATACCCAGGAATTCCGTTTCAGCATGGCGAACCAGTTCTAAGACTGGCTGTCCAGAACTGCTGACAGGTTGACGTTCTGGAGCGTTTGCTGATGGACCATAATCATTTCTTTCCGCCCCATGCCGGGGTGACCTTGGCTGCGCTTGCAGCCCAGACGGGGGCGGAATTGCAGGACGAGAGCCACGGCGGACGGATCGTAAGGTCCGTATCGCCGGTCTCAAGAGCGAAGGAAGCGGATGTCTGCTACATCCTTTCCCGTCGCAACAAGGAAGAGCTGGCAACCTGCCAGGCTGCTGCAATATTTTGCGAAAAGCCGCTTCTTTCGCTCATTCCCGCGCATATTCCAGTTCTTCTCGCCAAGAGCGCTCAGACCGCTTTCGCGCTTGCAGGCGCAATCCTGCATCCGACGGCCTTGAAGCCCATCAGGATGACGACGGAGCCGGCTCGGATCTCACCGGCAGCCTATGTCGATCCGACAGCGAAGCTCGAAGATGGTGTCGAAGTCGAGGCCATGGCCGTGATCGGCGCTGATGTCGAAATCGGCAGTGGTACGCGGATCGGCCCGGGTGCGGTGATCGGTCCGGGTGTTCGGATCGGTCGCGACTGCGTGATTGCAGGTGGCGCGACAATCCAGGTCGCTCTCGTCGGAAACAATGTCATCATTCATAACGGTGCCCGCATCGGACAGGACGGTTTCGGCTACGCACCGGGTCCTCGCGGCATGCTGAAGATCGTCCAGATCGGTCGCGTGATCATCCAGGACCATGTCGAGATCGGCGCCAACACCACGATCGATCGCGGCACGATGGACGACACCGTGATCGGTGAGGGGACAAAGATCGATAACCTCGTCCAGATCGGCCACAACGTTCGTATCGGCCGCCACTGCGGCATCGTCAGCCAGGTCGGCATTGCCGGAAGTACGGTGATCGGTGATGGCGTGATGATTGGCGGTGCTGCCGGCATCAACGGCCATATCAAGATCGGCGATGGTGCTCAGATTGCCGCCATGAGCGGCGTTCTGGCCGAGGTGCCGCCCGGTGAGAAATACGGCGGCGTTCCAGCCCGCCCGTTGAAGGATTATCTGCGCGAGGTGGCCGATACGCTCAGCCGCTACGACAGCCGCGCCAAGGAAAAAGGAACCAGCAATGACTGAACTCGCGAAGAGCGAATTGGGTTCGGCTGATATCCTCGAGATCATGAAGCTTCTGCCTCACCGCTATCCCTTCCTGCTGGTGGACAAGATCATCGAGATTGACGGCGACAATTCCGCCATTGGCATCAAGAATGTCACGGCGAATGAACCGCATTTCACCGGACATTTCCCGGAAAGCCCGATCATGCCGGGCGTCCTTCTGATCGAAGGCATGGCCCAGACCGCCGGCGCCATCTGTGCTCGGCTTCAGGGTGAGGGCGGAAATCTCGTCTATTTCATGACGATCGATAACGCGCGGTTCCGCAAGCCGGTCGTTCCTGGCGACCGCGTTGAATTCCATGTCGTCAAGCAGAAGCAGCGCGGCAATATCTGGAAATTCCATTGCGACGCGAAGGTCGACGGAGCTCTGGTCGCCGAGGCCGACATTGGTGCGATGATCATGCGCAAGGATCAGAAATGAGCCAGATTGCCGCAAGCGCCGTCATCCATCCGATGGCCGTGGTCGAAGACGGCGCGGTGATCGGCGAGAATGTCCGGATCGGTCCGTTTTGCCGGGTGGGGTCGCGCGTGACGCTGAAAGACGGCGTCGAGCTCGTTTCGAACGCTGTTGTCACCGGTCTGACCGAAATCGGCGCCGGCACCAAGATCCACCCGATGGCCGTGATCGGCGGTGTCTCGCAAAGTCTGCACGAGGCGGGCGAAGATTCCACGCTGGTCGTCGGTGAAAACTGCACCATGCGTGAAGGTGTGACAATGAACTGCGGCACGGTCGGCGGTGGCGGTATCACCCGCGTCGGCGACAGCTGCCTGTTCTTGGCCAATTCGCATGTCGCCCATGACTGCATTCTCGGCAATGACATCATCCTGTCGAACAACGTCATGCTGGCCGGCCATGTTCACGTCGGTGACAAAGCCATTCTCAGCGGTGGCTGCGCCGTGCACCAGTTCACTCGTATCGGCCGTCAGGCATTCATCGGTGGTTTGTCCGCCGTTGCCTACGATGTCATTCCCTATGGCATGCTGAACGGCAATCCCGGCATTCTCGGCGGCCTGAATGTGGTCGGCATGACCCGCGCCGGTATCGAGCGCTCGGTGATCCACCAGGTTCGTCGCGCCTTCAAACAGATCTTCGAAAGCGAAGGATCGGCCCGTACCAATGCGGCCGCCATTCGCGACGAGTATCTGGATTGCGCGCCTGTGATCGAAATCCTCGACTTCATCGCCGCCGAAAGCGATCGGGCACTGTCCTCGCCCAATCGCGGCAAGAACTGAGTGATGACGGCGGCCGCTCAACCGGACGGCCTGCCACGGACCGGTCGCCTGGCCATTATTGCCGGCAGTGGAAAGCTACCGCTTTTTCTTGCCGAAGCAGCACGGGCAGCCGGCGAAGATCCTTTCGTTCTCAGGCTGAAGAACGAGGCCGATGATATCTGGCAGGGCTTTGAAAACGCCGTCATCGGCGTCGGCGACATGGCCGGCCTGTCGGCTCTTTTTCGCCAGCACGACATTCGCCGGGTCGTCATGTCGGGTGCGGTCAAGCGCCGACCGGCTTTCGGCGAAATCCGGGTCAATCTGAAATCATTGCTGAAGCTGCCGAGGGCGTTGAAAACGCTGTTGGCCGGCGGCGACGATGCTGTGCTGCGCATGGTCATCTCGCTGATCGAAGCACAGGGCTGCGAAGTGCTGGGCGCCCACGAGATCCTGCCGGGATTGCTGGCGACGGTCGGACCGCTTGGTGCCGTATCTCCCGATGCTGATGACGAGCGTGACATTGAAAAGGCGGCAGAGGCCGCCGAAGCCCTGGGCCGGCTGGATGTAGGGCAGGGTGCTGTTGCCGTCGGCGGCCGCATCGTGGCGCTGGAGGGTGTCGAGGGCACCGACGCAATGCTCTCACGTGTCCAGGGTCTGCGCGCAGAGGGGCGAATTTCCAGGCGCCGCAAGGGCGTTCTGGTCAAACTCTGCAAGCCGCAGCAGGATCTGCGGGCCGATCTGCCGACCATCGGCGTCTCGACCGTCGAGAATGCCAAGGCCGCAGGGCTTGCCGGCATAGCGGTTGAAGCCGGCCGCGCGCTGGTTGTCGAGCGTGAGGCGATGATTGCGGCGGCAGATGCTGCCGGTCTGTTCGTCGTCGGTCTGGATCGTTCGCGCAAGGAGTAGGCAATATGTCGGACAAACCTTTGAAGATTGCCGTCATCGCCGGTGAGGTCTCCGGCGATCTCCTGGGTGCAGATCTGGTTGCGTATCTGAAGACGTTGCATTCAGGGCCGGTCGAACTCGTCGGCGTCGGCGGTGAGGCGCTTGAGGCTCAAGGATTGAAGTCACTCTTCGACTTCTCCGAACTCTCGATCATGGGCATTACCCAGGTGCTGTCGAAGCTGCCCCGGCTGATCAAGCTGATCTCCTGGACAGCCGATGCGATTGTTGCGGCCAAGCCGGACTTGCTCCTGATCGTCGACAGTCCCGATTTCACCCATCGCGTGGCCAGGAAGGTTCGGCAGAAGCTGCCGGATCTGCCGGTCGTGAACTATGTCTGCCCCAGCGTCTGGGCGTGGAAGGAATATCGCGCCAAGGCCATGCTCGCCTATGTCGATGCGGTTCTCGCCGTTCTGCCCTTCGAGCCGTCAGTGATGCAGCGTCTCGGCGGTCCGGAGACCCATTTCGTCGGTCATCGGCTCGCAAGCAATGCCGACATTCTGAGGATACGGGAAGCACGCAAGGTGAGGGAAGTGAGAGCTGCGGGCGACAAGCGGACCATCCTTCTCCTGCCCGGTTCGCGCGGTGCGGAAATCACGCAGCTTCTGCCGGTGTTCGGTGGAGCCATGAAGGAATTCGTCGCTCGCAATGGCGAGACGCACTTCGTGCTTCCCACTGTGCCGCGTCAGGAAGCACGTGTCCGGGAGATCACTCAGAGTTGGACATTGAGACCCGAGATCTTGCTCGGAGACGAAGCGAAGTGGCGCGCCTTCGAAGAAGCGGATGCCGCGATCGCCGCCTCAGGGACCGTGATCCTGGAACTGGCATTGGCGCATGTGCCTGTCGTCTCGACCTACAAGGGCGACTGGATCATTCGCATGCTCAGCCACCGTATCAAGATCTGGACCGGTGCGTTGCCGAATCTGATCGCCGACTACGCGGTCATTCCGGAATACTTCAACGATGTCTTGCGCCCTGCAAGCCTCGTCCGTTGGGCGGAACGGCTGTCGGCGGACACGCCGCAGCGCGCCTCGATGCTCGCGGGCTATGACGACGTCTGGCAAAGGCTGCAGACGGAAAGACCGGCCGGTCAAGCCGGCGCGGCCGTGGTTCTGTCTGTGCTTCAAAAGCGCGGCAGGCTCTGACTCAAGCCCATCGCACAAAGGGATCGGCAAGGCTTTCCCAGGCAGAAGGCGTGAAGCTCTTTTCCGCCACCAGACACGCATCGAGCTCGGCTTCGATCCTGCGCTGATCCATTGGATCGGCGCCGATGAAGACGAGTTCCTGTCGCCGGTCGCCCCATTCCTTGTCCAGATAGGGTGCCATCGCGTCGAGGAAGCCAGGATCGTCCGGCCAACGTGACTTCGGCACAGATGCCCACCAGAGCCCCATTTTCGTCGTGCGGACGAGCGGTCCTGCCTGGCTCATTTCGCCGACGTGATGCGGTCGGGTAGCGAGCCAGAAGAAGCCCTTGGCGCGAATGACGCCCGGCCAGGGACGATCGAGAAAGGCCCGGAAGCGTGTCGGATCGAATGGCGCTCGTGCCCGGTAGACAAAAGAGCGGATGCCGTACTCCTCGGTTTCCGGAACATGATCGCGAAAGCCATGCAGTTCCTGGAACCACAGCGGATGCGTCTCCGCCTTGGCGAGATCAAACAGCCCGGTTCCGAGGATGTCCTTTGCCGCCACCTCGGCGAAATCGGTTTCGATCACCCGCGCATCGGCATTGAGACCTGCAATGATCTTGCGTGCCGCGTCGAGCTGATCCGGGGTCGCTGTGCCGACCTTGTTGAGGATGATGACATCGGCGAATTCGATCTGCTCGACAAGCAGATCGACCAGCGTCCGGTTGTCGTTTTCACCAGCCGTCTCGCCACGATCGGCAAGGAAGTCGCTGGAGGAATAGTCTCCGATCAGATTGGCGGCATCGACGACGGTCACCATTGTGTCGAGCTGTGCGATATCCGAGAGACTGCGGCCTTCCTCATCGCGGAAATCGAAGGTGGTGGCGATCGGCAAGGGCTCTGCAATGCCCGTCGCCTCGATCAGCAGATAGTCGAAGCGACCCTGCTCGGCGAGGCCGCGAACTTCGTTCAACAGGTCATCACGCAGCGTGCAACAGATGCAGCCATTGCTCATTTCGACCAGTTGTTCCTGCGTGCGTGACAGGGATGCATCACCGCCGCGCACGAGTGCCGCGTCGATGTTGACCTCGCTCATGTCGTTGACGATGACGGCAACGCGCAACCCGTCGCGGTTCGCGAGTACGTGATTGAGCAGCGTCGTCTTTCCGGCGCCGAGAAACCCGGAGAGAACAGTGACAGGTAGCTTTTTCATGAGGCTCCTATTTAATGTAATAACATAACAAATGTGAATCTGAAAAAGGCGGAACCGAAGTCCCGCCTTTGTCGCCCGGGGGAGGGATGGGTTTACTGAGACAAGCAGGTGCTGATCGACGTCGCCAGATTGCGCATCAGCTGGCCGTACAGGGCAGGCCCCGCTTCCAGCGCACCACCTTCGGGATCGAGAACGCCGGACTTGGCTTCGGTTCCCTCCGTCACGACGCCGATCAGCTTGGGTTCAAACTGCGGCTCGGCGAAGACGCAGGCCGCTCCGAGCTCCTCGATCTTGGCGTGGATGGTGGACAGGCGTTCTGCACCCGGCATGGTCTCCGGGCTCACCGTCACCGAACCGGCCACGCGCACACCGTAGTGCTTCTCAAAATACTGATAGGCGTCGTGGAAGACGATGAAGGGCTTCTCGAGTACCGGCTTCAGCTGGGCGGCGATCTCCGTGTCGAGAGCGTCGATCTCGGCACTGACGGCCGTCAGATTGGCCTCGTAGGTCGCCTTGTTCGACGGGTCGACGTCTACAAGGCTCTTGGTGATCTCCGTGGCCATGGCTTTGGCGTTTGTCGGATCGAGCCAGAGATGCATGTCCATGCCGCCATGCGCGTGGTCGTCGTGCTCATGTTCGTGACCAGCCTCGGCGGCTTCCTGTTCGTGTCCGTGATCATGCCCGTGACCGTGGTCATGATCATGGCCGGCCTCGGCGGCGGTTTCCTCATGGCCATGGTCATCATGCCCGTGGGCATGGCCTTCTTCCTCATTCGCGTCATGGTCATGGCCCTCGAATGCCCCGCCTTCACGGAACGGAAGCTTGGTGATGCCGGGCGCATCTTCCAGTTCGACGACCTTGGCATTCTTTGGCAGCGCCTCGAGCGGCTTTTCAAGGAAGGCCTCAAGTCCGGGGCCAACCCAGAAGACCAAGTCTGCGTTTTCGAGTGCACGCGCATTGGAAGGTTTCAGCGAATAGGTATGCGGCGAAGCCGCACCCTCGACGATCAGCGACGGTTCACCGACACCCTTCATGATCGAGGCAACAAGCGAATGCACAGGCTTGATCGAGACGACGACATCCGGCGCTGCCGAGGCGAGCGTCGGAGACAGAAAGAGAAACGCCGTCGAGGCAGCCAGTCCGAGGCGATAGCGGGTCATGCACAGCTCCTGAGGATGGTTATGTAATAATATTACCCAAGTTGCGTTATGCTATAACGTGTGGCATAGGGGGAGGCAACATCAAAATCTTGAGATCTCCATGAATGCGATGAAATCACGGGAGGCCGCACCGCTGGTGTCCCTCACCGGCGCCGGTGTCTACCGAAACGGACGCTGGCTGGTCCGCGGGGTCGACTTTTCCGTCCGTCCCGGCGAGATCGTGACCCTGATCGGCCCGAATGGATCGGGTAAGTCGACGAGCGCCAAGATGGCGATCGGCGTGATCAAGGCAGACGAGGGCAGGGTGGAGCGCAAAGCGGGTCTCCGCGTCGGATACGTGCCGCAGCGCCTGAGCGTTGACTGGACCATGCCGCTCACGGTTCGCCGTCTGATGACGCTGACCTCCCCCCTTTCGAATACGGAGGTAGAAGAGGCTCTCGAGGCTGTGGGCATCGCCCACCTCGCGGGTGCCGAGGTGCAGCACCTCTCTGGCGGCGAGTTTCAGCGTGCTCTGCTGGCGCGTGCCATGGCCCGCAAGCCCGATATCCTTGTTCTCGACGAGCCCGTCCAAGGTGTCGATTTCTCCGGCGAGATCGCGCTCTATGATCTGATTACTTCCATCCGCAACTCGACGGGTTGCGGCATCCTGCTGATCTCGCATGACCTGCATGTCGTCATGGCTGAAACCGATACGGTCATCTGTCTCAACGGCCATGTCTGCTGCCGCGGGACGCCGGCGGCCGTCAGCCAGAGCCCGGAATATATGCAGCTCTTCGGTGCCAAGGCAGCACGGACGCTCGCCGTCTATAGCCACGACCATGACCATACCCATCTGCCGGACGGGCGCGTGCTCCATGCCGATGGCAGCGTCACCGACCACTGCCACCCGGATGATGGCCATCACGACCATCACGACCACCATGGCCACGATCACGATCATCACGGGCATGATCACCATCATGATGGCCATGATCATCACGATGGGCCGCCTGCCGTGGCGGCGGTGAAGGACCGGGAGCACGGCCATGCTTGATGATTTCTTCGTGCGCGCCATCCTCGCCGGCATCGGCCTCGCCCTGACGACGGGTCCACTCGGCTGCTTTGTGATCTGGCGGCGCATGGCCTATTTCGGCGACACCATGGCTCACTCCGCTCTGCTCGGCGTGGCTCTCTCGCTGTTTTTCTCGCTCAATTTGATGGTCAGCGTCTTCGTCGTTGCCTCGATGGTGTCGCTGATCCTGATCGTCCTGCAGAAGCGTCAGGGACTGTCGGCCGATGCCCTGCTCGGCATCCTAAGTCATGCAACGCTTGCCATCGGCCTCGTGATGGTGGCCTTCATGACCTGGGTGCGCTTCGACCTCATCGCCTTCCTGTTCGGTGACATTCTCGCGGTCACGCCGACCGATGTCGCCATCGTCTGGATCGGCGGCCTGTTTGTCGTCTGCGTCATTGCCTGGCTTTGGCGGCCGCTGCTTGCCGGCACCGTTAATGCAGAATTGGCCGAGGCCGAGGGCATGCAGCCCGAACGTGCCCGACTGATCTTCATGTTGCTGATGGCGCTCGTCATTGCGATTGCCATGAAGATCGTCGGCATTCTGCTGATTACATCCCTGCTGATCATTCCGGCCGCCGCCGCACGGCGTTTCGCCTCGACACCGGAAATCATGGCGGTCCTCGCTTCGCTGATCGGTGCCATTGCTGTTGTCATGGGGCTCTTCGGCTCACTGACCTACGACACGCCGTCGGGACCGTCGATCGTCGTTGCAGCACTTCTTCTCTTCCTCGTCAGCCTTCTGCCGCGTCCTGGCAGCAAGGCTCGCGACCTCAGCACGAGGGCATGACATGACCAAGACCGATCTCACCCGCAATCAGTCGCTCGTCTTCGATGCGCTCATGCAGTCCGACGGGCCGCTTTCGGCCTATACCTTGCTCGACAAGTTGCGCGAACACGGCTTTCGCGCGCCCCTGCAGGTCTATCGCGCGCTCGACAAGCTGGTCGAGTTCGGCATGGTCCATCGCCTCGAAAGCCTGAACGCCTTTGTCGCCTGCGCCCATCCGCATGAGGGCTGCACGGGCCATGGCACCGTCGCCTTCATGATCTGCAACAAGTGCGGTCATGTGACGGAATTCCACGACCACGAGATCGATCACCGCCTGGAAACGATCACCCGTGGGCGCAGCTTCAAGCCTGAAAAGACGACGATTGAAATCAGAGGGTTTTGTGCTGAGTGCACGGAGATCGCGGCCTAGGTAGGCGCTGTCATAGCGGATGCAGATCCCGTGCAAAGCGGCGCCAGTTGCGCACGTAGTTTTCGGCTGACAGCCGAAGTCCCGCAATAGTAGCGGCGTCGAGCTCTCTGATCGCCCGTGCTGGGGAGCCGACAATCAGTGAATTGTCCGGGAAGCTCTTGCACTCGGTAATCAGGGCGTTCGCGCCAACGAGGCAGTTATCGCCGATGCGCGCTCCATTGAGGACAGTTGCTCCCATGCCGACAAGCGAATTGTTGCCGATGGTGCAGCCGTGAATGATGGCGTGGTGGCCAATGGTGCAGCCTTCGCCAATCGTGACACCCTTGCCGGGGTCGGTATGCACCATGACACCATCCTGGATATTGGTGCCTGCACCGATCACGATAGGATCATTGTCGCCACGAAGAACCGCCCCGAACCAGATGCCGACATCCTCTCCCAGACGCACGTCACCGATCACCTGGGCATCGGGTGCCAGCCAGAACCGGTCAGCTGCGGGAAGGACGGGAGCCTTGTCCCCGAGGCGATAGAGCGGCATCTCAGGCGCCTTTCCGTCAACGCAGCCTTAGAATGACGGGGAACCGGCCGGACTGTGCCGAGACATGCAGATGGATGTTGGCCTCCGGCTGCGAATAGCGCCAGGCGCGCGCGCCGTGGCTGAGCAGCAAACCGATCAGATCCTTGGTCTTTGAGCGCTTTTCGCGCAAGCCGAGATCGGCCAGACGATAAGCAGCCTCGTGGAGAGGATGCAGGACGCTGCTCGCGGACGCGAGGCCGCCATTGTCCTGATCCTCGACCAAGCCGTAGTGGAAGTCTTTCGATGCCATTTCATGATCCTCGTAAACAATACAAATCGAGGGTTTTGGGCGATCGTCTTACTGGGCGGCGGCCCAGCAACCGATTCCCTTCTTCTTGAGCGCCTTGCAGGCGTTGACTGCATCCTTCTGTTCGTCAAAGCCACCAAAGCGTGCCCGGAAGATCTGCTTCGAGCCGTCGCCGTAAGCGACTGTGAAGGGGGTGGCGGAACGCAATACCTTTCCGCCTTTCGCCTGCGCGTCACGCAGGAGATCCATGGCCAGTTCCTGATCCGGCGACGTGCCGATCTGCACGACCCAACCGCCGGACGGAGCAGTCGATGCGGTCGTCATGGCGTCGACGTCGGGCGGCGTGGTGGCAGCCGTTGCGACCGACTGCGCCGCGGTTGCCGGTGCAGCTGCCGCACCCTCATTGGGCAGATAGGCCGGGGCAGGCTGCGGTACAGGGACGGGGGGCGCCGACGCCGACGGTGCGGCAGGCATGGTGTTCAGAGCAGCACTTGCCGCATTGCCGGCCGGCGCCGCAGCATAGGCCTGAGCAACACCGGTGTAGCGTACGTCAGGCATGGGGCCGGTCTGCGGCAGTTGCGGCAGGCCACCGGCCGCCCGAGCAGCGGACCCTGAAGGCGCAACCGAGGTGTTGTTCTTGGCGATCAGGTTGCTGCCGCCACGGGTGCTTGTGGCGGCCGGCAGATAACGCTGAACCAGGCTGGTCATCTGCGCATTGCGCCGTGCACCGGATGTTGCACCCAGCACAACTGCGACGATGGAGCGACCACCGAGTTCAGCCGAAGTCGCGAGATTGTAGCCGGCAGCCCGGGTGAAACCGGTTTTGATGCCGTCGACGCCGCGGACCTGGCCCAGCAGTCGGTTGTGGTTTCCGATCGTCTGCTTGCCAAACTTGAAGCTGCGGGTGGAGAAGTAGCCGTAATACTGCGGAAAGTGCTGGCGCAGCGCGACGCTGAGCCGGGCCTGATCGCGAGCAGTGGTCATCTGAGCCGTGTTCGGCAGGCCATGGGCGTTGCGGTAGGTTGTCTTCGTCATGCCGAGGCTCCGGGCCTTGGCGGTCATCATCTGGGCGAAACGCTGCTCGGAACCACCGAGATATTCTGCAAGGGCGGTCGCAACGTCATTGGCCGAACGCGTAACGAGCGAGAGAATCGCCTGCTCGACGGTGACGCTGCGGCCGGTGCCAACGCCGAGCTTTGACGGCGGCTCCTTGGCGGCATTGGCAGAGAACGGAACTTTGCTGTTCAGCGAAACACGGCCCGCCTCCAGCGCCTCAAAGACCATATAGAGGGTCATCATCTTGGTCAGCGAAGCCGGATAGCGCAGGCTGTCGGCATTCTCGCTATAGAGAACCTTGCCCGTCTTGGCGTCGATGACGATGCCGGCATATTTTGGATTTGCCTGGGCAGTGCTGACGGCAGCGACCGTCGCCACGAAGACCGCAAACGCCGCGAGGAAAAGCCGACGCACTGCGGCTGCGAAGTTGGAGCTTCCGAAAACTTTATGCACCACGATACTCTTTGAATCTCACCATTGACGACCGGACGCTCTTCCCCCAATCGCGACCATCTCCCGTGGACCCTACGGAATTAGCCTTACCAAGAGGTTTATGATGAACGGTCGGTTGACGCTTTGGATTGATTTTTAAGCGTCGTGGTTGCGGTTGCGGGGCCCGAACGCCCCGCAACATAGGCCCGAACCGCCGCGTCTATTGATTGCCAATCGTCGAGCATTCGGCTTGAGAATCGATAGAGAACCGTAAGATCCTCTCCAACATGGATGTCGCGCTGGCAATCGCTGCTGGTGGCTTTCTCGGCGACTGAAGGAAGGAGGCAGCGGATCGCATAGGCGGTTCCGTCGGGAGCCGTGGCTGTCAGCAAGCTTTCTCCCTCGTAACCCGTTCCCGCCCTGAAGACGTGGCTCTGCAGTCCGGCGGGCCCCTCGCTGGTCTGTGGCTCGAGGAGGCTCCTGTAGATCGGCTCGACGCGTCCGGACATGTCTCTCGACATCGTGCTTTGCGAGATCTGCAGGAAGACAAGAGACTGTGATAGCGCAAGGTCGTCGAAACGGCGTCGTTCTTTGGCTGAATAGCCGGTCATCTCGGGCCAGAGCAGATACAGGTCTATCCGTTCGGCCAGGCCGCTGCGGCGCTGATGCTCGAAGCGGATGGCGTTTGCGGGAAAGGCGAGCCGATCTCGGCCAATCGTGATGTCGACGATCTCGGTGCTTTCGCTGTGGCCTGCGAGCGAGAGTCGCGCACCGTAAGCACTGCCAAACAAGCTGATGGCAATCGAGGCTGCCGCCAAGGCCAAGATGGTGATTGTCGCGATGACCAGAAAGCGCGTCGAAATGAGCGGTGAACGCTCTTCATCCGCCTGCAGACCGTTATCGTCGCCTCGCATCTCGCCCTGATCCTCTCGGTGCGGCCTTATTGGAATGCGCCCGCGAGATCAGACTTCGGTGAACGTGGTTAAATTCTGGTTAAGGTCGGGTGTCGGCGATGGGGGCAAAAAGAGAGCCGGTCCCGGTTGGACGGGACCGGCTCATTGGCTCCGGTCGGGGGACGGGTAGGCGGGGACAGACCGGGCCAGAAGGCGGCGGCAACGTGATTATTGCGATACGCTGCCGACGAAGCTCGCGCGACCATCCTGGAGCTTGACCCAGCGGGCTGGATGGCTCGAAGACTGGCGCTTCAGATAGGTGTATTCGGTCTCGGACCACAGCAGCACCTTGTTGCGCATGTTGTCGAGAATGAAGTCGCCGTGGTCGGTCCGGACGGTCAGTACGGCATGACCTTCGCCATTCGGCTGCAGGACCACGGTCATCAGAAGGTCGGCGGGGTCGAGGCCGCGATCAACCAGCATCTTGCGCTTGAGGAGTGCAAAGTCTTCGCAGTCGCCGACGCTGCGGGGGTAGGTCCAGCGTTCTTCGACACCATAGATCTCGAGATCGGTCAGCGGCGTGACCGAGCTGTTGACGGTATAATTGACGTCAAGGATGGTTTTCCAGAGCTGCTCTGTCAGCATCATCGGTCCGCTATCCGTCTGGCTGCCCGAGCATTCGCCCTGATAGGTCTGACAGAATTCGTAATGCCCGATCGGCGGATTGGCTTTGCCGACGACCTGCATGTTGGCCGGCATGGCCGACACTTGAAAGGCCAGTGCGCCAGCGATGGCGGCGGCCAGAGTTCCAATACCCAGATTTTTCTTTGTTGTCATTGGTTGTCTCCCGGTAATGGAGATAGCAATGACAGAGATATTTTGATGGCCCACGAATATTAGTGGTAAGATATAAGATTAAATCTATGAAAAAGAGAATCTATATTGAGATTTATTCGAATTATATTTGAATAGAATTCATGACAAGTTTGATGAAAATTTGATCGGTATTCTACCTTTTGATGTGGCTTGGACCGTTGCGAAGGTAAAAAAGCTAGAAAATACAGCGAGCTAATTGATGTGGGGTATTTCAGGTCGGAGGTTGCGATCCTGGATTCTGGGTCGACGAGTGTGGCTTTGCTGACGGCTCCGGATGTCGAAACTTGGTTCGATCATCCACCTTGAGCGCCGTCTCAAGGCCATTTTCGAGCCTGAATTTTTTTGAAAAAAACTGTGCCGGTCTGAGACGATTTTCGTCTCGCGATAGAAAAAGGCGCCTTGCGGGGTCCGCAGGCGCCTTGTCGGGGGAGGAATTCTTAGCCCCCTCAGAGGAATTCCGTGAGTGCTTCCTTGGACTGCAGTGTCAGGAACTCGACGGCGACGCCTTCCATGAAATGGCGAACCACCCGTCCGCGCATGTTGCCGAGGCGAACGGCCGAGCCGATCGGCGGACGAATGTCGATATCGACGGCCGCACCCGAAAGGGACAGGTCCATCAGGCGGCACGGATAGGTCTTGCCGTCTTCGAGCGTGAGTTCTGTTCTCGTCTGGCGCGGCGTCAAACGATCGTGACGACGGTCTTCCGGCAGTCCAAGCTCATGTTTATTGGCGATCCAGGTCAGCTGGGCCGCAAGCTTTTCACGCTTTCGAACGGTGGCGTTGATGGAGATGACGAAACCGTCATCAGTCAACTTGATCACGGTGCCTTCGATGCGCCCGAGATGATCGATATATGCGATCACACGTTCGCCCGGACGCGGCATGCCGGCACACGCGAAGCGCACGTCGCCTGGCGACATGTCGATAACCTTGCAGACATACTCCTCATAGCTGGCAAGCATGAGACGACCCTGCAGGCTGACGGCGACGCGCTGAAAGGCGCGTTGCTGTCCCGGCGAAGCGATCGTGTTCGTATGGCTTGCCTGCGTTGAGTACATCTCGGAGATTCTGTCTGTTTCTCTATGGCTCGACATTAGGGGGCGAGCCGTTAATATAGTGTTTGCTTTTGGGTGCGCTTTTTCCAGACGGAACGATATCGCCGCAGGATTAAGGTTAAGGAAGGCTTTCGGTTGTGGCCCTCGCTTGCTCATGGCATGAGGGTTCTACCAAACGCGAAGGGCTTCCTTCGGCACCAACTCCAGTCGGCGCGACGATCCGCCTAGCGCCAGCAAGGCCACTCGGTTTCCGGGCGGCCTTTTTTTTATCCGCGGCCTGCATTACCTGATGGTTTCGCAACAGAAGGAATTGCAGATGCAGGATGAGACAGGATCTCGAGGCGAGGAGCGCCGGGATAACGACGGCCTTGTGCCCGAGATCGGCGCGCGATCCGAAGAGAACCCGCCCATCTTCAACCTGCCGACCGGCATCCTTGTGGCGCTTGCCCTGATCTGCGGCATCTATGCGATCCAGCAATTCCTGCTGTCGCCGGCACTCAATCAGTGGGTCGCCGTCGAATTCGGTTTTTCGCCAATCCGCTATCTCTATCCGCTCGATGAACAGTCGCTGGCGTGGCTTTGGACGCCGGTGAGTTATTCTTTGCTGCACGGCAGCTTCGAGCATCTCGCCTTCAACAGTCTTTGGCTTGCCGCATTCGGGACACCCGTTTGTCGCCGCATCGGTGAGGTCAGATTTCTCCTGTTCTGGGTGGTGTCATCAGTGGCTGCCGCCGCATTGCATGCATTCGTCAACTGGGGAGAGCCATCCTTGATGGTCGGCGCGTCCGGGGTGATTTCTGCTCTGATGGGTGCCGCCTGCCGATTCGCTTTCGGCGAACGGCAGCGCAGCCTGGCTCGATTGTCCGGATGGCAGCCTCCCTTGCTGTCGGTGGGGCAGGCCCTGGCTGACCGTACCGTCCGCGTCTTCATCATCGTCTGGTTTCTCGGCAATATTGCCATCGCCTTTGGCGTTCCGATGCTCGGGGGTGGTTCCGCGTCGATTGCTTGGGATGCACATATCGGCGGCTTCCTGCTCGGCTTCTTCGGATTTGCAGCCTTCGATCCCTACACGGGCCGTCACACAAGGGCGTGATGCCGGACTTATTGCATTCTCCTTGAATAAAGGGCACCCTTCGTCCTGGCGGTCCAAGGAGGATTGGGCCGCCGCGCGAGTGTTCTATGCGAGGAGGAACTCATGCCTGCATCAGCCAGAAGCATACTCGAACAGAAGGGCCGCGATGTCATCACCATCAGCCCGAGCATCAGCTTGGGCGAGGCGGCCCGGGTGCTGGAAGAACACAAGATCGGTGCCGTCGTCGTCGTCGGCATGGAAAGCCGCATCGTCGGCATCTTCACCGAACGTGACGTGGTTCGTGCGATCGGGACAGGCGGTAAAGATGCCTTCGACCAGCCGGTCTCGGCCTTCATGACCGCAAATGTCTATCGTTGCCGCGAAGAGACCGGCGTCAACGAATTGATGGAGATGATGTCCAGCCGGCGTTTCCGCCACGTGCCCGTCGAGGATAACGGCAAGCTTTCAGGCATCATTTCGATCGGTGACGTGGTGAAGTCGCGCATCCGCGAGATCGAGCAGGAAGCCGAACACATCAAGGCCTATATCGCCGGCTGATTCTCAGATTGTGCGAAGGCCCGTCAGAAGGTGCGGCAGACACTGCGCCTAGCGGAGAACTGCTTCCTGCATGCGGCGGATTTCAGTGACGCGGGCCTTCGCTTCCTCATAGCCGCGATCGATCGCCTCGCCGGCCCGATGAAACTCGGAGAGGCCGATGTCGTTCAGACGCGGATGCAGGGCGAGGTCCGGCGGGTCTCCGGCGAGGCGCGCCCGGGAAATGCGGTCCTGAATGATATTGAAGGCCTGCACCATCACGCCGGTCAGGCCGACCTTGTTTGGTGCCCTGGCTGTTTCTGCGCTCGCCTTGTCCGGCGTTGAAGCCTTGTGCTTAACGACTGCGGACCGTCCGAACACGTCGTAATGCAGATTGACCGCCATCACCAGCGGCTGCTCATAAGCCCTGCAGACGGACACAGGCACCGGATTGACAAGCGCGCCGTCGATCAGCGTTCGATTGTTGCAATGAATGGGTTCGAAAATGCCGGGCAGGGCGTAAGATGCCCGAAGCGCCGTGATCAGGCTGCCGCCGTCGATCCAGACTTCGTGGCCGCTGTTGAGCTCCGATGCGACCGCAACGAAGGGCTTCGGCAAATCCTCGACATTCAGGCCCTCGAGATGCTCCTGCATTCGCTTGGTCAGGCGCATGCCGCCGAGAAGCCCGCCGCCTCCGATGGTCAGGTCGAGCAGCGAGGCAATCCGGCGCATGGTCAGCGACCGGGCGAAGGCTTCCAGTTCGTCGAGTTTGCCAGCGAGGTAACAGCCGCCGACCAGGGCGCCGATCGAGGTGCCCGCGATCATGCCGACTTCGATGCCTTCCTCGTCGAGCGCTCTCAAGACGCCGATATGCGCCCAGCCGCGAGCCGCACCGCCGCCAAGGGCAAGCGCCACTTTAGCCTTTGCGCGTACCTCGGGAACGATCGGACCAGCCGGCGGCGTGCCGACGTCCTTGGACGGTTGCGAAACAGTCGCACCGCCGTTCGAAATCATGCTCCAGTTCAGCATCTCCGCTACCCCATAAGCTGAACACTCAGGGCTCCATTAGGACATCGTCTGCTTACGATTTCGTTATGCAGACGCCAGAGGTCAATGGCCGTAGACGTTATCCGGATCGAAGTGCCGGTGGTCGTCGGCAATCTTGAGAGATGGCTCGCCGTCAACGAGCTGAGCGGTCCGGTAAAAACAGGAGCGGCGTCCGGTATGGCAGGTCGCGTCATGACCGGCGACCTCGACCTTCAGCCAGATCGCGTCCTGGTCGCAGTCGACCTTGATTTCCTTGACCGTCTGAAGGTTGCCGGAGCTCTCGCCCTTTTTCCAGATCTTCGCGCGTGAGCGGCTGTAATAGTGACCGATCCCGGTTTCGAGCGTCAGCGCGATGGCTTCGGCGTTCATATGCGCCACCATCAACAGCTCGCCGTCACGCGCATCGGTGACGACGGCGGTCACAAGCCCATGGTCATCGAACTTGGGGGTGAAGGCGAGACCTTCCTCGAGGATCTTCTTGTCTGCCGAGGGGGCGTCGAACACAAAAGCGGACATGGGCACTCGCAGTCTTAGCGGCTCCGAACCATGGACATGAAGCGGGCCTGTTCGGCCGCATTGTCCTTGAAGGCGCCGGTGAAGGTTGTGGTGAGCGTCGTGGAACCCGTCTTCTGGATCCCGCGCATGGCCATGCACATATGCTCGGCCTCGAGGAATACCGCAACCCCGCGTGGCAGCAGGGTCTCGTCAATCGCCTGGGCAATCTGTGCGGTCATGTTTTCCTGAGTCTGCAGGCGCTTGGCAAACACATCGACGATGCGCGCAATCTTCGAAAGGCCGAGTACGCGGCCGTTGGGGAGATAGGCGACATGCGCCTTGCCCATCACTGGCAGCATGTGGTGTTCGCAATGCGAAAAGAACGAGATATCCCGGACGAGCACCATGTCGTTATAGCCGCCGACCTCCTCGAAGGTCCGGCCGAGTACGTCCTCGATATCAGCGCTGTAGCCGGAAAACAGCTCTTCATAGGCCTTTGCCACGCGTGCCGGCGTATCGAGCAGGCCCTCGCGTTCCGGGTCGTCACCTGCCCAGAGCAAAAGCGTGCGCACGGCCTGTTCGGCCTCTTCGCGCGTCGGCCGCGGGGCTTCGACGGACAGTTTCTTGACGATGGCATCCATGGCCTTGGTCTCCCGGTCCCGCGTGAGGCGAGCCGCTGGTTTGGCTTTGCCGGATTGTAAAGGCGTAATGCGGCTCATAATGCAAGTCCGTTATCGGTGTTTCAGCCGAGAAGATCGTTTCGTCCGTGGCCGGCCTGCGTTTGTCCTGCCTCTGTCAGTCCGATATAGTGTCCTGCGAGAACGACGAAAAGACGGCCGCTGCGACATGATGAAGGCTGCATTGCCAGAACTCCTTCCTATATACGGGAGAGGCGCTGAACCGGATTGACCATGGACGACATCTACAACACCAAGATCCTCGAATTTGCCGGAAACATCGGCCGCATTGGCGTGCTCGCCGAAGCGGATGCCGTTTCGGAAAAGCATTCCAAGCTCTGTGGCTCCAAGGTTCGCGTCTATCTTATGGTTCGCGACGGCGTGGTGACCGATTTCACCCATGAGGTGAAGGCCTGCGCATTGGGTCAGGCCTCGTCGGGAATCATGGCCCGCCATGTGGTCGGGGCGACATCGGCCGAACTGCGGCAGGCACGACTGGACATGCTGGCCATGTTGAAGGAAGACGGAGAGGGACCCTCGGGTCGCTTCGAGGACATGCGCTTCCTGAAGCCCGTAAAGGACTACAAGGCACGCCACGCCTCCACGATGCTCACTTTTGACGCAGTCGTCGACTGTCTGGACCGTCTCGAATCCCCGGCTGCGGCCGCCGAGGCCAGCTAACATGTGCAACAGCCCCGATTGCGGTCACCAGCCGGCGGGCGGTGGACTGAAGAGCCGCAATTGGCAGGGGCCGTTCCGCAAGACCCCGGGCCGGCTGCTCGGCATGGGCTTGATCCGCGTATACCAGCTGACCTTGTCCAGCATTGTCGGCAGCTCATGCCGCCACATGCCAACCTGTTCCGAATATGGCTACGAGGCTGTCGCGCGCCATGGGCTCTGGCGGGGCGGATGGCTGACATTGTTTCGCGTCGTTCGCTGCGGTCCCGGCGGCACCTGGGGGCCGGATCCCGTGCCCGAGGCTTTGACTCAGCGTTTCACCTGGTACGCGCCCTGGCGGCTTTGGACCTTCGGTCGCAAGCGGGCTGCGTGATCACAATTCGAAGGCGGCCGGACTTCGCCCTAGGATTGATATTCCGAATCGCTCGGGAGACAACGCATGCCCATGCCGCTCGAATATCGCCAGGCCTCCGCCGACTTCGATGCCTTCATGAAGGATCTGGTCGCGACCTCGATGCTCACATCGTCGCATCAGGCCTATACGATGTTGCAGGCTGTGCTGCAGGTCTTCCGGCGACGGCTGACCGCTGCTGAGGCCATATCCTTCGCAAATGTGCTGCCGCCCGTCTTGCGCGCCATCTTCGTCAGCGATTGGGATGTCGAATCTCCAAGGGTGCCCTTTGCTCAAAGGGATGCGCTGATGAAGGAAGTCCGCGCCTTCCGCCACGAACACAATCTGTCGACCGAAACCGCGATCGAAGAAGTAACTTCAACGATCAGGCGACATGTCGATCCTGCTGCCTTCGACCGGGTCATGAAGACCTTGTCCGACGAAGCCCGCGGCTTCTGGTCGATGGGATCGGTCTAGCAAGATCCTTTACTCATCAGCACTTTCAGCCTATCAAGCGCCGGTTCGTGGCGAGGTTTTGACCCCGCAATTTTCACCACCCGCATTCGTTGGCGGGACTGGATCAGGAGACGTTTATGTCCGCTTCCGTATCTCTCACTTTCCCCGATGGCTCTATCCGCGAATACGCAGCCGGCACGACCGGCGCTGAGGTCGCTGAGTCCATTTCCAAGTCGCTGGCAAAGAAGGCCGTCGCCATTGCGCTCGACGGCACCCTGCGCGACCTCTCGGACCCGATCGTTGATGGCAAGATCGAGATCGTCACCCGCACGGATCCGCGGGCACTGGAACTCATTCGCCATGACGCTGCCCATGTGATGGCCGAGGCCGTGCAGGAGCTCTGGCCCGGTACGCAGGTGACCATCGGGCCGGTGATCGAGAACGGCTTCTACTACGACTTCGCCAAGGCTGAGCCCTTTACGCCCGAGGATCTGCCGAAGATCGAAAAGCGGATGAAGGAGATCATCCAGCGCAACAAGCCATTCACCAAGGAAATCTGGCCGCGCAACAAGGCCAAGGAAGTCTTTGCCTCCAAGGGCGAAAACTACAAGGTCGAGCTGGTCGATGCGATCCCGGAAGACCAGGATCTGAAGATCTACTATCAGGGCGACTGGTTCGATCTCTGCCGTGGGCCGCATATGGCGTCCACCGGGCAGATCGGTATGGCCTTCAAGCTGATGAAGGTCGCCGGAGCCTATTGGCGCGGTGACAGCAACAACGCCATGCTGAGCCGCATCTACGGAACGGCCTTTGCCGAACAGGAGCAGTTGGACAACTATCTGCATATCCTGGCCGAAGCCGAAAAGCGCGACCACCGCAAGCTTGGCCGTGAAATGGATCTCTTCCATTTCCAGGAAGAAGGCCCCGGCGTGGTCTTCTGGCACGGCAAGGGCTGGCGCATGTTCCAGACGCTGACCTCCTACATGCGCCGTCGACTCGATGGGACCTACCAGGAAGTCAACGCGCCGCAGATCCTCGACAAGTCGCTCTGGGAGACCTCGGGTCACTGGGGCTGGTACCAGGAGAACATGTTCGCCGTGAAGTCGGCGCATGCTTTCATGCATCCGGATGACGAGGAAGCCGACCAGAAGGTCTTCGCCCTGAAGCCGATGAACTGCCCGGGTCACGTGCAGATCTTCAAGCATGGCCTCAAATCCTATCGCGAGCTTCCCGTCCGCCTCGCCGAGTTCGGCACGGTTCATCGCTACGAAGCCTCCGGCGCGCTGCATGGCCTCATGCGCGTCCGCGGCTTTACCCAGGACGACGCCCACGTCTTCTGCACTGAAGAGCAGATGGCGGCCGAATGCCTGCGCATCAACGATCTCATCCTGTCGGTCTATGAGGACTTCGGGTTCAACGAGATCGTCGTGAAGCTCTCGACCCGCCCGGAAAAGCGCGTCGGCTCCGACGAGCTCTGGGATCGCGCCGAAAGCGTGATGATGGACGTGCTGAAGCAGATCGAAGAACAGTCCGGCGGCCGCATCAAGACCGGCATCCTGCCGGGCGAGGGCGCCTTCTACGGTCCGAAGTTCGAATACACTTTGCGCGATGCCATCGGTCGTGAATGGCAGTGCGGCACGACTCAGGTGGACTTCAACCTGCCGGAACGCTTCGGTGCCTTCTACATCGACCAGAACTCGGAAAAGGTTCAGCCGGTCATGATCCACCGCGCCATTTGCGGCTCGATGGAGCGTTTCCTCGGCATCCTGATCGAGAACTTTGCCGGCCACATGCCTCTGTGGTTTGCACCGCTGCAGGTCGTCGTGGCGACAATCACCTCGGATGCCGATGACTACGGTCGTGAAGTGGCAGAACAACTGCGTGATGCAGGCCTGCAGGTCGAGACCGACTTCCGCAACGAGAAGATCAACTACAAGGTCCGCGAGCACTCCGTCACCAAGGTGCCGGTGATCATCGTATGCGGCAAGCGCGAGGCGGAAGAAAAGACCGTCAACATTCGCCGCCTCGGTTCGCAGGACCAGGTGTCTATGCCGCTGACTGAGGCTGTAGCTGTGCTGGCAGGCGAAGCGACCCCGCCGGACGTCAAGCGCAAGCTGGCGAACCGCAAGGTCTGACTAGGATCGACCGTCTGACAGTGTGTTGCCGCACTGTCAGACGGCTGTCATCGAAACGGCATATGACGGTCCGATGACCTTCCGTATCACCGGAGCCTTCCCGTGAAGTTCAAAGAACTCTCTTATGCCAACGAGCGCGACCCTAAGCTCAAGCGCTGGTTCATCCGCTCGATCGAAGGGCTTTCCGGTCGCGACCGCTTTACCCGGCTCTATGAAATCTGGCGCAACGATATCGTCGGCAAGACCGATCGCGTCTTCGGCAAGATGCTCGACCTGATCAATGTCGACCTGAAGATCGAAGGCAACTGGCCGCCGGCGAACATTCCCGAAGGGCCTATTGTCATCGTTGCCAACCATCCCTTCGGCATCGGAGATGGCATCGCTGTCCTTGCGCTGGCTGAACAGCTCGGCCGTCCGTTCCGTGTGCTGATCAATAACGAACTTCTGAAGGTGCCGGAAATGGCGCCTTACTCGTTGCCCGTCTCGTTCGAGGAAACCAAGGAAGCACTTGCCATCAACATGCAGACCCGGCACGAAGCGCTGCGTCTGTTAAAGGATGGTGTGACGGTCGTGATTTTCCCGGCAGGCGGCGTCGCGACCGCCAAGAAAGGTTTCGGGCGCGCCGAGGACCTTCCCTGGAAGATGTTTCCGGCAAAGCTCATCCAGGCTGCGAAAGCCAATGTCGTGCCGGTTTTCTTCGAAGGCCAGAACGGGCGTCTCTTTCATCTCGCCAGCAAGATCTCACTGACGTTGCGCGTGTCGCTGCTGATCCGCGAGTTCCGCCGTCTGTCCGGTTCGACGATCCGAGCACGTGTCGGGGTGATGATTCCGTGGGAAGAGCTGAGCACGCATGCGGACCGCAAGGATCTCTTGGCAAGGCTTTTCGGCGCGGTTTTCAGCATGGCGCCCGTCGAACGAAGCAAGTTTCGCCGCGTCGCTTGAGGCGTCAGGGCTGGTCGAGCATCAGCTCGACATCCAGGTTGACCCCGGCCTTCACCTCGAAATCCCGCTGGAAGAGCTTGTCCTTGTTGCGGGCAACCGCCGTGTACTGGCCCTCAGCCAGCACCATCACCGGGAAGGCGCTGACGCTTTCCGCCACGATGTCACCGCCTGACGTCAGGACGGACCAGGCGGTATCGGCAATCGCTTCACCGCCTTCTTCCGAGACCAGCTTGAAGCCCACCTGGGAAGCGCGGTGCTGGATGGTCGCTTCCGTCAGTTCGCCGGCTTCGACCGTGATGTCGGCGCGCACCACGGCGTTGATCGAGCCGTATTCCGACACGACATGATAGGTTCCGGCGTTCAGACGCACGATGGTGTTAGGCTTTACATCTGCAAGCACTAAGCCGCGCTCTCCGTCCTCGCGGACCTCGGAGGCATAGATGTCGAAACTCAACTGCTTGTCGGGAATATGGGTGTCGGCGCCAGAGATGGCACTCAGCGACATGCCGCCAGCATCAAGCACGAGAACCTGATTGGCAACCTCACCTTCGACCGGCACGTTGAGCTTCTTGGTAGCACCTGCACGCCCGAAGGATACGTTGACGAAATAGTCACCGGGCGCCAGCTGAAACGCGGCCGAACCACCTTCGGCACTGGCAAGCAAGGGCAGCTTGCCGTCGGCCCCGGGAATGGGGCTGAACACGCGCCAGGACAGCCCATGCTGCATCGGTTCGCCCTGGTCGGTCAGCTTGGCATCGAGCTTGACGCTGCGCCCTTGCGTCACATTGGCGATCGCGGCTGCACCCGGAGCCGAAAACGCCTTCAACTTAGGCATCTTGGTCGAGCCGTTCAGCTGTTTGAAGGTCTCAAAGGCTTCCTGAGCAAAAGACGGCGACGCTGCCGCCGAGGCCACGAGTAGCCAGAGCAGCAGTCGGACAAGACCAGATTGGCGTGACATGCGATGCACTGTGTGTTGACTTCCTTCCCAATGCCGGCAACTTCAAACCGAACCGCATGGCAATTTCAAGACCTGCCGCTACCGTAAAGGCCTATGAAGGTATCAAGAAAATGAAAAAAGACATCAAGCTGCTCGATTATCTCGCAGTTCGCCGCTCCGTGCCCGCCTTTCAGATGTGCGAGCCGGGTCCGGACAAGGCGGAAATCGAGTCGATTCTGACGCTGGCGGTCCGCGTTCCCGATCACGGCAAGATCGCTCCCTGGCGCTTCATCGTCTACCGTGGCGAAGAACGGGTCCGCATCGGCGAAGAACTGCTGAAGATGGCGCTGCAGAAGAATCCTGGTCTTTCCGAGGAGATGATCCAGGTCGAACGCGCGCGTTTCACCCGGGCGCCGGTGGTCGTTGCTGTGATCTCGACGGCAGCCCCGCATGCGAAGATCCCGGAATGGGAGCAGGTCATGTCCGCCGGTGCCCTTTGCCTCAATCTGCTGATGGCGGCCAATGCCCATGGCTATGTATCGAACTGGCTCAGTGAATGGTTCGCCTTCGACGAGCGCGCCCATCCGCTTCTCGGCGTAAAGGCCGGTGAGAAGGTAGCCGGATTCATTCACATCGGCTCGACCGAGTTTCCGATCGTCGAGCGTCCGCGTCCGGCGGTGGAAGATCTTGTTTCCTGGCAGGGTGGCGAAGACTGATGTTCTATGACACCGAGACGAATGCCCATGGCATGGCACATGATCCCTTCAAGGCGATCGTGGCGCCGAGGCCCATCGGCTGGATCGGCACGAAGGGCAGGGACGGTATCCGCAATCTTTCCCCCTATTCCTTCTTCAACGCCGTCGGCGACAGACCGAAAATGGTCATGTTCTCGTCCAGCGGCCGCAAGGACAGCTTAAGGAACGTCGAGGAAACCGGCGTCTTCACGGCAAGCTTCGTGAGCCGGACGTTGATGGACCGGATGAACGAATCGTCGGCCGCCGTTGCCTATGAGACGGATGAATTCGAGCTGGCGGGTCTGACCCCCGCACCCGGGAGAATCGTCGACGCTCCCTTTGTCGGGGAAGCCGTAGCGGCGCTCGAATGCCGGGTGACCAAGGTTCTGACCTTGCCCGACATGGACGGGAATGACACCGACAGCCATGCCGTCTTCGGCCAGGTCGTCGGCATCCATATTGCCGACGCGGTGATCCGGAACGGACGATTCGATCTGGCTGTTGCCGACCCGATCATGCGCCTGGGTTATATGGACTATGCCGGCATGGGGCCTGTCTTCGAACTCAAACGGCCGAGCCAGAGGACCTGACATGGCATCTCGACCCGGTCCGCGCGGTGCTGAACCGGGTCGAGTGTTGTGGTTAATGAACGTGGTGAACGTTTCTTAAACACTTTGATCCTACTGTCGAAACACCGAATGTTTCGGGTTTGTACAGGTGGCGAGTGGGTTCGACTTTGATCGTTGCAGCTTTTCTCAGATGGGTCGAAACGGCAAAGACGCAGGATCGGGCGCTTGCAGCAAACGCGCTTGCTCGCGCCTATTTGAAGTCCGACATGGCCCCGGACGAGCGCCAGGCAGCTCAGATGGCGATGACCTATCTGCTCGACGACCCGGCACCACAGGTGCGGCTCGCGCTCGCCGATATTCTTGCCCCGGAAGAGCGGGCTCCACGGGCCTTGATGGTATCGCTGGCCGAGGATCAGCCGGAAATCGCTTCGGTCGTCATTCTGTGCTCGCCGGTTCTGTCAGATGCCGATCTGGTCGACATTGCCGGCCGTGGCACCGTCGAAACCCGTGCCCTGATTGCTGCTCGCAAGAAGGTCAGTGTTGGCGTGGCCGCAGCACTTGCTGAGATCGGCGATGCGGCCGAGCTTGAGGTCCTCCTGGAAAATCCCGGCGCCTGCATCACGGCCTTTACCCTGCGCCGCATTGCCGAGCGTCACGGCCACAGCGAACGAATCCGCGCCCTTCTTCTGGATCGTGACGATCTGACGAGTGGTGTGCGGCAACTCCTCGTCCAGTTCGTCACTGAAGCGCTCGCCGGCTCAGGTTTGGTGATCGGCGCAATCGGCAGTCGTCGCATCGAGCGAATCGCACGCGAAGCTGGCGACAGCGCCACCATCGCCCTGCTTGCCGACGTTCATGGCGACGAACTCGCGCGCCTGACGGAGCAGCTCAGGGTCGCAGGCCGGCTGACTCCCGCCTTCCTGATGCATGCGCTATGCGCTGGCCGGACCGACTTCTTCTCCTGCGCCATCGTTGCGATTTCCGGGCTCGACGAGCGCCGCGTGCGCTCTATCCTCGCAACCGGACGCTTCCACGCCGTACGCGCACTCTTGGAATCCGCAGGTCTCGGCCGCGATGTCAGCCCGCTTTTCGTCGATGCCGTCATGCTGTGGCGCGGGCTTATCCAGTCGGCGAGCGGCTTCGACCTCGATCATATCGCCCATCGCCTGGTGCAGCGTTATCGCGGGGACAGCAATCTCACGGAACCCGCAGGTGTGCTCGTCGACATGATCGAGCGGCTCGCCATCGCCGAGGAGCGGCGTCTGGCGCGGGATTATGCCTCCGGCTTCGCGCTCGCCGCCGCCTGACCCGTCACGGCACGATTTTCTTGGCGACCCATGAATAGCTTTCCGAGACAACGTGGATCGGCTTCTCGAAGATCATCTTGATAGCAGCCTTGCCGGGCAGGACTTCACGGACCGCGTCGATCGCACGATCCTTTAGTGTACGCTCCTGTTCTGCTGTCGGCACCACAATAGCAGCACTGCTGTCCGTCTGCGGTGACTGCGCAGCCAGTGCCTCCATGATCTCTGGTGGAGGCGTCTGGCAGACGGCAACGGCCGTCGGATAGCCGATATTGGTATAGCGCCCCAGGACCTGTTCCGATGCAGCGTTGCACAGCTCGATGGAGACGAATCGCTCGACCGGCGTCTCGACGAACTCGCAATGGCTGACGCTGTCGTCGCAGCCAAGGATCGTCATCATGATCAGTGCAGTCTTCATCGCAGGGGGCTCCCGTCAGGGTCGTTGGCGGTCAGACGAAACAGAATGATTGGAGCCGAAGCAAGGCAGGATACCGTTGCTTCGTCGACGAAGGGCTTCAGGCCAGTACGGGCCGAAAACTCGTGCACCGGCAGATCCCGCTAGGCGATCGAAACCCGCGTGGCTTCACGGCCCGAATCGGTGAAGAGATCGAGTTCCCCTTGCTCGTCCACGGGAAGGACGTCGTCGGAGCGTTCGACCTCGCGGATCCACTCGCGCCAGATGGAGACAAGGAGCGCCATCAGCACCGGGCCGATGAACAGGCCGAGGAAGCCCATGGTTTTCACGCCGCCCACCAGGCCGAAGAAGGTCGGCAGGAACGGCAGCTTGATGGGACCTCCGACGAGGCGCGGACGGACGGTCTTGTCGACGATGAAGAGCTCGACCGAGCCCCAGACGAAAAGGGCAACGCCTTCGAACATGGAGCCGCTGGCGACGAGATAGATCGAAACCAGTGTGAACGAGAGCGGTGCGCCACCCGGAATGAGTGCCATGACGCCGGTGATCACGCCGAGGGTGACCGGGGAGGGCACGCCGGCGAGCCAATACGCGATGCCGAGAATGATGCCTTCGGCGATTGCGATCAGCGTCATGCCTGTGACAGTGGAACTGATCGTCGCGGGAACCACGCGTGAAATCCGTTCCCAGCGGTTGGGCAGAATGCGCTCGCCGAGCAGGTCGAGCTGGCGCGAGAAGTTGGCCCCATCGCGATAGACGAAGAAGAGGGCGATCAGCATGAACAGAAGCGTCAACACCAGATGGAAAAGACCATCTCCTGCGGCGATCACAGCCCGATAGATGTTGCCGATATTGGCACCACTCACCAGTTGGATGAGTTCGCCAATCGCACCTGGCTGCCCGATATGCTCGTTCCATTGCGCAACGAGCCAGTTACCGATGCGTGGCAGGGCCGCAATCCAGGCCGGAGGCGGGGCGCCGGTCTCGTTTGCCTGCACCGCCCAGCTGATCCACTGGCGTATCTCGTCAACCGCATAAGAAATCGCGATGCCGATCGGGATGATGAGGAAGGCCAAGATGGCGATGAGCGCGATCGTTGCGCCGATCGTCGTGTTGCCGCCGATGCGTTCAAGCAGCCGGCGGTAAAGCGGCCAGCTTGCAAAGGCGATGACGAGCGCGGCCATCACAGGCACGACGAAACCGTGGAAAAAGTAGATCGCGGCAATGCCGATCAGTACCAGCAGCCAGCGTGCGACGGAGATCGGTGTAATCAGGGCGATGCGATTTGCCGTTGCCTGACCGAGCCAACGCGGCCCTTTCGACGGGGTCTGAATTTCAGCCTGACTCACGTTCTGGACTATCCCGTTAATGCTGCCCTGCATATGGCGCATTCTCGCGCTGGAAACAAGCGGCGGCCCCGGAAGTGATCGTCACTATGCCTCAGATGTCGAGGTTCTCGGCGAAGGCGGCGCGCTCCTGGATGAAGCGGAAGCGGGCCTCAGGCTTCGTTCCCATCAAGGCGTCTACCGCGTCCCGCGTGCCCTCGAAATCTACGTCATCGATGCCGACCCTGAGTAGCGTCCGCTTGCTCGGATCCATGGTCGTTTCCTTGAGCTGAGCCGGCATCATTTCGCCAAGGCCTTTGAAGCGTCCGATCTCGACCTTCTTGCCCTTGAATACGGTCTCCATCAACTCGGCCCGGTGGGCGTCGTCGCGGGCATAGACCGTCTTGGCGCCCTGGCGAATGACGTAAAGCGGGGGCACCGCGAGATAGAGATGGTTGCCGCGGATGAGTTCGGGCATTTCCTGATAGAAGAAGGTGATCAGCAGCGATGCGATATGTGCGCCGTCGACGTCAGCATCGGTCATCACGATGATGCGTTCGTAACGCAGGTCTTCGTCACGATACTTCGTCCGTGTGCCGCAGCCGAGCGCCTGGATCAGGTCGGCGATCTGTTGGTTGGCCATCAGCTTTTCGCGGCTCGCCGACCCGACGTTCAGGATCTTGCCACGCAGCGGCAGGATCGCCTGATTGGAGCGGTTGCGCGCCTGCTTGGCCGAGCCACCAGCCGAGTCACCCTCGACAATGAAGAGTTCGGCGCCTTCGGCCGTGTTTTGTGAGCAGTCGGCAAGCTTGCCCGGCAGACGCAGTTTGCGCACGGCCGTCTTGCGATTGACTTCCTTTTCCTTGCGGCGGCGCAATCGCTCTTCCGCGCGCTCGATCACCCAGTCCAGCAGTTTGGCCGCTTCGTTGGGATTGTCGGCGAGATAATGGTCGAAGGGGTCGCGCAGCACGTTTTCGACAAGACGCTGGGCCTCGACGGTCGCGAGCTTGTCTTTGGTCTGGCCGACGAACTCAGGCTCACGGATGAAAACCGACAGCATGCCGACAGCAGATATCATCACGTCGTCGGTGGTAATTTCTTTTGCGCGCTTGTTTTGCGTCAGTTCAGCATAGTTCTTCAAGCCCTTGGTCAGCGCAATGCGCAGACCGGCTTCATGGGTGCCGCCTTCAGGCGTCGGGATGGTGTTGCAATAGGAATGCAGAGCCGGGTCACCGCCATACCAGGTGACCGCCCATTCCATCGCACCATGGCCGCCGGTCTTCTCGGTCTTGCCGGCGAAGATCTCGCGGGTGACGGTGAAGTCCTTGCCGAGCGTCGCGGCAAGATAGTCCTTCAGGCCACCGGGGAAGTGGAAGACGGCCTTCTCCGGGATGTCGCCACCCTCGGGCACCATGCCCGGATCGCAGGACCAGCGGATCTCGACGCCGCCGAACAGATAGGCCTTCGACCGGGCCATGCGAAAGATCCGGCCCGGATCGAACTTTGCATGATCGCCGAAGATCTGCGGATCGGGGTGAAAGCGTACCCGCGTGCCGCGTCGGTTGTGCACTTCGCCCAGTTCTTCAAGCCCGCCCTGCGGCACGCCGCGCGAAAAGGTCTGGCGATAGAGCTTGCGGTTGCGGGCGACTTCGACCTCGAGCAGGTCGGACAGCGCGTTGACGACGGAGACACCGACGCCGTGCAGACCACCTGAAGTCTCATAAGCCTTGCCGTCGAATTTGCCGCCGGCATGCAGCTTGGTCATGATCACTTCGAGCGTCGACTTGCCCGGAACCTGCGGATGCAGTTCGACCGGGATACCACGTCCATTGTCCGTGACCGTCAGAAAGCCCTGGGTATCCAGATGCACGTCGATGAAGTTGGCGTGTCCTGCAACTGCTTCGTCCATCGAGTTGTCGATGACTTCGGCAAACAGGTGATGCAGCGCCTTTTCGTCCGTGCCGCCGATATACATCCCCGGACGCATGCGCACCGGCTCGAGGCCTTCGAGAACGCGAATGGAGGACGCGCCATATTCCTCAGGTCCCGCCGTCGAAGCAGGGGCCGCCGGTCGCGCGGCAGGCGTAGGGGTCGGTGTCGGCGTCGTTACGGTTTCCGCCTCGACCTTCTGGGCGAGCGGCATGCCGGAAAAGAGATCGTTGTCGTCCATGGCGTCGTTCGATACTCTGTTGCTGTTCGATGCCGGCTTCGCGGCACCTTCATAAAGCCGCCGCATCAGGCCAGTCGCATCTGCGAATCGGTCGGATTGTGCCAGATAGGCAGGGCAGGCGCGAAGGGCCATAGAGCCGGCGAATGTTGAATTCGGGCCAGCTTTGCGTGGCGCATTTCGCGAAGGCAAGCGTGAGCCGAGAGGAAACCCATCTTCCATGCAGATGTCCACAGCTCATTTCCGCACTGCGGCGATTTCCTGCGTTCTCTTTCCGTTTCTGTTCCTGTCGAGTGCCAGAGCCGAGACCATCGCACCATTCAAGGATGAGCTGTTTTCAAGCCAGACGGTGATGGAAACTGGAGACGGCGGCGATTTCACCCGCATCGATTATGATGAGATGCGCGACATCAACGGTCGCGACAGTATCCCTGAGCGTCGCGTGAAGGATCGCTATGTGTCGCTGAAGGTTCGACGGGTCCAGGAGAACCAGACACTGCAGCTCCCGACCGGGCCGATGGAGGTCGGACGGGTCGGCCGTGATCAGGGCCAGGCCTTCACCGTGATCTTCATTCACGGCAGGGGCGGGGACAGACGCCTAGGGTTGAACGACATCAGCTTCGGTGGCAATTTCAATCGCCTGAAGAACCTCGCCGCCGAAAACGGCGGCACCTATTACGCGCCTTCGGTGAGAAGCTTCGACGACGAGGGCGTCAGCGAGATCGCGTCCCTTGTTGCCTACGCCTCGGCTCAATCCGGTGGCAAGCCGGTGGTTCTGGCTTGTGCATCCATGGGCAGCTTCATCTGCTCGGGCCTGTCGCGGGACCCGGCAACCGTGGCGAAGCTCTCAGGCATGGCGATCCTCGGCGGTGCGCCGGATCCGGCACTGCCGAAGAGTGCCGCAGCCAAGGCCAGGCTTCCGATCTGGTTCACCCATGGCAGCCGCGACAGTGTCTACGCGGCCGAAGGCCAGGTTTCTATCTTCAGGAAGCTCCGCGCAGCCGGTCAGCCGGTACGCTTCACTCTGTTCGAGACCGGATCGCACGGGACGCCGGTGCGTATGTCGGATTGGCGTGCCCTTCTCAATTGGCTGATCCGCTAACGGGTTGGTCTGCCGGTTATCCGGGCGGCCGAGGTTCACATTTTCACCATGTCGCCCGATAAACGGGCCAATCGGATAGCGCAATCTTTCCTTCTGGGCTCAGATTTGCTACTTCGCACAAGCGAAATAGGGGTTGAGACGATATGACACCGGATGTTCGCCCGCTTGTTGCGGGCAATTGGAAAATGAATGGCACGCGAGCCTCGCTCGATCAGATCAAGGCGATTGCTGAAGGTGTCCAGGGACCGCTGTCCGAGAAGGTCGAATGCCTGATCTGCCCGCCGGCAACTCTGCTTTATGTCGCGACCGCGCTGTGCACCGACAGCCCGCTTCAGATCGGCGCCCAGGATTGCCATCAGAATGCGTCGGGGGCCCATACGGGCGATCTCTCGGCCGAGATGATCGCTGACTGCTTTGGCACGCATGTCATCGTCGGCCACTCCGAGCGCCGCACCGACCACGCCGAAACCGATCACCTGGTGCGCGCCAAGGCGGAAGCCGCCTTTGCGGCGGACCTGACAGCCGTGATCTGCATTGGCGAGACGGCAGACGAGCGCAAGTCCGGTCAGACACTCGACATACTAAAGCGTCAGCTTGCCGGCTCCGTCCCGGATGGCGCGACGGCAGAACGCACCGTTATCGCCTATGAGCCGGTATGGGCGATCGGGACCGGCCTGACGCCGACCGTTGCGGACGTGGCGGAAGCGCATGCTTTCCTGCGTGCCGAACTGGTCAAGCGCTTCGGCGACGTGGGCAAGAAGATGCGCCTTCTCTATGGCGGCTCGGTCAAGCCTTCGAATGCGAAGGAACTGATGGCGGTCGACAATGTCGATGGTGCCCTGATCGGTGGTGCGAGCTTGAAGGCAGCCGATTTCCTCGCCATATACCAGGTCTATGAGGAACTCACCGCCTGAGGGGCAAAGCCCCGAAATGCGGAAGAGGGGCTTTCAATGCCCGTTCCTCTCATGTAAAGAGCCGCCAACCTCATTGATTTTGCCCTTATCGGGCAGGATGGACATTCCATGCAGACCGTATTGCTCGTTATCTATCTCATGGTCGTCGTCGCCCTGATCGGCGTCGTCCTTATCCAGCGCTCCGAAGGCGGTGGCCTCGGCATCGGCGGCGGCTCGGGCTTCATGTCGGCACGCGGCACGGCCAATGCGCTGACGCGCACCACGGCGATCCTAGCGACCCTGTTCTTCGTGATCTCGCTGGCGCTCGGTATTCTGGCCCGCCATGAGTCGCGTCCGACCGATATCCTTGACCGCATCCCGGCGGGCAACGGTACGACCCAGGGCGGCGGCAGTGTGCTCGACCAGCTTCCGGGCACGGCACCGGCCCAGCCGACGCCTGCGGCACCTGCAGCGCCTGCAGCAGACCCCAACGCCGTTCCGAACAACTGATCGGAACGACTTCCATCACTCCGGCGGGCTCCAGGGTCCGCCGGTTTTCTTTTGTCCATATTCCGCCATTTCCACGAAAAATGTGGGACAAACCCGATTAGGGCTGGCGGAATCGAATCTGAAACGGTATCCGGTGAAGCCCATGGCGCGATATGTATTCATCACTGGCGGCGTGGTTTCCTCTCTTGGCAAAGGAATTGCGGCCGCGGCACTCGGAGCATTGTTGCAGGCACGCGGTTACCGCGTACGTTTGCGCAAGCTGGACCCCTACTTGAACGTTGACCCGGGCACCATGAGCCCGACTCAACACGGCGAAGTCTTCGTCACCGACGACGGCGCCGAGACCGACCTCGATCTCGGTCACTATGAGCGCTTCACGGGGCGGTCGGCCACCAAGACCGACAACATCACCACCGGTCGCATTTACAAGAACATCATCGACAAGGAACGCCGCGGCGATTATCTCGGCGCAACCGTTCAGGTCATTCCGCACGTCACCAACGAGATCAAGGATTTCGTCATTGAAGGCAATGACGAATACGATTTCGTCATCTGCGAGATCGGCGGCACTGTCGGCGACATCGAAGCCATGCCCTTCATGGAAGCGATCCGTCAGCTCGGCAACGACCTGCCACGCGGCACGGCCGTCTATGTCCACCTGACCCTGATGCCCTACATTCCGGCGGCCGGCGAGCTGAAGACCAAGCCGACCCAGCACTCCGTCAAGGAACTGCAGGCGCTCGGTATCCATCCGGACATTCTGCTGGTCCGTGCCGACCGTGAGATCCCGCAGGCCGAGCGCCGCAAGCTCTCGCTGTTCTGCAACGTGCGTGAAAGCGCCGTGATCCAGGCGCTTGACGTCGCCAACATCTATGATGTCCCGATGGCCTACCACAAGGAAGGCCTCGACAACGAGGTTTTGGCCGCCTTTGGTATCGAACCGGCGCCGAAGCCGCGTCTGGATGCCTGGGAAGAGGTCTGCAACCGCATCCGCACGCCGGAAGGCGAGGTCACGATCGCGATCGTCGGAAAGTATACCGGCCTCAAGGACGCGTATAAGTCGCTGATTGAAGCGCTTTATCACGGTGGCATCGCCAACCGGGTGAAGGTGAAGCTCGAATGGATCGAGTCGGAAATCTTCGAAAAGGAAGATCCGTCGCCGTGGCTTGAAAAGGTCAACGGTATCCTCGTGCCCGGCGGCTTCGGCGAGCGCGGTTCGGAAGGCAAAATCCTCGCGGCCCAATTCGCCCGCGAGCGCAAGGTGCCTTATTTCGGTATCTGCTTCGGCATGCAGATGGCCGTCGTTGAAGCGGCCCGTCATCTTGCCGGAATCGAGAACGCGTCCTCGACCGAATTCGGCAAGACCGAAGAGCCGGTCGTCGGCCTGATGACCGAATGGATGAAGGGCAACGAGCTCGAAAAACGTTCGGCTGTCGGTGATCTCGGTGGGACCATGCGTCTCGGCGCCTACAAGGCCTCGCTGAAGAAGGGCACCAAGATCTCCGAGATCTATGGCTCCCAGGATATCTCCGAGCGTCATCGCCACCGCTACGAAGTCAATGTCGACTACAAGGACCGGCTGGAAGCCTGCGGTCTGGTCTTCTCCGGCATGTCGCCGGACGGCCTGCTGCCGGAAACCGTCGAATATCCTGACCATCCCTGGTTCATCGGCGTTCAGTACCATCCGGAGCTGAAGTCGCGCCCGCTCGACCCGCACCCGCTGTTTGCGAGCTTCATCGGTGCGGCGCTGGAGCAGAGCCGACTGGTCTGAGGCGGCCGACGATAAACAAATGCAAAGACCTGGCCTCGTGCCGGGTCTTCTGCTTTCAATCGCGTTCTAGAGGGGTGTGTGGTGCGCTCAGGGTCGGAGCAGCATAACCGGGACAGTCTCACCCGCTTCAGCAGCCGCCGCATGCGGTGGCCTTACGATCAGGCAGTCCGACTGCGAGAAGATCCGCATCATCGAGCTGTCCTGCTTGCCGAAGCTCTCGACCAAAGGCAGTTCACCGACTCGGTCTGTTAGCTTCGCCCGCACATAGTCCTGCCGCTTGTCATTGGCCGGCAGGGCATTGCGCAGCGTCGCCGAGGCCATCCGCCGGGGGGGCTGCCGATGTCCGAGATGGCACAGCAGAGGCTCCAGAAACAACAGCCCACAGACGAGGCTGGAGACCGGATTGCCGGGAAGTCCCAGGACCTGCATCGCGCCCAGCCGGCCGACCATCAGCGGCTTGCCTGGCCGCATGGCGATCCGCCAGAAGTTGAGTTCCATGCCAGCGGAGACGAGCGTCGATTGCACAAGGTCATGATCGCCGACTGAGGCCCCGCCCAGGGTGACGAGGACATCGACACCGTTGGCGCGCGCTCGCTCGATCGCCTCAAGCAACAGGCCCCGGTTGTCGGCGACGATGCCGAGATCGATGACCTCGGCGCCATTGTCGCGGGCAAGTGCAGCAATGCCAAACGTGTTGGAGCCGATGATCTGGCTTGGGCCGGGGGACGTCCCCGGAGACACCAGTTCGTCACCCGTGGCAAGGATCGCGACGCGCGGGCGACGAAAGACGGGAAGCGTCGCATGGTTCATCGCAGCCGCGAGCGTCAGATGGCTGAAATCGAGCCTGAGGCCCGCAGACAGCGCGACGGCACCCTCGGCAAAATCCTGTCCACGTGGTCTGATATGTCGCCCTTTGGTCACGGCGAAATTGCTTCGGATGCGACCGCCCTCAAGCTTCTCGGCATCCTCCTGAAGAAGAATACTGTCGGCAGCAGCAGGGACGGGGGCCCCGGTAAAGATGCGCACGGCTTCGCCTGAAGCGACAGTTCCAGAGTATCCATGCCCGGCTGCCGATTCGCCGATGACCTTGAGGATGGACCCGACTTCGGTGGCGTCTGCAGCGCGCAGCGCATAGCCGTCCATGGCCGAGGCATCGAAGGGGGGCTGGGTAAGGCGGGCCGTCAGATCGGCCGCAAGCACCCGACCATTGGCCTCATGCAGCGAAACCTGCTGTGTATCGGTCATAGGTCGCGCTGCGGCCAGAAGCCGCGAGAGCGCATCCTCGACCGGCAGCAGTGACATCAGCTTCGCTCCGGATGGCGGAAATCGCCCGATTTGCCGCCGCTCTTTTCCATCACGCGGATCCCACCGATTTCCATCGTCTTGTCCACGGCCTTGGCCATGTCGTAGATCGTCAGGCAGGTGACAGAGACGGCCGTCAACGCCTCCATCTCGACGCCGGTCTTGCCGGTCAGCTTGACGGTCGCCGCGATGCGCAGACCCGGCAGATCCGAGTCCTCTTCGATATCGACAGTTACCTTGGACAGCATCAGCGGGTGACACAGCGGAATGAGATTACTCGTCTGTTTGGCCGCCATGATGCCGGCAATGCGGGCGGTCCCGATCACATCGCCCTTCTTGGCATTGCCCTCGCGTATCGTTGAAAGCGTCTCCGGCTTCATCTTCACGAAGCCTTCGGCGACCGCAATGCGAACCGTGTCGTCCTTGGCCGAGACATCCACCATATGCGCCTCGCCGGAAGCGCCGATATGGGTGAGACGACCGGCGTCGGTCGTCATTCCGCGGCCAGCGCGCCGGTCTTGCCGGTCAAAAGCATGTGTGTTGCCTCGGCAACATCGTCCTTGCGCATCAGGCTCTCGCCGACGAGGAAAGTCGTGATACCCGATTTCTGCAGCCGCTGGCAGTCTTCATAGGTGAAGATGCCGCTCTCGCCGACCAGGAGCCGATCGGGCGGCACCATGGCAGCGAGGTCTTCGCTGACCGTGAGGCTGACGTCGAAGGTCCGCAGATTGCGGTTGTTGATGCCGACGAGAGGCGACTTGAGTTTCAGCGCACGTTCCATTTCCTCGGCATCGTGCACTTCGATCAGTACATCCATACCGAGGTCGAAGGCGACGCTTTCCAGTTCCGCGGCCTCTGTATCAGACAGCGAGGCCATGATCAGCAGGATGCAGTCGCCGCCCCAGGCACGGGCCTCGTAGACCTGATAGGCGTCGAACATGAAATCCTTGCGCAGCGCCGGCAGCGAGCAGGCCTTGCGAGCGGCCGTCAGGTATTCGGGCGCCCCTTGAAAGCTCGGCATATCCGTGAGCACGGACAGGCATGCGGCTCCACCGGCTTCGTAGGCTGCCGCCAATGCAGGAGGATCGAAATCGGGGCGGATGAGACCCTTGGAGGGGCTCGCCTTCTTGATCTCGGCGATGAGGCCGAACCGGCCTTCGTCCCGAGCGCTGAGAAGCGAACGGTAAAAGCCGCGCGGCGCGTCTTGGCTCGCGATCCGGTCCATGAGTTCCGACAGCGAGACGGCAGCCTTGGCGGCCGCGATTTCTTCCCGCTTGTAGGTTTCGATGCGCTTCAGGATATCGGTCATGGTCTGAAGTTTACTCTTGAGCGGCAGAATTGGAAATGGCGATCAGCGTATCGAGTGCCCGTGCTGCACTGCCGGTGTCCAGCGACTGGCTGGCGAGATGCATGCCCTCGGTCACGTCCTTGGCCTTGCCAGCAACGATCAGCGAGGCTGCGGCATTGCAGAGTGCCACGTCGCGATAGGCAGTCTTGGCGCCACCCAGCACGTCGCGCAGTGCAGCTGCGTTGACAGTTCCATCGCCACCCCTGATCGCATCGAGAGAAACGGTTTCCACGCCAAAATCAGCCGGTGTCAGCTCGAAGGTCCGGATTTCGCCGTCCTTCAGCTCGGCCACCTGGCTCGGGCCGGTGGTGGTGATTTCGTCGAGCCCACTGCCATGCACGACCCAGGCACTGGTGAGGCCGAGATCGCGCAAGGCTTCCGCCCCGGGAACGAGCCATTCCGGCGAGTAGACGCCGAAGAGCTGCTTCTTGACGCGGGCAGGGCTGGAAAGCGGCCCGACGATATTGAAGATGGTTCGCGCCCCGAGTTCCACGCGGGCGGGGCCCACATGCCGCATGGCCGGATGATGCAGCTGCGCAAACATGAAGCCGATCCCTGCCTCGCGGATGCAGCGCGAGATCATGTCCGGTTCGATATCGAGCTTGACGCCAAGCTGCGACAGCGCATCGGCCGTGCCTGACTTCGAGCTCAGCGCCCGATTGCCATGCTTCGCAACCGGGACACCCGCGCCTGCAACGATTAGGGCGGCCAGCGTCGAGATGTTGTAGGTGTTGGTCCCGTCACCGCCCGTGCCGACGATGTCGATGGCATCTTCGGGTGCATCCACCGGCACCATCTTCTGGCGCATGATCGATACGGCACCGGCAATTTCGTCGACGGTTTCGCCGCGGACCCGAAGCCCCATCAGGAAGCCGCCGACCTGCGCCATGCTGGCTTCGCCCGACATCAGAATTTCGAAGGCGTCGCTCGCCTCTTGCCGCGAAAGCGGCTGGCGCGTGGCGATCTTGGCGATGAAGGGCTTCAACCCGGACATTTGCAACTCCCCCTTTGGCCGACGGTTATCGGACGATGGCCTGCTGGGCCAGCGCCTGATTGATCGTCACGCCATATTCCGACTGCAGCTGACCCACCATCTGGTCGAGGATGTCGTCGCCTGCGGAGTTCGCGACCTGAGCGATCTGCTCGTCCTCATTGAGCGGCACGCCGCCCGTAGGCTGGTCGCGAACGGCCGTGACCGTCAGCAGGATCTGTGTGGAGGGATCGGCACCAGAGGCAGTCGCGACCGTGCCCTGCGGGCCAGAGAAGGCGGCCGTGATCGCCGTTGCGCCAAGAACTGCGTCTTCGGTGCGGCGGGTGATGCCGGCCTTGCTTTCAACTGCAAGCGCCAGTTCGGCCGCGACCTCTTCCAGATTGCCGCCGTCTGCGATCCGCTGGCGCAGGCTCTCCGCCTTCGCACCGAGCGCGATGCGCTGCTGTTCTGCGGTCCAGTCGGCGATGGCCTTCTCGCGCACTTCGGCCAGTTCGCGCTCGCGCTCCGCCTTGATGTCGGTGACATCGAACCAGATGAAGCCGTTGTTGCCCAGGGTAACCGGCAAGGCTTCGACACCGATTTCGGTACCGAAAACGTCTGCGAGCAGTTTGTCCCGTTCAGGGATCCCGGCAACTTCCGTCTCGCGACTGTCGAGCCCGCGGCGGTCGATATCGGTGACAGTCACCGTCTGAAGCTGCAATTGGTCGGCCGCTTCCTTGAGCGTCGAGCCGCCGGCCCGCAGATCTTCGAACTGGTCGTGGACAGCCGTGAGGTCGGCGATCGCGGCCTGTTCGGCCAGCGCTTCGCGGATCTCTTCCTTAACCTCCTCGAGGCTCTGTGTGCGGCCTTCCTTGATGTTGGTGACGCGCAGGATGACCGGGCCGAACGCACCGTCGACGACACCAGTCGTGCCGCCCTCGGCCGTCACGGCAAAGGCTGCCTCGGCAAGGGTCGGATCAGGCAGGCGATCGCGGGTGAAGTCGCCGAGCAGCACGTCGCCGGCAGTCTTGCCCTGATCCGTGACAAGCTGGTCGAAGCTCGTGCCCTTCTGCAGTTCTTCAAGCGCTGCTTCCGCCATTTCGCGGTTTTCGAAACTCAACTGCTCGATCGTGCGTGTCCCGGCGATCTCGTAGGAAGCTTTGCGGCGCTCGTAGTCTTCGCGGATCTGTTCGTCGGTGATGGAGGCCGTGTCGGCAATGTCGGAGGGTTCCAGCTTCACATAGTTGAAGCTGCGATATTCCGGTGCGCGGTAACCGGACTTCGTCGTCTCGAACCAGGCTGCCAGGGTCGCATCATCGGGTGCCTTGATGAGCTCGATGTTGGCGTTGGTCAGCAGGATGTAATTGATGTCGCGGTTTTCGTAGCGATAGGCCTTGATCGCGTCGATCAACACCTTCGGCGCAACGAAGCCGTCAGCTGTCGCGTCGACGATCTGGCTGCGGATGGCGACCTTTGAGCGCTCCTCGATATAGTCGTCTTCGCGAAGACCTGCATTGCGCAGCCGCGAGGAGAAGAGCGCACGATCGAAATTTCCGCCAGAGTTCTTGAAGGCCGGATCATCGGCAATCAGCTGCGCCAGGCGGTCCTGAGACAGGCCGAGGTTCATGTCTGCGGCCAACTGGTCCAGCGCAGCACCTGCGGCAAGCTGCGAGAACACCTGGGATTCGATACCGAAGGCGCGCGCCTGTTCGGTCGTGAGCTGCATCCCGAACCGGTTGCTCATGTCCGTCACCTGCCGCTGATAGGCGAAGGCGAAGTCGGCAGACGACACTGACTGGTCACCAACGGCGACGACGGTGTCGGACGTATTGCTGAACAGCGAGGCCGACACACCCCAGACGCCGAAGGAGAGGACGAGCAGGAGAAGCAAGATCTTGGCAAACAGGGTTTGGGAAGCTTTTCTCAAGAAGACGAGCATCGGGACGCATAAACCTCATTGTAAATCTTCGTCCGGGACGAAGCAGGTTGACTTCCTTAGAACAAAGCTCCGGGGAATTGAAGGCATCCGACGGCGAAATGCGCGACCATCACGGGGAGTTTGATTGTTGCCTGCGATCCGGGACGCAATCGGCCCTCGTCAAAACGAAAGAAGGCCGGACAAAGCCGGCCTTCTCGATAGTTCAAGATAGACGAATGTCTCAGCGCTCCGAGAGCGCCTTGTAATCGCGCTTCGGCTCGCCGGTATACAGCTGACGCGGACGGCCGATGCGCTGCTGCGGATCCTCGATCATCTCGTTCCACTGCGCGATCCAGCCGACGGTGCGGGCAAGCGCGAAGAGAACGGTGAACATGGTCGTCGGGAAGCCGAGCGCACGCAGCGTGATGCCCGAATAGAAGTCGACGTTCGGGTAGAGCTTCTTGTCGATGAAGTAGGGGTCGTTGAGCGCGATCTTCTCGAGCTCGAGTGCCACCTTCATCAGCGGATCGTCGGCATGGCCGGTCGCTTCGAGGACCTCGTACATGGTCTTCTGCATGATCTTGGCGCGCGGGTCATAGTTCTTGTAGACCCGGTGGCCGAAGCCCATCAGACGGAACGGATCGTTCTTGTCCTTGGCCTTGGCGATGTATTCCGGAATGCGGTCGACCGAGCCGATTTCCTGCAGCATGTTGAGGGCAGCCTCGTTGGCGCCGCCATGGGCAGGGCCCCAAAGGCACGCGATACCGGCTGCGATGCAGGCGAACGGATTGGCGCCTGAAGAGCCGGCGAGACGCACGGTCGATGTCGAGGCGTTCTGCTCGTGATCGGCATGCAGGATGAAGATGCGGTCCATGGCGCGCGCCAGAACCGGGTTCACCTGATACTCTTCACAAGGCACGGCAAAGCACATGCGAAGGAAGTTCGACGCGTAATCGAGATCGTTCTTCGGGTAAACGAAGGGCTGGCCGACGTGATACTTGTAGGCCATGGCCGCGATCGTCGGCATCTTGGCGATCATGCGCAGCGAGGCGACCATGCGCTGATGCGGATCGGTGATGTCGGTCGAGTCGTGATAGAAGGCGGAGAGCGCGCCGACCGTACCGACCATGACCGCCATCGGATGGGCGTCACGGCGATAGCCGGAGAAGAACTTGCTCATCTGCTCGTGCACCATGGTGTGGTGCGTTACGCGATAGTCGAAGTCCTTCTTCTGCGCAGCCGTCGGCAGTTCGCCGTAGAGCAGCAGGTAGCAGACCTCGAGGAAGTCGCCCTTTTCAGCAAGCTGTTCGATCGGGTAGCCGCGATGCAGCAGCGTGCCTTCGTCGCCGTCGATATAGGTGATCTTGGATTCGCAGGATGCCGTGGACGTAAAGCCCGGATCGTAGGTGAACGTACCCGTGTGCTTGTAAAGGGCGCCGATGTCGATGACATCTGGGCCGATCGTGCCGGCCTTGACGCTCAGGTCGACCGTCTTGTCACCGAGTTTCAAAGAAGCGCTTTTGTCCGTCATGCTGATCCTCCGGAATTGGCGGGAAGGCGTCTTGAAAAAGCCGCCATCGGTTAAGCGTGTGATGTAGCTATATGATACCGAAGTTAATGCCAAGCTATCCAAAGGGCAAATTGTGCGTCGCGAAAACAGCAACAATCGAACCGAACGGTTCTAATCGTTTGAAGCCGGGACAGGCGGCGAAAACCCGATTCGTTGCACGCATTGATTGCTGACGGTTTTCGCTTATTTTGTCTGCAGATGGGGTAGATCCGGCCGGGTGTGGCTGATGGGGGAAGTAGCGGAAATACAGGGGGAAGGGCACCTCCGGTCCGGTGGTATACCGGGCCGGCGAGACTTGCCTCGACCACTCGAAAAACGCGCAATGCCCGGTTTGACGACGATCGGCCGTGCTGTCGCCGCTCGCGCTGTTTTGCACCGCATTCTCAGGCAGGTTCGACAGTACGTCTCAGACGAAAGTCGGCACGGGCATTTTTTCCTCTTCGTGCCTGTCTGGCTCGGCGCGGGTGCTGCAATCTGGTTTTCCGTCGGGCAACCACCGCCGGCTATCGTCCTCGGACTGCTCCTTGCTTGCCTGGCTTTTGCACTTTTGCGGGCGATGCGCGACACCGTGGCGCATGTGGTCCTGTGGAGTTTGTGCCTGATCCTTCTCGGCATGCTGATGGCCGAATGGGAGACACGGCGAGCGTCCACCGTGATCCTCGATCAGCCGCTCGTCACCACGGTCACCGGGGTCGTCGAGCGACGGGAGCAGGGGGCGGGCGGTGAATGGCGTTACGTGTTACGCGTAATCCAGACCGCAGAGCCGAGCATTCGCCGGTCGCCGGGACGCGTGTCCCTCCTTGCCCGAAGCAAGCATGTGCCAGCTGCCATCGGCGAGCAATTGAGCGGCCGCGCCCGTCTGTCACCACCGTCAGGTCCGGCTTTGCCGGGATTGAACGACTTTAGCTTCCAAAGCTACTTCGCCGGCATCGGCGCTGTCGGCTTCTTCCTCGGTCCGCCCCAGGCCAAAAACTCCGCTTCATGGGAGGAAAAGGGTCTGTGGGCGCGCTTCGACGCGGCCCTGTTCTCGCTCCGGGATCGCATCTCAAGTCGCATTCGCAGCATCCTGCCCGGAGATCCTGGCGCCTTCGCCGCTGCGATCATTACCGGCGAACGCCGATCGATGTCGGAAGAGGCGACGGAGGCCCTGCGCGTCTCGGGCCTCGCCCATATCACCGCGATCTCGGGTCTCAACATGGCGCTTGCCGCCGGTATCTTCTTCGTCGGATTGCGAGGGCTTCTGAGCCTCATGCCGACTTTTGCGCATCGCTTTCCGGTAAAGAAGATCGCGGCCGCCGGCGCGCTTTTGGCGACGACCGGCTATGTGCTCATTTCCGGCTACCAGGTCTCGGCGCTGCGGGCTTATCTGATGACGGCGGTCATGCTCGGCGCCGTCCTCTTCGACCGCCCGGCGGTCAGCCTCCACAATCTCGCGCTTGCGGCAACCGCGATCCTCGCGGTCCAGCCCTCGACCGTCATGGGGCCGAGTTTCCAGATGTCTTTCGCGGCGACTGCAGCCCTGATTGCCGGTTACGCCGGGTGGCGGGCGCGACCGCGCGCGATCCTGCCTAGGGCCCGATCGCTTGCCATGCGGATTGTGGCCGGGTTTGCCATTTTCGTCGGTGGTACACTGGCGACCTCCTTCATCGGCGGGGTCTCGACCGCAGTCTTTGCCATCAGCCATTTCCACCGGCTGTCGACCCATGGACTGGAGGCAAACCTCGCCGCCATGCCGCTGATCTCGCTGATCGTGATGCCGTCCGGCTTCATTGCCATGCTGCTCATGCCATTTGGCCTCGACGCGCCGTTCTTCTGGATCATGGGCCAGGGCCTGGAAATGGTGCTCATTGTCGCTCACACCGTCTCCGGCTGGGGCGGCGGTTACGTCTTCCCGCGTCTGCCGGCATGGTTCATGCCCGGCGCAATCGCCGGCATGCTCTTGCTGATGCTACTCAGAACCCCGATCAGGCATGTCGGCACGGCTCTCATCGTCGCAACGCTCGCTGCTGCCTTCCTTGCTCCACGACCCCCGGGTGGCGAACTGATGATCAGCGAGGACGCTCGGTTGGTCGCGATTCGGGTCGCAAATGACGACACGTTCATCATTGCAATCAACCGAGCCCGCCCGCCTGCCTTCATCTTCGATCAATGGCGACCCGTGCTCGGCATCGATGAACCAAGGCGCCCGGTGATGCTCGAGACCGCCCCCCTGCCGCCAGCGCCAGAATGGCGTAATGGCCAAACACTGTCGGAGGAGCAGCGCAAACTCGCAGAGGCTGTATTTGATAGCCTACTCAAGGCCGCCGGGAGAGAACAGTTCACCTGCGTAAAGCAGGCCTGTGCCATCAGACTGGAGAACGGCAACACGCTGCTGACGCTGGAACGCCCGGACCTCATCGGCGCAGCCTGCGACCGCGCTGATATCGTGGTTCTGTCGGCGCGCACGCGCGCCAAAACCTGCCGCTCTGGCGCGCTCCTGATTTCCGAGGCGAGCCAGCGCGCAACCGGCTCCCTCGAGGTCGCGGGCCTAGCCACCACCTCACAAGCCATGACGGTCAGGTCAGCGCTCGACGGACCCTCCAGACCCTGGACGGCGCACCGTCTCTACGACTGGCGCAGCGGCCTTTCCGATAACACGCATGAATTTGCGGGTCCGACTAGGAACGTCCGACCGAGGCCGGAGCCCGATCAGTGATAGCGGCGAATGAGGCCCACCAGCTTGCCCTGGATCTTGACGCGATCCGGCGGGAAGATGCGGGTTTCGTAGGCCGGATTGGCGGCCTCCAGCGCAATCGATGCGCCGCGGCGGCGGAAGCGTTTGAGTGTCGCCTCCTCGTCGTCGACGAGCGCCACGATGATGTCACCGGGATTGGCGTTCGAGGCATTGCGGATGATAACCGTATCGCCGTCAAGAATACCGGCCTCGATCATCGAATCGCCCTTGACCTCAAGCGCGTAGTGATCGCCCGCGCCGATCATCTCCGCCGGTACCGTGATGTCGTGAGTGTTGTTCTGAATGGCTGAAATCGGCACACCGGCTGCGATTCGGCCCATGACCGGAACCGAGACGGACGAGCCGTTGTCTTCGACCGGCGGCTTTGTCAGTGCTGGCGCCGGCGGCGTCTTGCCGAGACTGCCCTCGATCACGCTCGGCGCAAAGCCGCGGCGCGGCTGGATGCTTGGCGAATAGGCTTCCGGAAGCTTGATGACCTCCAGTGCACGAGCCCGGTTCGGCAAGCGTCGGATGAAGCCGCGTTCCTCGAGCGCCGTGATCAGGCGATGGATCCCGGATTTCGATGCGAGGTCCAGCGCATCCTTCATCTCGTCGAAGGACGGCGGGACACCCGATTCCTTCATCCGTTCATGGATGAAGAGAAGCAGTTCCTGTTGCTTGCGCGTCAGCATATGCGGTGCCCCCGAGGTGAAACAAATACAGAACAGACACTATATGTTCCAGTTGTGTTCCGCAAGGGGATAAATTTTTGTGAAGAGCCAGTGATAAAATGCGATAGCCGCGGACAAAGGTCTTGAAACTGTCGGATTTTGGCGTGTTGCAGGGGAGAGTGCAGATCCGCCCCCACACATCAGGCAAACCGCCCTCAAGGATGCTGTAAATGCTGAAGGATATCGAGAAGCTCGTTCTGGGGAAGTCGTCATCCGATCTTTCGTCAGCAGAGCAGAAGGTGCTGAAGCGGGCGCGCGAGCGACGCACGGTGTCGACCAATGCCGGCGAGGACTTTCTGGCTCATGCCACGTTCGGCCAGCGGGTCGCTGATGACATCGCACGGGTCGGTGGTTCCTGGGGTTTCATCATCGGCTTCATGCTGTTTTTGGTCGCCTGGGTCATCCTCAATACGGTGATTCTGGCAACAGGTGCGCTCGATCCTTATCCGTTCATCTTCCTGAACCTGCTCTTGTCGATGCTCGCCGCCATCCAGGCACCCATCATCATGATGAGCCAGAACCGCCAGACCGAGCGGGATCGCTTCATGGCGGCGAAAGACTACGAGATCAATCTCAAGGCAGAGATCGAGGTATTGGCCTTGCACCACAAGATCGACGAGGAGGTGGTGAAAGAGCTGCGCGAGGCGCGCCAGGAGATTTATGCGCTGCGCCAGGCGATCGAGACCCTTTCAAGCAAGGCGCACAATTCTCAAAACTGAAGAATTAATCGAGAGCAAACATGTCCAATCCCATTTCCTCAGCCCGCGCCATCGATCATCTCGTCCTGCCGGTCTTCGAGCTCGAAACCGCCCGCGACAGGCTCGGGCGTCTCGGCTTTACCGTTGCGGCGGATGCCCGCCACCCGTTCGGCACGGAGAATGCCTGTGTGTTCTTCGCTGACGACACCTATCTGGAACCGCTGGCGGTCGGCAGCCGAGAGGACTGTCTGGAAGCAGCGCGCATGGGCAATGTCTTTGTCGCTCGCGATCAGGCCTTTCGCTTTCGACGAGGCGAGGGCCTCTCCGCCATTGTCGTGAAGACGCACGACGCGTTGGCTGACGATTCGCAGTATCGCCAAGACGGCATGAGCGCCGGCCCTGTGCTTGATTTCGCGCGCCAGTTTCGTTTTCCGGATGGGCGGACCGCGGAGGGTTCGTTCCGCCTCGCCTTTGCCGCAGACCTGCGCGCGCCTGATTTCTTCGCCTTCGCCTGTCAGCGCATCAATCCTCTCCCGACCGATCGGGGTCCTCTGCTCGTACATGCCAATGGCGCAGCAGGGATTCGAAGCGTGGTGCTGGTCGAAGAGAACCCGAGCGACTTCCAATATCTGCTGGAAATGGTCCTCGACCAGCGCGATGTCACGGCCCATTCCTTCGGCCTCTCCATCCAGGCCGCCCATACGTCCGTCGATGTCCTGACGCCGGAGGGTTTCCGGCTTCACTTCGGACAGGACGTGGCGGTGTCGGAACGGGGGCTCGTCGGGGCAGCCGTGGTTTTCGCGGTTGATGATCTCGGCGTGACAGAAGCCTGCCTCGCTGCTAAGGGCGTCACCTATCAAAAAACGGGCGCACGCCTCGTCGTCGCGCCGGAAGAGGGGCAGGGTGTTACCTTTGCCTTCGAGGAGTTGAAATGAGCGTGTCCCCCAATTCGGAAGTCATCGTTGGCGAAGGCCCGGCCAAGGCCGTCTTCTCCCAGAAGGGCCGTTTTGCCTTGATCGCTGGTCCCTGCCAGATGGAAAGCCGCGACCATGCCTTCATGATCGCCGGCCAGCTCGTCGAGCTCTGCCGCGAACTCGGGCTCGGTCTCGTTTACAAGTCATCCTTCGACAAGGCGAACCGCACCTCGCTGTCTGCTGAGCGCGGCATTGGCCTGGAAACGGCGATGGAAGTCTTCGCCGACATCAAGAAGGAATTCGGCGTTCCGGTCCTGACCGACATCCACACGGAAGAGCAATGCGCCGCCGTTGCCCCGACTGTTGATATCCTGCAGATCCCGGCCTTCCTCTGCCGCCAGACAGACCTGCTGGTGGCTGCGGCGAAGACCGGTCGGGCGATCAACGTCAAGAAGGGCCAGTTCCTGGCGCCCTGGGACATGAAGAACGTCCTGAACAAGATCACCGGTTCCGGCAATCCGAACGTCCTGCTCTGCGAGCGTGGTGCCTCCTTCGGCTACAACACGCTGGTCTCCGACATGCGCTCGCTGCCGATCATGGCGGCCATGGGCGCACCTGTCGTGTTCGACGCCACCCATTCGGTCCAGCAGCCGGGCGGGCAGGGTGGGTCCTCTGGTGGCCAGCGGGAATTCGTCGAAACGCTGGCTCGTGCAGCTGTTGCCGTCGGTGTCGGTGGCCTCTTCATCGAGACTCATCAGGATCCGGACAACGCACCGTCAGATGGCCCGAACATGGTCAAGATCACGGACATGCGTCGTCTGCTCGAAAAACTCATCGCCTTCGACGACATCGCCAAGGCATCCTGATCGTCCTATCGCGGCGCTTCAATCGGTTGAACCGGAAGCGCCGCAGGTCATCGCCGTTTAAATCGATTAGATTTCGTTCGTTTCGGCTCTGATCCGTCATTGTATTTTCCCGATCATCGGATAAGAGAGGATGACTCAACGGGCGGGTCCGCTGGCTTCTGGCTTGCGATCGGCCTACCGAGCCTTGTCCAATTTCCGTCTACAGGGAGCGAACATGACCGCCATCACCGACATCATCGGCCGCGAGATCCTCGACAGCCGTGGCAACCCGACCGTCGAGGTCGACGTCTATCTCGAAGATGGCAGCATGGGCCGCGCTGCGGTTCCCTCGGGCGCATCGACCGGCGCGCATGAAGCCGTCGAGCTGCGTGACGGTGGTTCGCGCTATCTCGGCAAGGGCGTCGAAAAGGCGGTCGAAGCCGTGAACGGCGAGATCTATGATGCGATCGGCGGTCACGATGCCGAGAACCAGATCCAGATCGACAACCTGATGATCCAGCTCGATGGCACGCCGAACAAGGCGCGCCTCGGCGCCAATGCCATCCTCGGCGTCTCGCTCGCCGTCGCCAAGGCTGCAGCCCAGTCCTCTGGCCTGCCGCTCTACCGTTACGTCGGCGGCCCGAACGCCCATGTCCTGCCGGTTCCGATGATGAACATCATCAATGGCGGCGCGCATGCTGACAACCCGATCGACTTCCAGGAATTCATGATCGTTCCTGTCGGTGCCGACAGCATCCGCGACGCCGTTCGCATGGGTTCGGAAGTCTTCCACACGCTGAAGAAGCAGCTCGCTGCCGACGGCCACAACACGAATGTCGGTGATGAAGGCGGTTTTGCGCCGGGTCTCGCCTCCGCGCCTGCCGCCCTCGACTTTATCATGAAGTCGATCGAGAAGGCCGGCTATCGTCCGGGCGAAGACATGCACATCGCGCTCGACTGTGCCTCGACCGAATTCTTCAAGGACGGCAAGTATGTGCTGGAAGGTGAAGGCCGCACGCTTGAGCCGGAAGCCATGGCCGAATACCTCGCCGAGCTGGCTGCCAAGTACCCGATCTTCTCGATCGAAGACGGTATGGCCGAAGACGACTGGGACGGCTGGAAGGCGCTCACCGACAAGGTCGGCAAGAAGATCCAGCTCGTCGGCGACGATCTCTTCGTCACCAATTCGGCCCGCCTGCGCGACGGCATCAAGATGGGCGTGGCCAACTCCATCCTGGTCAAGGTCAACCAGATCGGTTCGCTGTCGGAAACCCTCGACGCCGTTTCGACCGCGCACCGCGCCGCATACACGGCCGTGATGTCGCACCGCTCGGGCGAAACCGAGGACTCGACGATTGCCGATCTCGCGGTTGCCACCAACTGCGGCCAGATCAAGACGGGCTCGCTGGCCCGCTCTGACCGTACCGCCAAGTACAACCAGCTGATCCGTATCGAGGAAGAACTCGGACCGCAGGCCGTTTACGCAGGCTCGTCGATCCTGCGCGGCTGATCTCGGTCGAATTCCTTCGAAGCCCGTGCCGGTTCCCCGGCGCGGGCTTTTTCTTTTGCGCTGCGATTAGGGTCAACGGTCGGTTAAGATCTGACGGTTACTCTTGCGACAAGTTTCGCGTTTCAGGGCATTTGTCGGCATGTGGACCAGGCATCACAAGAAGAAGAAATACGGCCGTCTCATTCTTCCCGCTATCACCGTCGCTTTCCTGTCCTATTTCGGCTACCATTCCATCCATGGTGATTACGGCCTCAGGGCGGGGCAAGAATTCGAGCGCATCCGGCAGGAGCGCGCATCGGAGCTTGAGGCGCTCGTCGCCCAGCGGACCGTCCTTGAAAAGGATGTCAGTCTCTTGAGTGACGGCTCTCTCGATGAGGATATCATCGACGAAAAGGCGCGTTATCAGCTCAACATGTCGCGTCCGGACGAAATCGTCATCTTCAACACCTATTTCTGATTAACCTGAATTGAGTTAATCGTAAATTTTTTAGTCATTACAGTTGCTTGCGGCGAATGTGAGCCATGCATTTATGGCATTGCCGCCGTCCTCTTTCTTCCCTATTCTGTCCCCAACTCTGGACCATAATAAACCCATGGGAGGGATGCATGGCGCCTCGCAAGCCAGCAGCTGCGAACGGTCGGAAGTCTTCGGCCAAGTCGGCCGGCAAGGAATTCACCGGAAAAAACGCACCCGAATTCGGCGCGGATGAAGAGCTTCACGCCTATCGTGAAATGCTTCTGATCCGCCGTTTCGAAGAGAAGGCCGGCCAGCTTTACGGCATGGGCTTCATCGGGGGCTTCTGTCACCTCTATATCGGCCAGGAAGCGGTCGTTGTCGGCATGCAGATGGCGCAGAAGGAAGGTGATCAGGTCATCACCGCTTATCGCGACCATGGACACATGCTCGCAGCCGGCTTGAGTGCCCGCGGCGTCATGGCCGAGCTCACGGGTCGCCGCAGCGGCCTGTCGAAGGGCAAGGGTGGCTCCATGCACATGTTCTCGAAAGAGAAGCATTTCTATGGTGGCCACGGCATCGTCGGCGCGCAGGTTTCGCTCGGAACCGGTCTTGCATTTGCCAACAAGTATCGCGGCAATGACAATGTTGCTGTTGCCTATTTCGGCGACGGCGCTGCAAACCAGGGCCAGGTCTACGAGAGCTTCAACATGGCTGCCCTTTGGCAGCTGCCGATCATCTACATCGTTGAGAACAACCGTTACGCCATGGGCACCTCGACGGCGCGCGCCACGGCACAGTCGAACTATTCGCTGCGCGGCTCCGGCTTCGGCATTCCCGGCGTCCAGGTTGACGGTATGGATGTGCGCGCGGTGAAGGCAGCCGCCGATGAGGCGCTTGAACATTGCCGCTCCGGCAAGGGTCCGATCATTCTTGAAATGCTGACCTATCGCTATCGCGGCCACTCGATGTCCGACCCGGCGAAGTATCGCTCCAAGGAAGAAGTGCAGAAGATGCGGTCGGAGCAGGATCCGATCGAACAGGTCAAGGCTCGTCTCCTCGAGAATGGCTGGGCCTCAGAAGACCAGCTCAAGGCGATCGACAAGGATGTGCGTGACATTGTCGCGGACAGTGCCGATTTCGCCCAGGCCGATCCGGAGCCGGATGTTTCCGAGCTCTACACCGACATTCTTCTGTAATCGGGGAGGGAACCCATGCCGATCGAAATTTTGATGCCCGCCCTTTCTCCGACAATGGAAGAAGGCACGCTTTCCAAGTGGATCAAGCAGGAAGGCGACACCGTGAAGTCTGGCGACGTGATCGCCGAGATCGAGACCGACAAGGCGACCATGGAAGTGGAAGCCGTCGATGAAGGTGTGCTCGGCAAGTTGCTGATCGCGGCCGGAACCGAGAACGTCAAGGTCAATACGCCGATCGCCGTTCTGCTTCAGGATGGTGAAAGTGCCGATGCGGCACCTGCTCCGAAGGCAGCGCCTGCTGCCGCCGAGCCTGTATCCGCACCGGCAGCTGAAGCGCCTGCTGCTGCGGCCGTTCCGGCTGCTCCGAAGGTTGAAGTCGCTGCCGATCCGGACGTCCCGGCCGGCACCGAAATGGTGACGATGACGGTGCGTGAAGCGCTGCGCGAAGCCATGGCCGAGGAAATGCGCGCCAATCCTGACGTCTTCATCATGGGTGAAGAAGTCGCTGAATATCAGGGCGCCTACAAGATCACGCAGGGGCTTCTGCAGGAATTCGGCGCCCAGCGCGTGGTCGACACCCCGATCACCGAGCATGGCTTTGCCGGTCTCGGCGTTGGTGCGGCAATGGCCGGCCTGAAGCCGATCGTCGAATTCATGACCTTCAACTTCGCCATGCAGGCGATCGACCACATCATCAACTCGGCTGCCAAGACGCTCTACATGTCCGGCGGCCAGATGGGTGCCCCGATCGTCTTCCGTGGTCCGAACGGCGCAGCTGCCCGCGTTGGCGCCCAGCACAGCCAGGACTACGCTGCCTGGTACAGCCAGATCCCGGGCCTGAAGGTCGTGATGCCCTACACGGCGGCTGACGCCAAGGGGCTGCTGAAGGCGGCCATCCGCGATCCGAACCCGGTCATCTTCCTGGAAAACGAAATCCTCTACGGTCACTCCTTCGAAGTGCCGAAGATGGATGACTTCGTCCTGCCGATCGGCAAAGCACGCATCCACAAGACCGGCAAGGACGCGACCATCGTTTCCTTCGGTATCGGCATGACCTATTCGGTCAAGGCCGTCGAGGAGCTGGCGAAGGAAGGCATCGACGTCGAACTGATCGACCTTCGGACCATCCGTCCGATGGACCTGCCGACCGTCATCGAATCCGTCAAGAAGACCGGCCGCCTGGTCACCGTCGAGGAAGGCTATCCGCAGTCCTCCGTCGGCACCGAAATTGCGACCCGCGTCATGCAGCAGGCCTTCGACTATCTCGATGCGCCGATCCTCACGATCGCCGGCAAGGATGTTCCGATGCCTTATGCGGCCAATCTTGAAAAGCTGGCACTGCCGAGCGTTGCCGAAGTCGTTCAGGCCGTCAAAACCGTCTGCTACAAGTAAGGGGGGCAAGGTCATGCCGATCAATATCACCATGCCGGCCCTGTCTCCGACGATGGAAGAGGGCAATCTGGCCAAGTGGCTGGTCAAGGAAGGCGACAAGGTCAAGTCCGGCGACGTGATCGCCGAGATCGAGACCGACAAGGCGACCATGGAAGTGGAAGCCGTCGATGAAGGCATCGTCGCAAAGATCGTTGTTCCCGCCGGCACAGAGGCCGTGAAGGTCAATGCGCTGATCGCGATCCTTGCTGAGGAAGGCGAGGACGTCGCAGCCGCTGCTGCTGCTGGTGGCGGCTCGTCCGCGCCGAAGGCTGAGGCGGCTCCTGCTCCGAAGGCGGAAGCAGCACCTGCGCCCGCCACGGCTGCAGCTGTAGCGCCGGCTCCTGCTGCCGCGTCGGCTGCTCCGGCAGCGTCGAGCGGGGAACGGGTCTTTGCCTCGCCGCTCGCCCGTCGCCTCGCCAAGGAAGCCGGTCTCGACTTGAAGGCAGTCTCTGGCTCCGGTCCGAAGGGCCGCGTCGTCAAGAGCGACGTCGAAAAGGCCGTCAGCACCGGTGGTGCAAAGGCTGCCCCGGCGCCAGCAGCAGCGGCAACTGCCGCAGCTGCCCCGGTTATGGCCAAGGGCGCCTCGGAAGAAGCTGTTCTCAAGAACTTCGCCGAAGGCTCCTACGAGCTCGTGCCGCATGACGGCATGCGCAAGACGATCGCCAAGCGCCTGCAGGAATCCAAACAGACAATTCCGCATTTCTACGTCTCCGTGGATTGCGAACTGGATGCGCTGCTGGCACTTCGTGCCCAGCTCAATGCAGCAGCCCCCGAAAAAGACGGCAAGCCGGCCTACAAGCTCTCGGTCAACGACATGGTGATCAAGGCACTGGCTCTCGCGCTGCGCGACGTGCCAGATGCCAACGTTTCCTGGACCGACACCAACATGGTCAAGCACAAGCATGCCGATGTTGGTGTGGCGGTCTCGATCCCCGGCGGCCTGATCACTCCGATCATCCGCAAGGCGGAGGAAAAGAGCCTGTCCACCATCTCCAACGAGATGAAGGACCTCGGCAAGCGCGCCAAGGACCGCAAGCTGAAGCCCGAGGAATACCAGGGCGGCACGACTGCCGTGTCCAACATGGGCATGATGGGCGTGAAGAGCTTCTCGGCCGTGGTCAACCCGCCGCATGCAACGATCCTTGCGATCGGCGCCGGCGAAGAGCGGGTCGTGGTCAAGAACGGCGAGATGAAGATCGCCAATGTCATGACCGTGACGCTCTCGACCGACCATCGCTGCGTCGATGGCGCGCTCGGGGCCGAACTGCTCGGTGCCTTCAAGCGCTACATCGAAAATCCGATGGGTATGCTGGTCTGAACCGGGGGCGGTTAAGATGAAGACCGTTCTCGCTTACGGCGACAGCCTGACATGGGGATATGACCCGGTGAATCTGGGTCGCCATGCCTATGAGGTCCGCTGGACGAGTGTCTTGCAAAAGGCGCTCGGCCACGGGGTCAGGGTGATCGCCGAGGGCTTGAACGGTCGTACCACCGCCTATGACGATCATCTGGGCGATTGCGAGCGCAACGGAACCAAGCTGCTTCCGACGCTTCTCGCAACGCACAAGCCGATCGATCTTGTGATCATCATGCTGGGGACGAATGACCTCAAGCGGGGCATTCAGGGCACGGCCATCGGCGCGACCAGTGGCGTCAAGCGGCTGGTCAAGCTCGTTCAGAAGCACGACTGGGGTTTCGAGTTCGACGAGCCCGAAATCCTGATCGTCGCGCCGCCGGCGATCCGCGAGACGGCCAATTCGGTGTTCGGCGCCATGTTCAACCACTCGGTGGACGAAGGCGCCATGCTCGCTAGCATGTACCGCGATGCAGCAGACGAATCGGGATGCGCCTTCTTCGACGCAGGATCGGTCGCAGAGACCACGCCGCTCGACGGCATCCATCTCGATGCGGAAAACACCCGTGCGATCGGTCGCGGTGTTGAGCCTGTCGTCCGCATGATGCTTGGACTTTGAAGAAAGACCGCATCCTGCATCCTCTGGCAGGGCGCGTTGATCAAAATCAAGGAGGTCTTGTGCGCTGCGTCTAACTTGTACCCATCAACCCCGACAAGAGGAGATGGGATCATGTCGAACACACCGCACGAACTGGCAGTGGAATTCCCGGAACACGTCGCGCTGATGCGTCATCTGAAGGAAACGGATGGTCATTTCGCGAGATTGTTCGAAACCTATCATGAGGTGAACCGGGCCATCCACCGCGCTGAAACAGACGTCGAGCCTGCAGACGACTTCCATGTCGTGGAAATGCGCAAGAAGCGGATGCAGCTCAAGGATGAAATCTACGGGATGCTGGTTCGTCATGAACCGGAGGCCGAGACACCCGCAGCCTGAGGGTCTCGCTTCCAGTCCCGAAACGGGCCTCCGCCTGAGCGGAGGCTCGCAAGAAACCGAGGAGTGGAAGCACCTATGTCGAACGCTTACGACGTCATCATCATCGGCTCCGGCCCCGGCGGTTACGTCACCGCCATCCGTGCGGCCCAGCTCGGCCTGAAGACCGCGATCGTCGAACGCGAGCATCTGGGCGGCATCTGCCTCAACTGGGGCTGCATCCCGACCAAAGCGCTGCTGCGCTCAGCCGAGATCCTCGACCACGCCAACCACGCCAAGGCCTACGGTCTGACGCTTAACGGCACGATCACTGCCGATGTCAAGGAAGTCGTCGCCCGTTCGCGTGGCGTCTCGGCACGCCTCAACGGTGGAATCGGCTTCCTAATGAAGAAGAACAAGATCGACGTCATCTGGGGCGAGGCCAAGCTTTCGAAGCCCGGCGAAGTGGTCGTCGGCAAGATGTCGAAGCCCGTCGTCGAACCGCAGAACCCGGTTCCGAAGGGTGTGCTGGGTGAGGGCACCTACACCGCCAAGCACATTATCGTTGCGACGGGTGCGCGTCCGCGTGCCCTCCCTGGCATCGAGCCTGATGGCAAGCTGATCTGGACCTATTTCGAAGCGATGAAGCCGGACTTTATGCCGAAGTCTCTGGTCGTCATGGGATCGGGTGCGATCGGTATCGAATTCGCCTCCTTCTATCGCTCGATGGGTGTCGACGTCACCGTTGTCGAGCTGATGGCCAACATCATGCCGGTCGAGGATGTGGAGATTTCCACCTTCGCCCGCAAGCAGCTGGAAAAGCGCGGCCTGAAGATCATTACCGAAGCCAAGGTCTCCAAGGTCGAGAAGGGTGCAAACTCCATCACTGCCCATGTCGAGACCAAGGACGGCAAGATCCAGACCATTACCGCTGACCGCCTGATCTCAGCCGTCGGCGTCCAGGGCAATATCGAGAACCTCGGCCTCGAAGCGCTGGGTGTGAAGACCGATCGCGGCTGCATCGTCATCGATGGCTATGGCAAGACGAACGTGCCGGGCCTCTACGCGATCGGCGACGTCGCCGGTCCGCCGATGCTCGCCCACAAGGCAGAGCATGAAGGCGTCATCTGCATTGAGAAGATCGCCGGTGTTCCGGGTGTGCATCCGATGGACAAGGCCAAGATCCCGGGCTGCACCTATTGCAACCCGCAGGTCGCTTCTGTCGGCCTGACGGAAGCCAAGGCGAAGGCTGAGGGCCGCGACATCCGCGTCGGCCGCTATTCCTTTGCCGCCAACGGCAAGGCCATCGCGCTCGGCGAAGACCAGGGCATGATCAAGACCATTTTCGACAAAAAGACCGGTGAACTCCTCGGCGCCCACATGGTCGGTGCGGAAGTCACCGAACTCATCCAGGGCTTCGTTGTCGCGATGAACCTTGAGACCACGGAAGAAGAGCTGATGCACACGATCTTCCCGCACCCGACCCTGTCGGAAATGATGAAGGAAAGTGTGCTCGACGCCTATGGCCGGGTGCTGAACGCCTGAAGTAAGGTTGTGAAACGGGACCTCGCCGCCTATATGGGCGGCAGGTTCCAAATTGACGATCCAAAGGGAGTTCGACGTGGCAGGGTTTGAAGTCGGCATTATCGCGACGATCTTCTTCGGCGGCCTCGCTGGCTGGCTTGCCGGCAAGCTGATGGACATGCGCTTTGGCGTCTTCATGAACATCGTGATTGGCATTGTCGGCGCGGCAATCGCAGCGGCGATCTTCCGTCGCCTCGGCATCTTTGTCGAGGGTGACTGGCTCGGATACCTTATCACCAGTTTCGTTGGCGCCAGCCTCCTTCTCTTCATTGCCCGGCTTGTCCGGCGGTAATCTCGATTAGCCGCACCAGCGGCGGGATAGGGTTTTGACCATGGTCACCATTCTCGACAGGACCAATCTTTCGAACGCGGCACCCCTGGCGCCTGCAGACGAAAAGCGTGTGCGCCATCCGGAAAAGGCCCACAAGCCCGACACCGAGGTATTGCGCAAGCCGGAATGGATCCGCGTCAAGGCGCCGACATCCAAGGGCTATCACGAGACCCGCGAGCTCGTCCGCTCCCACAAGCTGGTAACGGTCTGCGAAGAAGCCGGCTGCCCGAATATCGGCGAGTGCTGGGACAAGAAGCACGCGACCTTCATGATCATGGGCGAGATCTGCACCCGCGCCTGCGCCTTCTGCAATGTCGCGACCGGCAAGCCCAACCCGCTCGATCTTGACGAGCCCGCCAATGTGGCCAAAGCCGTCCGCCAGATGGGTCTGCAGCACGTTGTCATCACCTCCGTCGACCGTGACGACTTGGCTGATGGCGGCGCCGAACATTTCGAGAAGGTGATCTGGGCGATCCGCGAAGCATCGCCCGAGACGACGATCGAGATCCTCACCCCTGACTTCCTCAAGAAGCCTGGTGCCCTTGAGCGAGTCGTCGCGGCCAAGCCCGACGTCTTCAACCACAACATGGAAACCGTGCCGGGCAACTATCTGACGGTCCGTCCCGGCGCCCGCTATTTCCATTCCGTTCGCCTGCTTCAGCGGGTGAAGGAACTCGACCCGACCATGTTCACCAAGTCCGGAATCATGGTCGGCCTCGGCGAAGAGCGCAACGAAGTGCTGCAGTTGATGGACGACCTGCGTTCTGCCGACGTCGACTTCCTGACCATCGGCCAGTACCTCCAGCCGACCCGCAAGCACCACAAGGTCGAGCGCTTCGTCACGCCAGAAGAGTTCAAGTCCTACGAGGACATCGCCTACACCAAGGGCTTCCTGATGGTCTCGTCGAGCCCGCTGACCCGCTCGTCGCATCATGCCGGCGATGACTTTGCCCGGCTGAAGGCGGCGCGGGAGAAGCTGCAATTGGTTCGGGCCTAGGCTGCCTCTGTCGGTTTGGGTGAAATCATGATACGAGATTTCAAAGACAAACTGACGGAGCAGCTTTTCAGAACATCGAACGTCCGAGGATTTCCGCCAGACGTAACCGAGCGTGCCCGGCGAAAGCTGATGGCGATCCACGCAGCTCATGTCGTTTCGGATTTGCGCGTGCACCGAGCAATCGGCTTGAAGCGCTCAAGGGAAATCGCGAGGGACAGCATTCGATCCGCATCAATGATCAGTGGCGGATCTGCTTCCGATGGGCCAACGGGGACGCGTTTGATGTCGAAGTGTGCGACTATCACTGAGGTGCGCAATGCTGCATGTGACTGAAGAACCAATCCATCCCGGTTGCGTGTTGTTTGACGACTTCATCGCTGACTTCGGCCTGACATTTGACCAGGTTGCCGCTGACACCGGTATCGAAAGGGCTGCGCTCGACGGCCTGCAATATGGCCATGGTGCGATAACGGCCGAAATTGCTCTGCGGCTGGCCCGCTATTTTTCGACCACACCGGAGTTCTGGCTCAATCTTCAGCGCACCTACGACCTCGCCCTGGCCAGCAAAACAGCGACCGGGATCGACCAGATCAGGCCTGTTGCGGCAGCTTGACGGACTGCTCCAAATGCGTGAATTGGAGCCGTTTAGTGCTGCTGCACAAGCCCTGCGCCAAGCCCGCCGCATCTGCGTGATTGGATCGTCTGGCAGCGGAAAAAGCACTCTGTCGCAGAAGCTCGCGAGCGCTCTGGGCCTGAGCTATGTATCCCTGGACAGGGATGTGCGCTGGCTGCCCGGTTGGCAGGAGCGTAGCAGGTAGGAGCAGCGTGAGCGACTGGGCGCCTTTGTCAACGGCGACGGCTGGGTCATCGACGGCAGTGGTTCGTCATCATTCGATATCAGGCTGCCGCGCACAGATCTCATCCTTTGGTTGCGAATTCCCCGATGGAGATGTCTGCTGGGCGTTGCAAAGAGGGTTTGTCGTTTCAGGGGTACGGTACGGCCGGATATGGCGGAAGGCTGCCCCGAGCCCTTGCCCGATCGCGATTTCCTCTCTTACATCTGGAATTTTGGGCGTCGCTATGCCCCGCGGATCATCCAGGAAATCGAGCGTCACGGACCGAACGTGCCGGTCGTGACCCTGAAATCCCATGGCGAAATGGCGCACCTGCTTGATCTTGCGGGGCTTCCTCATTAAGTCGCTGGCATGCCACAGTTTGAAACCCGCCGCCTCGTCAAGCACTCGCCCGAACGTATGTATGCCCTCGTCGCCGACGTCGAGCGCTATCCGGAATTTTTGCCGCTCTGCGAAGCGCTAACCATTCGCTCGCGCCGCGAACGCGACGGGAAGGAATTGCTGCTCGCCGACATGACCGTGGGCTACAAGGCGATCCGCGAGACCTTCACGACGCAGGTTTTGCTGACGGCCGCCGAGCGCGCCATCGATGTCAAATACATCGAAGGTCCATTTCGGTATCTCGACAATCGCTGGCGCTTCGAAGACGCAGGCGAGGGCACCTGCTCGGTCCATTTCTACATCGACTACGAATTCAAGAACCGCATCCTCGGGGCTCTGATGGGGTCAATGTTCGACCGTGCCTTCCGCATGTTTTCGGAAGCCTTCGAGGAGCGTGCCGACAAGATTTACGCTGGCAGCTGAGCCGCGCGCGCCAGCATGTCGAGTGCTGTTCTGACAGTGGCGAGCCGCACTTGATCGCGGCCGATATCACTATAGCGCATTTCCCTGTGCTCGACTTCCCCGCTGCGGCTTCTCAGCGCCAGATGCACAAGCCCTACCGGTTTCTCCGCCGATCCTCCACCTGGCCCGGCAATGCCTGTCACAGCGACCGCCACCTTGGCATCAGAACGCATGAGTGCTCCATGCGCCATCTGCAATGCGGTCTCCTTCGAGACGGCTCCGAAAGCTTCAAGCGTTGCGCTCGAAACGCCGATCAATTCCATCTTCGCTTGGTTCGTATAGGTGACGAAACCGCGATCAACGACCGCCGACGAACCGGCAATCTCTGTCAGCGCACCGGCGATCAGGCCACCGGTGCAGGATTCGGCCGTCGCAATCATCCAGCCGAGATCCCGATAGGCCGCGATGATCGCTGCGGCCTGCTGCTCGATATCTCCCGGATAGAGCCCCATCAGTCCGTTCCTCGAAAGACGACGGTTGCCGTGGCGATGGCGGCGATGCCCTCGCGACGACCGACGAAGCCGATCTTCTCGTTGGTCGTCGCCTTCACCGAGCAGCGATCGAGCGAGATGTCGAGGATCTCGGCGAGCTTCTCGCGCATTGCCTGACGATGTGGCCCAATCTTAGGCTCTTCGGCAATTAGCGAAATGTCCGCATTCATTATCGTGCCGCCAGCACCGCGCACGACCCGCGCTGCGTGTTCGAGAAAGATACGCGACGGCGCGCCCTTCCACTGCATGTCCGACGGCGGAAAATGATCGCCGATATCGCCGGCGCCGCAGGTGGCGAGCAATGCGTCTGTCAGGGCATGCAGCGCGACATCGGCATCGGAATGGCCTTTCAGCTTCTGATCATGCGGAATGAAGATGCCGCAGAGCGTGACGCCGTCGCCGGGCTCGAGCTGGTGCACGTCATAGCCGTTTCCAGTGCGAACGTCGGGGAGGGCGCTAGCCCTCAGTTTCTCGTCGGCCATGGCGATATCTCTCTTTACGGTCAGTTTCACATTGTCGATTGATCCCTCAACCAACTGGACGGGGATGCCAGCCCATTCCGCGATCGAGGCGTCGTCCGTGAAGTCTGCGGCTTGCTCGGTCGCGGCGCGCTCGTGGGCGGCGAGAATGGTTGCGTAGTGAAAGCTCTGTGGTGTCTGCGCCGCGTAAAGATCCTTGCGCGGCACCGTGCCGGTGATGAGGCCTGCGGCGTCGCCGCGCTTGATTGTGTCCGACAAGGGGATGGCGGGCAACACGGCCGGTTTTCCCGCATCGAGTTCGGCGGCGATCCGGTCGAGAAGAGCCTCGTCGACAAAGGGGCGCACACCGTCCTGGATCATCACGTGTCTAATGCCCCGCTCGTGCAGCGCCTGCAACCCGTTGAGCACCGAGGCCTGGCGGGTGGCGCCGCCCTCGACCACGATCAAGGAATCCCGGGGAGACAGGTCGACAATCGCAGTTTCCAGCAGTCCATGATCTTCCGGGTGAATGACGAGGACGATGGGGCCACTTTTGGGCCAGTCGAGAAAGCGTTTCAGCGTATGCCAGATGACGGGCTTGCCGCCAATGCGCCTGTATTGCTTCGGCCCTTCGACGGAGGCTCCGGCGCGTTCGCCACGGCCGGCGGCAACCACGACAACACCGATTGTATCGCTCAGCTCTTGCTCCATCGTCCCGCCTGGTCCATGACACATTTCCTTCGCAACCGTGCTCTATCGGCTCGCTATCGGCTTTTCCAGCATTTGCACGAATTTTTGTCGAACGGTGAGCTTTGCCTCTTGGCAAGCCGGACAACGCTGGCTAAAAATAGTGCAAATTCGCCCTTTGCCTGAAAGATAATCATTTGATTTCCGTCGCGTTGGACACGCCCTTCAGCATTGGCCCGGTTCCTGTTCGGAACCGTGTTGTGCTTGCGCCGATGTCGGGCGTCACGGATCTGCCGTTCCGCCAGCTCGCCTTCCGCTTTGGCGCAGGCCTCGTGGTCACTGAAATGGTGGCGAGCCGCGAACTGGTCTTCAACGCAGCCGAAAGCTGGTCACGTCTGAAGGGCGCGGATCTCACCCCGCATATGGTGCAGCTGGCCGGGCGAGAAGCAAAATGGCTGGCCGAAGCCGCAGTTATCGCCGAGGCCAATGGCGCCGATATCATCGATATCAACATGGGCTGCCCGGCCAAAAAGGTCATCGGCGGTTATGCCGGTTCGGCCCTGATGCGCGAACCGGATCATGCCTTGTCTCTGATCGAGGCGACCGTCAAGGCGGTAAAGATCCCGGTGACAGTCAAGATGCGCCTCGGTTGGGACGAAACCTCGATCAATGCGCCCGACATCGCTGCACGCGCCGAAGCCGCCGGTGTTCAGCTGATTACCGTGCATGGCCGTACCCGAATGCAGTTTTACGAGGGTAAGGCGAATTGGGACGCGATCGCCGCCGTTCGCAACGCCATCCGGATTCCGCTGATCGCCAACGGCGACGTCGAAACCGTCGAGGATGCCAACGAGATCCTTCGCCGCTCCGGCGCCGACGCGGTCATGATCGGTCGCGGTTGCCAGGGCCGCCCATGGCATGCCGGCGTTCTCGCAGGTCATGCCGCCCCCGCTGCATCTGAGATATCCGATGTCGTCGTGGACCACTATCGGGCGATGCTGGATCACTATGGTGCCGAAGTCGGCGTGCGCCACGCCCGCAAGCACCTCGGCTGGTATCTCGATCGCCACGCGCCGGATCTCGCACCGGAGGCGAAGGCATCCATCATGACATCGAAAGATCAGGGCTTCGTTGTCGGGGCCTTGCAGCGGGCACTCTCGGAGAACGATGGCGCGCGCGCCAGACAGGAGGCCGCATGACGGCGAATGACAAGAGCGGTGGCCTCGCCATGGCCGTGCTCAACGCCATCCAGAACCCGGTGGTGATGGTGGATGCCAATGGGCATATCGCCTTTGCCAATTGGGAGGCCGAGGCCTTTTTTGGCGCGAGCGCCACGCATCTCGCCCGCTACCGTATTTCGACATTCATCCCTTTCGGCAGTCCGCTGCTGTCGCTGATCGAACAGGTGCGCGAACGCCGCGCGCCGGTCAACGAATACCGCGTCGATTTGAGTTCGCCGCGTCTCGGCCAGGAAAAGCTCGTTGACCTCTATGTGGCACCGGTCCTCAGCCAGCCCGGCAATGTCGTGGTCGTTTTCCAGGAACGGTCGATGGCCGACAAGATCGACCGCCAGCTGACCCATCGCGCAGCGGCCCGCTCGGTCACCGGCCTTGCCTCCATGCTGGCGCATGAGATCAAGAACCCGCTCTCCGGCATCCGTGGTGCTGCGCAGCTGCTCGAGACAGCCGTCACAGACGAAGATCGGGCGCTGACCCGCCTGATCTGCGACGAGACGGATCGTATTGTCTCGCTTGTCGATCGCATGGAGGTCTTTTCCGATGAGCGGCCGGTCGATCGTCAGTCGATCAACATCCACTCTGTCCTCGATCAGGTAAAGGCCGTGGCGAAAGCAGGCTTTGCCCGCAACATCAGGATCACCGAGAATTACGACCCTTCGTTGCCGCCGGTCTATGCAAACCGGGACCAGCTGGTGCAGGTCTTTCTGAACCTGGTGAAGAACGCATCCGAGGCCATCGGCGAGCGCTCCGACGGCGAAATCCAGCTCACCACGGCCTATCGACCCGGCATTCGCCTCTCGGTCGCTGGCTCGCGCGAAAAGATCTCCCTGCCACTGGAATTCTGCGTCCATGACAACGGGCCCGGCGTACCATCAGACCTTCTGCCCCATCTCTTCGATCCCTTCATCACGACGAAGACGAACGGCTCGGGGCTCGGTCTGGCGCTCGTCGCCAAGATCATCGGCGCCCATGGCGGCATCGTCGAGTGTGACAGCCAGGCGAGCCGCACCACCTTCCGGGTCTTGATGCCCATGTCGAAAGAGACGGCGCTCGAAGATGCGCCTCTGCCAAAATCCACGGGAACGAACTGATGACAGCGACGATCCTTGTTGCAGATGACGATGCTGCGATCCGCACGGTCCTGAACCAGGCGCTGAGCCGCGCGGGTTACGACGTCAGGATCACCTCCAACGCGGCGACCCTCTGGCGCTGGATTTCGGCGGGCGAGGGCGACCTCGTCGTCACCGATGTCATCATGCCCGACGAAAACGCCTTCGATCTGTTGCCGCGCATCAAGAAGGCGCGGCCGGATCTGCCGGTGCTGGTCATGAGCGCCCAGAACACCTTCATGACCGCCATCAAGGCGTCCGAGAAGGGCGCCTATGACTACCTGCCGAAGCCCTTCGACCTCACCGAACTGATCGCCATCATCGGCCGCGCGCTGTCGGAGCCGAAAAAGCGTCCAGCCCGTCTCGACGACGACATGCAGGATGGCATGCCGCTCGTCGGCCGCTCTGCAGCCATGCAGGAAATCTACCGCGTGCTGGCGCGCCTGATGCAGACGGACCTGACGCTGATGATCACCGGCGAATCCGGTACCGGCAAGGAACTGGTCGCCAAGGCGCTGCACGACTACGGCAAGCGTCGGAATGGTCCTTTCGTTGCCATCAACATGGCGGCCATCCCGCGGGACCTGATCGAATCGGAACTCTTCGGCCACGAGAAAGGTGCCTTCACCGGCGCGCAAAACCGTTCCACCGGCCGGTTCGAACAGGCCGAAGGCGGCACGCTCTTCCTCGATGAAATCGGCGATATGCCGATGGACGCCCAGACCCGTCTGCTTCGCGTGCTGCAGCAGGGCGAATACACGACCGTTGGCGGGCGCACCCCGATACGCACTGATGTCCGTATCGTCGCGGCGACCAACAAGGATCTGAAACAGTCGATCAATCAGGGCCTCTTCCGCGAAGACCTCTATTACCGACTGAATGTCGTGCCGCTGCGCCTGCCGCCGCTTCGCGACCGCGCCGAAGATATCCCCGATCTGGTCCGACACTTCATTCAGCAGGGCGAAAAAGAAGGCCTCGATGCCAAGCGTTTCGACCACGAGGCGCTCGAGGTGATGAAGGCCTATGCCTGGCCCGGCAACGTGCGCGAGCTGGAGAACGTGGTACGCCGCCTGATGGCGCTCTACCCACAGGACGTGATTGCCCGTGAAATCGTCGAGCAGGAACTGCGCGCCGATGTCGCCGACAGCCCGATCTCCAAGGTCGGCATGCCCTCGGGCACGATGACGATCTCCCAGGCCGTCGAAGAAAACATGCGGACCTATTTCGCATCCTTCGGTGAAGCGCTTCCGCCGTCGGGTCTCTACGACCGGGTCCTGACCGAGATGGAGTATCCGCTGATCCTTGCCGCCCTGACTGCCACCCGAGGCAACCAGATCAAGGCGGCCGATCTGCTCGGCCTGAACCGCAACACGCTGCGCAAGAAGATCCGCGAGCTCGGCGTGTCGGTTTACCGCAGTTCCCGCTCGGCTTGACAAGGCTCAGGCCGCCGTTGCAATTTCGCCACAATGCGTTGCTCAAAAGCCACGTTGCTTCGACGCCTGACGCGCTCTTGGCGCGAGGCAGGTTCGTCGGAGCTTTGAAGCATAGAGATTTGCCGCGATCGAGAGGTCGCCGCATCAACGAGATCCGGTTTCGCGGATCCGGGGGAAAATGATGGCACGCGTGAGGACTGCCTCCGCAGCAGACGTCGACAGCGCATTGGCGCAGGATCGGCGCGCATCCTTCGCACTGCCGGGCCTTCTCTTGGCTGGCGGCGCGCTCCTGTGTGCATCACTGACGCTGCCGATCTTGCTGGGCCTTACGGCAATCGAGCCGACCTCGGAGGTCCTCATTGCGTCTGCGGTCATCAATTCGCTGTTCATCGTCGGCTTGATGTTCCTGATCGGCCGCGAGGTTATGCGTCTCTTCAAGGCGCGCAACCGAGGGCGTGCCGCCGCGCGTCTGCATGTGCGAATCGTCGCCTTGTTCTCCATCATTGCGATCACGCCGGCGATCCTGGTGGCGATTTTCGCGTCGATCACGCTCAATGTCGGCCTAGACCGTTGGTTCTCGATCAGAACGCAGTCGATCGTCTCCTCGTCGATGAACGTCGCCCAGGCCTACATGCTGGAAAGCGCAAGCTATCTGCAGGGCCAGACGATCTCGATGGCCAACGACCTGGAACGCAATCGCGCCCTCTTCTATCTCGACCGCCAGGGCTTTGTGGATCTGATGACGCGCCAGGCCCGGGGCCGCGGCATGCTCGGTGCCTTTCTGGTGCGCGAGGACGGATCGGCGATCACACAGGCCGATATCGATACGGACAAGCCGCTTCCAGCGATTCCGCGCGATGCCCTTGGCAGCGCCGCTTCCGGCCAGCCGACGCTGATCCCACCCGGCGTGACCAACCTCGTCGGCGCCATCATCAAGCTGGAGAGCATTTCCGGCACATTTCTCTACACCATACGCGCCGTCGATCCGAAGGTGATGCAAGCCATGCGCCTGATGGAGGAGAACACCGCCGAATACCAGTCAATGGAAGATGGCCGAACAACGCTGCAGATCGCCTTCGCCATTCTCTATCTCGGCTTCGCGTTGATCGTTTTGCTCGCGGCCATCTGGACGGCGATTGCGGTTGCCGACCGGATCGTCAGACCGATCCGGCTGTTGATCGGCGCGGCGGACAGCATCGCCTCGGGCAACCTCAGCGTCATCGTGCCGGTTCGCGCCGCCGATGGCGATGTCGGCAGCCTTTCGCGGACCTTCAACAAGATGGTCTCGCAGATCCGTTCGCAGCGTGACGAGATCCTCGAGGCCAAGGATGAGGTCGATGACCGTCGCCGCTTCATCGAGGCCGTATTGTCCGGTGTCACGGCCGCCGTCATCGGCGTCGAGGACGACGGCATCATCACAATCGTCAATCCATCGGCCGAATATTTCCTGGCGCTGCCCTCCGAGCAGCTGATCGGGCAGAAACTTGCTCTGGTGGCGCCGGAAGTGGATCGCGTTCTCGCAGAGGCAGCCGTGCGTCATCGCGGTGGTTATCGCGAGCAGATCAACATGATCCGCGGCGGCAAGGAGCGAACGCTCAACGTGCAGGTCACACGCGAGGAGACACGGGGCTCTGTCGATTCCTACGTCATCACCCTCGATGAGATCACCGACCTGGTTGTGGCCCAGCGCTCGACGGCGTGGGCCGACGTCGCACGGCGTATCGCGCATGAAATCAAGAACCCGCTGACGCCGATCCAGTTGTCGGCCGAACGCCTCAAGCGTCGCTTTGGCAAGCAGATTGCCGAGGATGACAAGGCCGTCTTCAACCAGTGCACCGATACCATCGTCCGTCAGGTCGAGGACATCGGCCGCATGGTCGACGAGTTCTCGGCCTTTGCCCGCATGCCGAAACCGACCAAGCAACGCTCCGACCTCCGCGAGATCCTGACGGACGCCGTCTTTCTGCGCGAAATCGGCAGTGCTGAAATCGAGTTCCAGCGGGACTTTGGCACCGAGCTGCTCGAAGGAAACTTCGATGCACGCATGCTGGCGCAGGCGGTCGGAAACATTGTCAAGAACGCCGTCGAAGCGATCGAAGCCGTGCCGAAGGACGAACGTGGCGAGGGCGGCAAGATCCTGGTTCGGTCGGCCTTCGACGGTGACCAGGACCGGTTCATTGTCGATGTCATCGACAATGGCCGCGGGCTGCCGAGCGAGAACCGCCATCGGATTCTCGAGCCCTACATGACGATGCGCGAGAAGGGCACCGGCCTTGGACTCGCGATCGTGAAGAAGATCATTGAAGAGCATGGTGGGCAGCTTGAACTGCACGACGCGCCGGCCGATTTCGACCGGGGCAGGGGCGCGATGATCCGCATCATCCTGCCGCGAGCAGACGCTACCGCCATCGAGACTGAAAGCGACAAGGAAAAGGTCCATGGCCTCTGATATTCTCGTAGTCGACGACGAAGAAGACATTCGCGAGATCGTCTCCGGCATCCTGAGCGACGAAGGGCATGAGACCCGGACGGCGCACGACGCAGATAGCGCTCTGGCCGCCATTTCTGATCGTGTGCCGCGTCTGGTCTTCCTCGATATCTGGATGCAGGGCAGCCGCCTCGACGGCCTGTCACTGCTCGACGAGATCAAGCTGCGCCATCCTGACTTGCCTGTGGTGATGATCTCGGGGCACGGCAATGTCGAGACAGCAGTCTCGGCGATCAAGCGGGGCGCCTTCGACTTCATCGAGAAGCCCTTCAAGGCGGATCGGCTGATCCTGATTGCCGAGCGCGCGCTGGAGAATTCCAAGCTGAAACGCGAGGTCTCCGAATTGAAGCGCCGAACGGGTGACGCGATTGAACTCATCGGCACCTCGGTCGCCGTCTCGCAATTGCGCCAGACGATAGAAAAGATTGCGCCGACCAACAGCCGCATCATGATCTTCGGCCCCTCCGGTTCGGGCAAGGAACTCGTCGCACGCATGATCCACAAACGATCGGCCCGCTCAGGCGGACCGTTCGTCTCGCTGAACGCGGCAGCGATCACGCCTGATCGCATGGAAATGGCATTGTTCGGCACCGAGGGCACACCTGGCCAACCGCGCCGGATCGGTGCGCTCGAAGAGGCCCATCGCGGTATTCTCTATCTTGATGAAATCGGCGAAATGCCGCGCGAGACGCAGAACAAGATCCTACGCGTGCTCGTCGAACAGCAGTTCGAGCGTATCGGCGGGTCCAAGCGCGTCAAGGTCGATGTGCGCATCATCTCGTCGAGCGCCTACAATCTGGAAAGCCTGATCGCCGAAGGCCGTTTCCGCGAAGACCTGTTCCATCGCCTGGCCGTGGTCCCGGTCAAGGTACCGGCACTTGCCGAGCGCCGCGAGGATATCCCGTTCCTGGTCGACATGTTCATGCGTCAGGTTTCCGAACAGGCCGGCATCCGCCAGCGCAAGATCGGTGATGACGCGATGGCGGTTCTGCAGGCCAATGACTGGCCGGGCAATATCCGCCAGCTGCGCAACAACATCGAGCGGTTGATGATTCTGGCTCAGGGCGACAGTCCTGACTCGCCGATCAGCGCCGAAATGCTGCCGCAGGATCTCTCCGACATGCTGCCGAAGGTGTCCGCTCGAAACGACACGCACATCATGACGCTGCCGCTGCGCGAAGCGCGCGAGATGTTCGAACGCGACTATCTGATTGCCCAGATCAACCGCTTCGGTGGCAATATTTCGCGGACCGCGGAATTCGTCGGCATGGAACGCTCGGCCCTCCATCGCAAACTGAAATCGCTTGGCGTATAAGCGGGCGAAACGAATCCGGTAGACGCGAACCTGGGGCAGGAAGCTTGCCATGAAAGTCATCATCTGCGGCGCGGGCCAGGTCGGTTACGGTATCGCCGAACGCCTCTCCCAGGAGGGCAACGATGTCTCGGTGATCGACACCTCGGCGTCGCTCGTCTCGCACATCACCGAGACCCTCGATGTCAGCGGTTATGTCGGGCACGGCGCCCATCCGGACGTGCTGGCGCGCGCCGGCGCAGACCAGGCCGAAATGCTGATCGCCGTCACGCTTTATGACGAGATCAACATGACGGCCTGCCAGGTCGCGCATTCGCTCTTCAACGTGCCGACCAAGATTGCCCGTATTCGCTCGCAAAACTATCTGCGTCCCGAATATTCGGACCTTTTCAGTCGCGACAACCTGCCGATCGACGTCACGATCTCGCCTGAGATCGAGGTCGGGAAGATGGTGCTGCGCCGGATTTCCTTCCCCGGCGCCACCGATATCGTCCGTTTCGCCGACGACCATATTGCGATGCTTGCCATCGAGTGCATGGAAGATTGCCCGGTGGTGGATACGCCGCTCAATCAGTTGAGCGAACTCTTCCCCGATCTGATGGCCACCGTCTGCGCCATCTGGCGCAACGGTCGCCTGCACGTCGTTCGCTCGCAGGACCACCTGCAGGTCGGCGACCTGGCCTATGTCATCTGCCAGCGGGACCACGCCCGTCGAACCCTTGGCCTTTTCGGTCATGAAGAACAGGAAGCCGCCCGTATCGTCATCGCCGGCGGCGGTAACATCGGTTACTACGTCGCCAAGTCTATCGAGCAGATGCAGCCCAAAACGCGTCTGAAGATCATCGAGAACGACCGCGAGCGCGCGCTATCAGTATCCGATCAGCTGCAGGACGGCATCGTGCTGCATGGCTCGGCGCTCGATCAGAACATCCTCCAGCAGGCCGACATCCAGGACGCCGACTTGATGGTGACACTGACCAACAATGATCAGACAAACATCCTGAGTGCCGCCATGGCCAAGCGCCTGGGCTGCAAGTCGGGTATGGCGCTGATCAACAGCCCGTCCTTCCATGATCTGGCGACGTCGATTGGCATTGATGCTCACATCAATCCGCGTGCCGTGACGATTTCGCGCGTACTCCAGCACGTGCGCAAGGGCCGTATCCGCGCCGTCTATGCGGTCCAGAAGGGCAAAGCCGAGGTCATCGAGGCTGAGGCGCTTGAGACCTCGCCGCTCGTCGGCAAGCCCTTCCGTGAACTCGAGCTTCCGCCCGGTCTGCGCGTGGGCGCAATCCTGCGCGACAAGACGGTGATCCGCCCGAATGGTGAAACCAAGATCAAGGCCAAGGATCGCGTCGTGATGTTTGCCGCTGCCGACGCCGTGCGCCACGTCGAGCAACTCTTCCGCGTTTCGATCCAGTATTTCTGAAGGTCCCAACCCCATGCCACGCATCGCCTATGTCAATGGCCGTTACCTGCCTCATGCCGACGCGGCGGTGCATATCGAGGATCGCGGCTATCAATTCGCCGATGGCGTCTACGAGGTCTGCGAAATCCGCCATGGTGTGATCGTCGATCTCACCCGACATCTTGATCGCCTTGATCGTTCGTTGTCCGAACTCCAGATGAAGTCCCCGATGAGCCGCGCGGCCCTGACCCAGGTCATCCGTGAAGTGGCACGCCGCAATCGTGTGAAGAATGGTCTCTTCTATCTCCAGGTGACGCGCGGTGTGGCCCGGCGCGACCATGTCTATCCCTCAGCCGACACGCCGCCGAGCCTGGTGATCACAGCCAAGATCACCGATCCCTCTGTGATCGCGAAGAAGAATGAGACGGGTCTGAAGGCGATCACTCTGCCGGACAACCGTTGGGACCGCGTCGACATCAAGACAGTCGGCCTTTTGCCCAATGCCATGGCCCGTCAGGCGGCCAAGGAGAAGGGTGCGCAGGAAGCCATCTATGTCGATTCGCGCGGCATGGTGACGGAAGGGGCGGCGACCAATGTCTGGATCGTCGATAAGGATGGGGTGCTCGTCACCCGTCCCGCCGAACACGGCATCCTGCGCGGCATCACGCGCACAGGCCTGATGGACGTAACGGACAGGTTGGGGATCAACGTGCAGGAGCGAGAGTTTTCCCGCGAGGAAATGCTCAATGCGCGCGAGGTCTTCATCACCGCCGCCACCAGCATCTGTTTTCCGATCGTCGAAATCGACGGCCAGCCGATCGGAAACGGCCATCCCGGCGCCATGGCCGAGCGCATCCGTTCGACTTTTTTCGACGTTGCGGAGAAGACGGTGATTTGATACCACGTTTTTTCGGCGAAGGGACGAGGGGCATTTTCCCGACGCTGATCAGTTAACAAACAATAATCACACCGGTCGACAAAGGACCGGCAAGAAAGAAAGAAGCGGCGCCATGGCGGAACGTTCTCAGAACCTGCAGGATCTCTTCCTCAACACCGTACGAAAGCAGAAGATTTCGCTGACGATCTTCTTGATCAACGGCGTGAAGCTGACCGGTGTTGTGACATCCTTTGACAATTTCTGTGTTCTCCTGCGACGCGACGGCCATTCCCAGCTGGTCTACAAGCACGCCATCTCGACCATCATGCCCGGCCAGCCGATGACGATGTTCGAGAACGACGAAGCCTCTTCCGGACAGGACTGAGATCATCACAAGCCGAGATACAAAGAACGAATCGATCATCCCGGAGGACGAAAAGCGCCGGGATGACATGCGGGCGCTCGTGCTCGTGCCCGTCCTGAAGCAGGCGAAGGCGCAAGCACTGCCTGAAGGGGCCCCGCCGGCCCCGAGCCGGTCCAACGAAGCACGTCTCGAAGAGGCGATCGGCCTTGCCCGTGCCATCGACCTCACCATCGTTCAGGGTCTGATTGTTCAGGTCAACCAGCCGCGCCCGGCAACGCTGATGGGATCTGGCAAGATCGCCGAAGTGAAGGCACTGCTCGACGAGTTCGACGCGGGTCTCGTCATCGTCGATCATCCGCTCACCCCGGTTCAGCAACGCAATCTCGAAAAGGAATGGGGCGCCAAGGTCATCGACCGTACGGGCCTGATTCTTGAGATCTTCGGCCGCCGCGCCTCCACCAAGGAAGGCACGCTGCAGGTCGAGCTCGCCCATCTGAATTACCAGAAGGGCCGTCTGGTCCGTTCCTGGACCCACCTTGAACGCCAGCGCGGTGGTGCTGGCTTCATGGGTGGTCCGGGTGAAACCCAGATCGAAGCCGACCGCCGCCAGCTGCAGGACAAGATCATCAAGCTTGAGCGCGAGCTCGAACAGGTGGTCCGGACCCGCCAGCTGCACCGCGCCAAGCGCCGCAAGGTGCCGCATCCGATCGTGGCACTTGTCGGCTACACCAATGCCGGCAAGTCGACGCTGTTCAACCGCATCACCGGTGCGGGCGTGCTCGCCGAAGACATGCTTTTTGCCACGCTCGATCCGACGCTCCGCCGGATGAAGCTGCCGCATGGCCGCACCGTGATCATGTCTGATACCGTCGGCTTCATCTCCGACCTGCCGACCCACCTCGTCGCCGCCTTCCGCGCGACGCTGGAAGAAGTGCTGGAAGCCGATCTGGTCCTGCATGTCCGCGACATGTCGGACCCTGACAACGGCGCCCAGTCTGCCGATGTCCTGCGCATTCTCGACGACCTCGGCATCGACGAGAAGGAACGCGCCGAGCGCATCCTTGAAGTCTGGAACAAGATCGACCGCCTCGATCCCGAGAACCACGACGGAATCCTTCAAAAGGCGGCCGGCCGCGAAAACGTCCTGCCCGTCTCTGCCATCAGCGGGGAGGGCGTCGACACCCTTCTCGACGTGATCTCGCAGCGCCTCTCCGGCGTCCTGACCGAGGCGACGATCACCATTCCCGCCGACAAGCACGCGGTGATCTCCTGGCTTTATGAAAACGCCGTCGTCAGCGACCGGGAGGACCATGAAGACGGCTCCGTAAGCCTCGACGTACGCCTGACCGACCGCCAGGCCCAGGAACTCGAACGCAAGCTCGGGGCCCAGAAGCCAACCGAAAAAGAAGATTGGGAGCGCTGAGCCCCCTCTCAACCCATTGATCCAGGTCAACAGATCGCCTCGCCACATGTGTCAACTTTTGTTTACACACATGGGAGGTGGTCATGCGCGTCGTCTTCATTCATCCGAACTATCATTCCGGCGGCGCCGAGATTGCCGGCAACTGGCCACCCGCCTGGGTCGCCTATCTCGGCGGGGCGCTGAAGTCCGCGGGCTTCACTGACATCCACTTCCTCGATGCCATGACCAACGACATGACCGAAGACCGGCTGCGTGACGAATTGCGCCGCCTTCAGCCGGATTTGATCGGCTGCACCGCGATCACCCCGTCGATCTACATGGCTGAGCGCTGCCTCGAGATCGCAAAAGAGGTCTGCCCCAAGGCGCTCCGGGTTCTCGGCGGCATCCATGCCACCTTCATGTACCAGCAGGTCTTGACCGAGGCGCCCTATATCGACGTCATCGTCCGTGGCGAGGGCGAGGAGATCATCGTCGAACTTGCCCGCGCCTTTGCCGCCGGCAACTGGAAGGAGGCGAGGGCAGGGATCAAGGGCCTCGCCTATGTCACCGACGACGGCAAGATGATCGCGACGCCAGCGGCTCCCACCGTCAAGAACTTCGATGCCGTCGAGCCGGACTGGACGCTGCTCGAATGGGAAAAATACATCTATGTGCCGCTCGGCGTGCGCGTCGCGATCCCGAACATGGCGCGCGGCTGCCCCTTCACCTGCTCGTTCTGCTCGCAGTGGAAGTTCTGGCGCGACTACCGCATCCGCGATCCGAAGAAGGTGGTCGACGAGATCGAAAAGCTGGTCAACGACCATCAGGTCGGCTTCTTCATCCTCGCCGACGAGGAACCCACCATCAATCGCAAGAAGTTCATCGCCTTCTGCGAAGAGCTAATTGCCCGCGGCCTGCCGGACAAGGTGAAATGGGGCATCAACACCCGCGTGACCGATATCATCCGCGACGAGGAATATTTGGCCCTCTATCGCAAGGCCGGCCTCGTGCATGTCTCGCTCGGCACGGAAGCCGCCGCGCAGCTTAAGCTCGACCGCTTCAACAAGGAAACCAAGGTCGCCGAGAACAAGAAGGCGATCCGTCTTCTCCGCGAAGCCGATATTTTCACCGAGGCGCAGTTCATCGTTGGCCTGGAAAACGAGACGGCGGAGACGCTGGAAGAGACCTATCGCATGGCGCGCGACTGGAACCCGGATCTCGCCAACTGGGCGATGTATACGCCCTGGCCCTTCTCGCCGCTTTTCCAGGAACTCGGCGACAAGGTCGAGATCTTCGACTTCTCGAAATACAATTTCGTAACACCGATCATGAAGCCGGATGCCATGGACCGCGCAGAACTGCTCGACCGCGTCATGAACAACTACCGACGCTTCTACATGATCAAGGCGCTCTTTCATTACCCCTGGCGCGGCAAGGGCTTTCGGCGGCGCTATCTTCTCGGCTGTCTCAAGGCCTTCATGAAAGCCGGCTTCGAACGAAAATTCTACGATCTCGGCAAGCACAATTACTGGGGGCCACAATCCAAGGATAAGGTCGATTTCGGCTTCGACATGACCCGCAAGATTTCACCGGCCCAGATCGACGATTGGCAGGCGGCCTCCGACAGAGCAAGCCAGCTGCGCGCACGCAAGGCTGGGGCGGCGGAAGAGGCGCGCACCCCGGTCTTGGCCTGTGGCGGAGGGCCGGAGAGCCACGATGCCCACGTCTGACAGCAGCTTGGCGCGACTGTACAACGACGATGTCGCAGATGATGTCCCAGAAGCCAGGCCGCCAGCCCGGATCGGGCCGAACAGCCTGATCCAGACGGGACAGGCGCTATCGGCGCTGTTTGGCGAAGAAACGGCCCGCCAGATCTTTGATCGCGCGGGCATCGGCCATCGTTACGCCGATCCACCCGGCACGATGCTGGATGAACGCGAGCCGCAGCGCCTCTTCGCCGTACTCTGCGACACCTTGTCGGATCAGGACGCCACCCGCGTCCTGGCGGAAGCGGGACACCGTACCGGCCACTATCTGCTGGCCCATCGCATCCCGAAACCGGCCCGCCGCCTGTTGCCGCACTTGCCGGCCGCCGTCTCGGCTCGCTTGCTTGTCCGTGCTATCTCGGCCCATGCCTGGACCTTTGCCGGGAGCGGCCGGTTCTCAGGTGAGGTCCGTGGCTGGCGCCAACCGGTCGTGCAGCTAGCAATCCAGGAAAACCCGCTGGCGACGCCCGGCTGCCCCTGGCATGGCGCCGTCTTCGAACGGCTCTTCGCCACCTTGACCGCAACCCAAGTCTCGGTCCTGCATCCTCGCTGCCAAGCCAAGGGCAATGACTGTTGCGAATGGACGATTACGAGTGCGACCGGGCCTCTGCGTCGCGCCCGAATGTCTCGGAGAGCCGCAGCCGACCGACGGGGTCGAGAAGATCGCCCGTCACAAGCGTCGAGATGATGGATCGCACGCCCGGCAAAGTCGTCACTGGCGCGATCAGATGATCCCGCAAGGCAGGCAGCAGGCGGCTGTCCGATTGGTAGAAGGGCGTCAGCACCCGACTGAGGAACTGGTAGCTCCGCACATGCATCTGCCTTTGCCGCAGATGCCGTGCGATCGCCGCTTCGACGTCCTCTGCATCAACCAGTGCGGAGGTGAGCGATGCAGCGTCAAGCAGCGCCATGTTCGCGCCCTGGCCGAGCTGTGGGCTTGTCGCATGCCAGGCATCACCGATCCTCACGACATGCCGCCCGATCATCGGCGGGCGCGTCTGGTGACGATAGCGGGCATGAACCGGCTCCGCGACGGCAGCGAGCGGAAGCGCAGCGGGCCAGAGCTTGGCCACCGCCTCCAGCCAAGCGTCGCGTCCAGCCTTGACCCATTCGGGATGGTCAGCCGTTCGCAGGCTCCAGAAGAAGGTCGCCATGGCGGGCGCCCCTTCGCGGGCGGTCCCGACCGGCAGTACACCTGCCATCAGCGAGGCACGGTCGTAGCGCTGTTCGAGCAGGTTCTCTTGGAATGGCCCGCCATCGGGGAAGGGCACCGTGGCCCAGAGTGCGCCATAACTGAGTTCGCTATCCGGGCGACTGCCGATCGGGGAATTGGCACCCATGGCATCGATCACAAGATCTGCCGGCAATGAACGCGCACCGTCCTGAAAGACAAGGCGGGGAGGTGGCCCCAGCTCAACGCCGCGGACCCGCGCCGATGCCTCGAAAGTCACGCCGGCCGCGCGCGCCGCCTCAAACAAGGTGTCGAACAGCGCCACCCGCTGGACAGCGATCCCGAACTCGCCCGACCGGTAGCGCACGTCGAGCACCGGCTTGCCGCCGTCTTTCAAGCGTCCGACCATCCGGTCGATGCGTCGCCCGCGTGCGGCGACTATATCGAGAAGCCCCATGGCCGCAAGAATCTGAGCCCCCGTCGGCTGCAGCACGAAACCGGAGCCAACTGGACGGGGCGCATCCATCTGGTCGTAAAGTGTCACGGAGGCGCCGAACCGGGCGAGCATGGTGCCGAGCGCCAATCCCCCGACGCCAGCACCTGCAATGGCAACATCAAGTCCCGTGAGCTTCATGCTGGTTCAACCAATTTGCCGCTGGATGCCTTTTGCCGCCTGCCACAGCTCTTCCATCCGTTCGAGCGGAGCTGCTTCCAGCGTCTCGCCTGATGCATGAAGAGATGTTTCTATATAGCTGAAACGATTACGAAACTTCGTATTCGTCCCACGCAGGGCCTGTTCCGGTTCTGCCCCCACATGCCGACCGATATTGACCAATGCGAAAATCAGGTCGCCGAGTTCGTCCTTGACCTTGTCCGGCTCGTTCCCGGCCAGCGCCTCGCGCAATTCGCCGATCTCCTCCTCGATCTTGTCGAGGATGGGGGCAGCCTCCGACCAGTCGAAGCCGACCTTGGCTGCCCGCTCCTGCAGTTTCAATGCCTCTGTCAGCGCAGGAAAGGAGCGCTGCACCGAGCCGAGATAGCCGGTGTCGGGATCGGCAGCCGATCCACGGGCAGCGCGGCGTGCGAGCCGTTCCGCCTTCTCCTGTTGCTTGATCGTGTCCCACTGCGCCTTCACGGCTTCCGGCGTATCGGCATCCGAGCGGGCGAAGACATGCGGATGACGACGGATCATCTTTCGGCTGATCGCCTCGACCACGTCGCCGAAGGAGAACAGACCCTGTTCCTCCGCGATCCGCGCATGAAAGACCACCTGCAGCAAGAGATCGCCCAGCTCCTCGCAGAGATCATCCGGATCCTTGCGCTCGATGGCATCCGCCACCTCATAGGCCTCCTCGATCGTATAGGGCTTGATCGTCTCGAAGGTCTGGACGATGTCCCAGGGGCAGCCCGTCTCGGGCTGGCGCAGCGCCGCCATGATCTCAAGCAGGCGGTTGATGTCGGTGGAGGCTTCCATTGTAATCCCGTATGGCTCGCTCAGTTGAGCGGAATGTCATTGTCGCCCTTGGACGACTGGTAGGTTTCCGACAACAGGTCATATTCCGCCTTGATGCGGCTCACCTGTTCAAAAAGGGCAGGGCGATCGGCATCGCTGGCGGAGGCCACCATTTCGATCATCGCATGGCTTAGCCAGAAGGCGTTCTGCCGCCGATAGCCACCGGGTTCGAGGCCGAAAACCTCCTTCAGGATCTTCAGATCATGCGGGATGGCAAAGGCGTCGCGGCTGTCTTCATGGCTGAAGAAATAGTAGAAATTGTCGAAGCCGGCCCAGGTGATCGCCGACATGCACATCGTGCAGGGTTCATGGGTCGAGAGAAAGATCAGGTCCTTGGTATCAGGCCGCTCGCCCTGTTCGTAAAAGCGTTTGAGCGTATGCACCTCGCCGTGCCAGAGCGGGTTCTCGAGTTCATTGTTGGTCTCGGCGAGAACGAGAGACAGGTCCGACTTCCTGAGGATCGCGGCGCCGAAAACCTTGTTGCCGGCTGCAACACCTTTGGCCGTCAGCGGCAGGATGTCATGTTCGATCACGTCGAGAAGGCGACGGGTGAGCTCCGGTGTGGTCAAGGTGATACGCTCCGCAATGTTGTGCAATGCGATCCTAGCGCTTGCCGAGCGCCAGCCGAAAGGGAAATGATGCGCTGAGTTCGGTTTTTCCCGCCATTTGCTAGAGGTCGACGGGATCGCGATGGAGTGTGTGCAAGCCGGTGCATTTTGCTCGCAAGGGCTGGGGGACTAGGACAGAAATACCGCAGAGTGGGGGCGAAGGGATTCCTGTTTCTTCAATTCTTAAGGCCAAAACGCGATGATGCGTTCGACGTTGAACGGATGATTCATGGTGCAGCAGGACAAACAGCTTTCGGTCTTTCCGGCCTTCTTCAAGGTCGAGAATGAGGTTACCGCCGTTTTCGGAAACGGCGACGAGGCCTATGCGAAGGCACGCCTGCTGAAAAACACCGAAGCACGCATCATCGCCTATGCCGATGCCCCGGAAGATGACTACGCTGCCTTTCTCGCCCAGCACGGCATCGAACAGGTGGCTTTGCCCTTCGAGCCCTCGCAGGTTGACGGTGCGCGCCTGGTTTTTGCTGCAACGGGTGAGGGTTCTCTCGACCGCGAGATCGTGGCCGCCGCCCGCGCTGCCCGCATTCCCGCCAATGCCGTCGACCAGCCCGACTACTGCGATTTCTATACGCCCGCCCTCGTCAACCGCGCACCAATTGCGGTCGCCATCGGCACCGAAGGCGTAGGCCCGGTTCTCGCGCAAATGATCCGTGCCGACATCGACCGTCTCCTGCCGCGTTCGCTTGGCAAGCTCGGTCGCCTCGCCAATTCCTATCGGCGCGCCGTCGATCGCCTCGTGCCGCGCGGTGCGCCGCGCCGGCTGTTCTGGCGCGATTTCTTCAAGGGCAAGGTCGCCGACCACGTCGAATCCGACGAGATCAGCCTCGCCCGCCGCGAGGCGACACGTATTCTGAAGGGTGTCGCTGCCGACCGCGTCGAGGGCCGCGTGTTTCTCGTCGGTGCAGGCCCGGGTGCCGAAGATCTGCTGACGCTCCGCGCTCATCGCCTGATGATGGAATGCGACGTGATCGTCTACGATGCGCTGGTGCCGCGCGAAGTGGTCGATATGGGCCGCCGCGACGCTGAGCGCATTCCCGTAGGCAAGCGTAAGGGCTGTCATTCGAAGTCGCAGAGCGAAATCAACGCGCTGCTGGTCGAACTCGGCCATGCCGGCAAGCGTGTCGTCCGCCTGAAGTCCGGCGATCCGCTGGTCTTCGGTCGTGCCGGAGAAGAGATGGCAGCACTTCGCGACGCCGGCATCGCCTACGAGATCGTGCCGGGCGTTACCTCGGCACTCGCCGCCGCCGCTGATTTCGAACTGCCGCTGACGCTGCGCGGCGTGTCCTCGTCGCTGGTTTTCACGACCGGCCATGATCTTCAGGGCAATGTGCTGCCGGATTGGGCGCGTCTCGCGCTGTCCGGCGCGACCGTTGCCGTCTATATGGGTCGCACAGTGGCGGCCTCGGTCGCCGAACGGCTGATGGCAGGCGGGCTCGCTGAGGACACGACGGTCGCCGTCGTCGAAAATGCTGGACGCCGCGACAGCCGCCTGCTGCATGGCACATTGAAGGAATTGCCAGGCCTGGAGGCTCGCACCGAGCTCACCGGTCCGGTCATGGTCATCATCGGCGACGCCGTCGCCGGCGCCGATTTCAGCCGCTCCGAACCTTTGGGCGCGCGCGTGACGGCTGAACTGGAAACGCAGAGGAATTGACATGGTAGACAAGGTTCTGACCGCAAACCGCCTGACCGACGGCATCGCCGTCTGGCTCGACGCAAATGGCCAGTGGACCGAGCGTCTGCAGGAAGCCTTCATTGCCCGCCATGCCGAGGCTGTCGAAGCGCTGGAAACCGCCGGCAAGCAGGCCTTTGCCAGCAATCTCGTTGTCGATGTGAACGTCATCGAGATCGAGGAGAAAGACGGCAAGCTGCGCCCCTTGCGCCTGCGGGAACGTATCCGGGCGGAAGGCCCGACCATTGCTTATGCCGAGGGTCACGGTTATGCCGACCCGGCATTCATCGCGGCTTGAGGCCTGAGGTAAGACATGTATCGTTATGACGAATTCGACCACGCTTTTGTGTCGGCCCGCGTAGAACAGTTCCGCGACCAGGTCGCTCGCCGCCTGTCGGGTGAGCTTGCCGAAGACGCATTCAAGCCGCTGCGCCTGATGAACGGCGTCTATCTCCAGCTGCATGCCTATATGCTGCGCGTCGCCATTCCCTATGGCACGCTGAATTCCAGGCAGATGCGCATGCTGGCGCATATCGCCCGCAAGTACGACCGCGGCTATGGTCACTTCACCACCCGCCAGAACATCCAGTACAACTGGCCGAAGCTCTCGGACACGCCGGCCATTCTGGAGGATCTCGCAAGCGTCGAGATGCACGCCATCCAGACGTCCGGCAATTGCATTCGCAATGTGACCGCCGACCATTTCGCTGGTGCTGCCGCCGACGAAGTCGCCGACCCGCGCCCCTATGCCGAGATCCTGCGCCAGTGGTCCTCGCTGCATCCGGAATTCTCCTTCCTGCCGCGCAAGTTCAAGATCGCCGTGACGGGTGCCGAAAAGGACCGTGCCGCGATCCAGGTGCATGACATCGGCCTGCATCTGAAGAAGAACGAAGCCGGCGAACTCGGCTTTGCCGTCTATGTTGGCGGTGGCCAGGGCCGCACGCCGCTGATCGCCAAGAAGATCCGCGACTTCCTGCCGGAGGCCGATCTTCTGACCTACATCACCGCGATCGTGCGCGTGTATAACCTGCATGGCCGCCGCGACAACAAGTACAAGGCGCGCATCAAGATCCTGGTCCACGAGACGGGCGTCGAGGAACTGACGCGTCAGGTTGATGCCGAATTCGACCAGATCCGTGACGGCGAATTGAAGCTGCCGGAAGGCGATATCCGCGCCATCGAAACCTATTTCGCCCCGCCGGCGCTGACAGAGCGTCCGGATGGCTGGGAAGCACTCGCCCGTGCCCAGAAGGCGGATCCGGCCTTTGCCGCCTGGGTCAAGCAGAACGTTCAGGCGCATCGCCATCCCGATTATGGCATGGTCACGATCTCGTTGAAGCCGATCGGCGGCACGCCGGGTGATGCCTCCGACTCACAGATGGATCTGGTCGCCGACCTCGCCGAGCGTTACGCCTTCGATGAGATCCGCGTCAGCCACGAGCAGAACCTGATCCTGCCGCATGTCGCCAAGGGCGATCTCTATCCGCTCTATCAGGCACTGGAAAAGGCCGGCCTGGCGACCGCCAATTCCAACCTGATCACCGACATGATCGCCTGTCCGGGCTTGGACTATTGCGCGCTCGCCAATGCGCGCTCCATCCCTGTCGCCCAGGCGATCTCGGAACGCTTCGGTTCCCAGGCCCGCCAGGAAGAGATCGGCGAACTGAAGATCAAGATCTCCGGCTGCATCAATGCCTGCGGCCACCACCATGTCGGCCATATCGGCCTGCTGGGTGTCGAGAAGAAGGGTGCCGAACTCTACCAGATCACGCTGGGTGGTTCCGGTGACGAGAACTCCTCGATCGGCGAGATCATCGGTCGCGGTTTCGAGCCGGAAAAGGTAACCGACGCCGTCGAGACGATCGTCGATACCTATCTCGGCCTGCGCCTCGATCCGAAGGAGACCTTCCTCGAAGCCTATCGTCGTGTTGGTCCGAAGCCGTTCAAGGACGCGCTCTATGGCGCAGCCCCAGTTGAAGCCGCGTGAGACGGAACGAGAGATGACCAAGATCTGGAAAGAAACCGGTTTCGTTGTTGGCGATAGCTGGGTGACCGAAACGGAAGAGCGCAAGGCAGGCGAGGGGGAGAAGGCCATTCTATCGCTGGAAGCCTTCGTCGAAGCCGCTGGCGAAACCAACGACGTCGGCCTCGGCGTGCTGATCGCACCGGCGGACGACGTGACGAAGCTCGAGCCGTATCTAGACCGCATCGCGCTGATCGCCGTCGCCTTCCCGGCCTTCAACGACGGTCGAGGCTTCAGCCATGCAACGCTGCTCCGCGAACGTCTGGGTTATACCGGCGAGTTGCGCGCCGTCGGTGATGTGCTGATCGACCAGGTGCCGCTGATGCTGCGCACCGGCTTCGACAGTTTCGCAGTCACCAATCCGGTCGCCCAGCGCCGTCTGGCCGAAAACTGTCTCACGGGCGTTGCCCAGCGTTACCAGCCGACGGCTCGGGATTCCGAGGAAGTTGGCGGCTTCAGCTGGCGTCGCCTCGGCTCCACCGGCGCCTGAGACATCAATAAATCGCAATGTGAGGGCGGCGAATTGACCTCGGTCAAGGATGCCGCCTTCGCTTTCCTGGATATCTCGGCTGCGAAATCTGCATGCCGGCTGAATTGTGGAATGGGACGGTCTGGATTATAGGCTTGATCCCAATCGACTGAACGATAGGACCGACAGCCTATGAATGCTCCTGTGAAGACCGACAATGCCGAACTGATCGTGCCCGAGGGCGTCTATGCCGAAACGGTTCTGAGCGTTACCCATTACACCGACCATCTTTTCCGCTTCCGCATGACCCGGCCGGCCGGCTTCCGCTTCCGCTCCGGCGAGTTTGCGATGATCGGCCTGATGGTCGAGGGCAAGCCGATCTACCGCGCCTATTCGATCGCAAGCCCTTCCTGGGACGAGGAACTCGAATTCTTCTCGATCAAGGTGCCGAACGGTCCGCTCACCCAGCACCTGCAGCGCATCCAGCCGGGTGACAAGGTGCTGATGCGCAAGAAGCCGACCGGCACGCTGGTGCTCGATGCTCTGACACCCGGCAAGCGCCTCTACATGTTTTCGACCGGCACCGGCATCGCACCCTTTGCGAGCCTGATCCGCGATCCTGAGACCTACGAGAAGTTCGAGGAAGTGATCCTCACCCATACCTGCCGCGACGTCGCCGAACTGAAATACGGCTTCGACCTCATCGAGGAAATCAAGAACCACGAATTCCTGGCAGAGGTGGTCGGCGACAAGCTGAAGCACTACGCAACGGTCACCCGCGAAGACTACCCCTTCAAGGGCCGCATCACCGACCTGATCGAAAACGGCAAGATGTTCTCCGACCTCGGCGTGCCGGCACTTGATCCCGCAATCGATCGCGGCATGATCTGCGGCTCGACTGCCATGCTCAAGGACACCAAGGAACTCCTGGAAAAGGCGGGCCTCACCGAAGGTGCCAACAACAAGCCGGCGGAATTCGTCATCGAACGCGCCTTCGTTGGCTGATTGAAAACGCAGTTCCGACTGGATGCCCGGCCATTGCGCCGGGCGTTTTCATTTTTGCAGGTTAACAGTCGATCTTTGGCCGTTCGCCAATTCAAGTTTGACTGTGCCATCGCCGGCCGGACTCATTCGTTGGATGGGTGAGGGGACCGGCCATTCCGCGGCTATTTTGGCGCGTCCTTGGCGAAAGGAAACTGCGACCAACCGCGTCCTGTCCAGCGAGGGCAGAACGATCTCCATGCTGCCGTCGCCGTCCAGGTCTGCAACATTCGAGAGGTCCAGATCCCGACTACCATTGATGTGGTTTGTCACACCGTCAATGCCGCCCAGATTGACCAGCCCTTTGCCCTCGATGCGATAGAAGCGCAGCGATCCGCTCAGATGGGGCGTGACAACTGCGGCGATGAGCGGCTCGCCTGAGCCGCTGAAGTCGGCAATGCCGACGGGATTGAGCCAGCGGTTCCTCTGGCCGATAGGCTCACTTTCCGCCATCAACTCGATCTCGTCTCCCTTGATTGTGTATAGGGCAAGGGACGCGCCCTGTGTCAGATCGGCCCGAATGATCAAGGCCTCCGGACTGCCATCGCCATCCACATCGGTCAGCCGAACACGCCGATCTTCATAGACCTGATCCGCCGGTAGCCGATGGGAGAGAGGCGATCCGTCTCGCTCGATGACGAAGCCTTCCGCCTCAATGGCGTCCCCCAGAGCCGCATGGCGATAGATATCTGTCGGACCAACCAGCCATGCGGAATAGCTGCCAAAGCGGGTTATCTCACCATCCGGCAGTCTGCTCATATCTTGGGCGGAAACGAAGCCTGCAGTCATGCTGACTGCGAGCCAAGTCAAAAGGCCTGATTTTCGCACAGTGATGTCTCCTTGATGCAAAGCCGAAGCCTTGAGGACCCGTCCAATAGCCGGACTGTGTCGAAGGGCGCTCGAAGTTACATCTCACGTTTAGGTGACGCGCGGGATGGCGATCTCGAATGTCTGTTTGGCTGCCTCGGCGCCATCAGCCCCAACTCTTCGTCATCTGCGGCTTCGTCGGCCGATCCCCTCGGCTTACCGTGGAAACAGAAAGGGCGCCCTGTGGCGCCCTTTTCCATTTGCGTTCGTTTGGCTGTCTCAGTTGCCGCGACGGCGGGGGCGACGGCTGCTTTCCTGCGCGCCGCTCTCGTCTGCGGTCTTGTTGCGCAGCGGCCCGATGCGATCGACGATGACGTCGAGCGTCGGGCGCGGGCCGGGCGTATAGTCGTCAAGCGCCTTGCGCATGGCGGCGAGATGATCGCAGGAAGTCCCGCAGCAGCCACCGATAATCTTCGCGCCGGCATCGCGGGCGAGGCGTGCATAATCCGCCATCAGCGGCGGCGTGCCCGAATAGAAGATCTCGGTTCCCCTGAATTCCGGAATGCCGCAATTGCCCTTGACGATGACAGTCGCCTCCGGATTGGCCCCGGTCATGTCGAGCAGGCTCTGCAGGATGTCGGAGGCGCCGACGCCACAATTGGCGCCGACAGCCAGCGGACCGGTCCCGATGTCGGGCGCAACACCATGAATGTCCTTCGGGTGAAGACCCATCATCGTCTTGCCGGCCGTGTCGAACGATCCGGTAAAGGTATAGGGCATGCCGACCTTGACGGCGGCCTCGGCAGCCGCGCGGATTTCGTCCGCCGAGGACATGGTCTCGATCCAGGCAACGTCGGCACCGCCCGCTTTCAGGCCTTCCATCTGCTCGACAAAGGCAGCAACAGCTTCCTCGTAAGACATCGCACCGAGTGGGATCAGCAACTCGCCGGTCGGGCCGACAGAGCCGGCGACGATCACCTTGCGCGGTGCCTTGTCGGCAACCGAACGAGCGATCTCTGCGGCCTTCTTGTTCAGTTCATGAACGCGGTCCTGGGCATGGTGCAGCTTCAGGCGATGGCGCGTGCCGCCGAAGGAATTGGTCAGGATGATGTCGGCGCCGGCATCGACGAAATCCTGATGCAGCTTGACGATCTTTTCCGGCTGCGCCTCGTTCCAGAGTTCCGGCGCCTCACCGGCCTCGAGGCCCTGAGCGAAGAGGTTGGTGCCGGTCGCGCCGTCGGCGAGCAACACGCCCTTTTCGGCCAGAAGTTCGGAGAGCGGATTGGAAGGGGTTGCCATGGCGGATCCTTTGATTGACATGCCAATCATATAAAGAAGTCTTTATATGGTTTCAATCTCGAAAAAGAGAGCGGCCCCGCGAGAGACGGGGCCGTATTGTAGAAGACATCGATTGGTATCGTCGCTATTCGGCGGCGATCTGGTTGTCTTCGTGACTCTTCGGCGTGACCATGGCGGCAATGATCTGCTGGAGATCGACGCGTCCGATTGGCGTGCCGCCGTCGTTGGTGACCACTGCGCTCGATTGCCGCGCATCCGTCATGGTGCGGGCTGCAGCCTCCAAGACCGTTGCGCCCGGCATCGCGAGACCTTCGGCAGTCCCGGTCAGAGGCCCCATGATCGTGTCGAGACGGATGACACGGCCGCGGTTCACTTCCTTGACGAAGGCCGAGATGTAGTCGTCGGCCGGCTGCAACACGATGTCCTGGCCGGAACCCTGCTGAATGACCTCGCCATCCCTCAGGATCGCGATCTTGTCACCGAGACGCAGCGCCTCGTCGAGATCGTGGGTGATGAAGACGACAGTCTTTTTCAATTCCTGCTGCAGATCGAGCAGAACCGTCTGCATATCGACGCGGATGAGCGGATCGAGAGCCGAATAGGCTTCGTCCATCAGCAGAATGTCAGCATCGTTGGAGAGCGCCCGGGCAAGCCCCACACGCTGCTGCATGCCACCCGAGAGTTGGTTCGGATAATGCCCCTCGAAGCCCGAGAGCCCGACGCGGTCGATCCAGCGGCGACCGATCTCCTCGCTCTTTGAGCGTGGAATGCCCTGGATGTCGAGACCATAGACGGTGTTTTCGAGCACGGTGCGGTGTGGCAGCAGTGCGAATTTCTGGAACACCATCGCCGTCTTGTGGCGGCGAAACTCTCTAAGCTCCAGCGGGTTCATCTGACAGACGTCGACGCCGTCATAGAGAACTTCGCCCGACGTCGGCTCGATCAGCCGGTTGATGTGGCGGATCAGTGTCGACTTGCCGGAGCCCGACAGGCCCATGACGACGGTGATGCCGCCGCCGGGCATCTCGATGTTGATATCCTTGAGGCCAAGCACATGTCCGTGGGTCTCATTAAGCTCCGACTTCGACATGCCGGCCTTCACCTGGTCGATGAAGGCACCGCCATTGGGGCCGAAGATCTTGTAGAGATTGCGGATTTCGATGTCGTGACTAGCCATGGACCACCTCCGTGTGGCGCTGAAGGCGCTTGCCGTAAGCCTGGCTGGCGCGGTCGAAGATGATGGCGATGGCAACGAGCGCAAAACCGTTGAGGAACCCGATCGTCAGGAACTGGTTGGAGATCGCCTGCAGCACGTTCTTGCCGAGCCCGCCGACACCGATCATCGAGGCGACGACGACCATGGCGAGCGACATCATGATGGTCTGGTTGATGCCGGCCATGACGGTCGGCAGCGCGAGCGGGATCTGCACGTTCATCAGTTTCTGCCGCGGTGAGGACCCGAAAGCATCTGCCGCTTCCAGCACTTCGCGATCGACCAGTCGGATGCCGAGATTGGTCAGGCGGATCATCGGCGGAACGGCATAGATGACAACGGCGATGACGCCCGGAACCTTGCCGATGCCGAAGACCATGACGACCGGAATGAGGTAGACGAAACTCGGCATCGTCTGCATGACGTCAAGGATCGGATTGATGATGGATTGGGCTCTGTCTGACCGCGCCATAAGGATCCCCAGCGGGATGCCGATGATAATGGCGAGCAGAGTGGACACGGTGACGATGGCCAATGTGATCATCGTATCTTCCCAGAGACCGACGAAGCCGATGAACAGCATGCCGATGATCGTCAAACCTACGATCCGCATGTTGCGGCTGGCGTAATACACAATCAGGACCATGACCGCCAGAAAGATGAACCAGGGCGTGCTGACGAACAGCGCTTCAAGCCAGTTCAGGAAGAGCTGTAGTGGATGGGTCACCGCGTCGATGACATTGCCATAGGCACGCACGAAGCCCTTGAAACTGTCGTCGATACTTTTTCGCGCGACGCGCATGACGGTATCGTCGATTTCTGGAAACCTGCACAGCACTTCGGGCAGGTAGTTACATAAAGTCGAAGCCATCTCGTTCCCCTTGTCGACCCTCGCACTTTATGACGTGTGAAACGCTGCGATGGGCCCCTGACGGCGATGCCATATTCCCGAGTGAGAGGCTAATTGAGTTCCGGAAGGGAATTCATGCCGTCTGCGACGTCGGGAGTCGTTGAATGGCGTGATGCGGCATGCCGCTTCGCAGAAAGCGCGGCGGGCACCAGGGCCCGCCGCAGTTAGTCGTCGATCTTGCTTACAGAGACGCCTTGACCTTTTCGGCGACCTCAGGGGCGACCCAGGTCGTCCACATGTCCGGATAGGTTTCGAGGAAGTGCTTGGCGCCGTCTTCGTTGGTGCCCTGGTTTTCTTCCATCCAGGCGAGAACCTTGCCGACGGTCGCGTTGTCCCATTTGCGGGTCTTCACGTAATCCATGGCAACGCCTGCCTTTTCGGCAAAGCCCTTGGTGACGACGGTGTAGACGTCGGAAACCGGATAGGCATTTACCTTCGGATCAGCGCAGTCTGGAACGGCGGTGCACGCATCCCAGGAGGCCTTGTCATGTTCAACGCCGAAGGAGAGCTTCACCATCTCGTACTTGCCGAGAATTGCGGTCGGAGCCCAGTAATAACCGAGCCAGCCCTTCTTGTTTTCGAAAGCGTTGGCGATCGAGCCGTCAAGGCCGGCAGCCGAGCCGGTATCAACCAGCTCGAAACCCTTCTCCTTGGCGCCGAGTGCACGATAGAGATTGGCGGTCGAGACCTGGCAGTTCCAACCCGAGGGGCAGTTGGTCACTGCAGCCTTGGATGCATCTTCCGGCGCCGGGAAAAGCTCCGGACGGGCAAGCGCATCTTCGACAGTCTTGATGTCCGGATTGGCATCGGCGATGAACTTCGGAATCCACCAGCCTTCCACGCCGCCATCCGACAGCAACGGAGCGGCCTGGATCAGACGACCTTCGGCAATGGCTTCGTCAAGCGCGGTACGCACGGCATTGACCCAGAATTCCGGAGCCATGTCCGGCTGGCCTTTTTCATTCATGGAGGCGAACGTCGGCATCGTGTCGCCGGTGACGACCGTCACCGAGCAGCCATAGCCGCTTTCTAGGATGATCTTGTCGACATAGGCGGCGACACCGGCCGACGCCCAGTTCATTTCGGCAATCGAAACATCACCGCATTCGGCAGCCTGGGCAGAGCCGGCAACTGCGTAGAGACCCGCGGCGAGAATGGTGGAAGCAATCAGCTTCTTCATGGAGTTAAGACCTCCCAGTCTTATCTTGCAGCGTTCATCGGGAAGGGCAGGGGCGGCTACTGCGGACCGCGCTGCCAATTTTGTCTTCATGCGCATGAGCGCCCGGACGCGTCTGGCCGGTGCGTCATCCAGTGGACCAGGCCTTGTCTTAAGGGGCGTTGTTGCCCGTCGACCTCGTGTCACGACACTAAGCCTACGTCTTTGGTTTCGAAAATCAACCTCTCGCGACCCCTGTGATCAGCGGCGGCAGCGGCGCCAAGCTATTGTTGCGACTGATTTTGCCGCATTTCGGCCTCGGCGCGAGGTCAATGCGCCCAACGGACGAGCAGTTGTGTCGGGCGGAACAGAAGCGTGGTTTGGCTGCAATCCAACGTGAGACCTAACTTGTCCCAACTGCGTCAATATGACAGGCGCGAAGGCGCGCGCGTGCAGGCACAAAAAAAATTGAAAAAATGTCGCCCGCGGCGGCGGGCTAACGATCCGGTAACATCTACAGCGGTAGATGAGAGGGCCGACGCGTTACTGTCGGTTGCGCCCCGGATCGAGTATTGCGTCCCGGGGCGTTTTGTTTTTCAGGCTCGACCGATAGTCAGAGTGACTTCGCAAAAGGTGCAGTCACCGATCGGCCGCCTGCTGAGAATCAACCCTTGCGAAACGAGATCGGATTGCGCACTTCCCAGCGTGCGATGGTCTTGTGCTGCGGCGCACGGCCGTTCCAGGCGATAGCCAGGCTATTGCGGTTCTGCAGGATGTAGAGCATGGGTGTTTCCTAGATTGCCGCGCTCTTGAGGGCGCTGGTTTCGAGCCGCAGATAATCACTGCGAAGTCTCCGCACCAGCGCGCAAACCGTCATTGAATGTCGCAAATGATCAACTGCTGAGCTATCGGCCGCGACAGGCTGCCGCAGTGTCGCATTTGCATCAACTTTGCCGGCGAGATCGCTGCAAGATCATGAAAAATAGGCAGACAATGCCGCGGCGGAAACGGGACAGGACACGATGACACGAGCGATCATGTTGCAGGGGACAGGATCGGATGTCGGAAAGACGATACTTGTGGCCGGACTGTGCCGTCTGGCTGCGAACAGGGGGCTCAAGGTGGCGCCCTTCAAGCCGCAAAACATGTCCAACAACGCAGCCGTCTCCGATGACGGCGGGGAGATCGGCCGTGCGCAATGGCTCCAGGCGCTCGCCGCCCGCACGCCGTCATCCGTTCACATGAATCCTGTTCTGCTCAAGCCCCAGAGCGAAACTGGCAGCCAGATCATCGTCCAGGGCAAGGTCTTCGGCCAGGCCAAGGGTCGTGACTACCAACGGCTGAAACCGCAGCTTTTGGGCGCCGTCCTTGAAAGTTTTGAAACTGTCTGTGCGGGTAAGGACCTCGTCATCGTCGAAGGCGCCGGCTCGCCCGCCGAAATCAACCTAAGGGCGGGCGATATTGCCAATATGGGCTTTGCCACCCGCGCCGGCGTGCCTGTAGTGCTTGTCGGAGACATCGATCGGGGAGGGGTGATCGCCTCCCTCGTGGGCACGCATACGATACTGCCGGACGAGGATCGCGCCCAGATCATCGGCTACATCATCAACAAGTTCCGTGGTGACGTCACGCTGTTCGACGACGGTCTTTCGGCGATAGGCACCTTTACCGGCTGGCCCTGCTTCGGCGTCATCCCCTGGCTGAAGGCCGCCGCGCGCCTGCCGGCAGAGGATTCCGTCGTCCTGGAACGCCTGGTCAAGGGCACCGGCGGCGCCTTGAAGGTCGCCGTGCCCGTCCTGTCGCGCATTGCCAATTTCGACGATCTCGATCCGCTCGCAGCCGAACCGGAGGTCGATCTCGTTTATGTCCGCGCAGGCGAACCCTTGCCTGTCGATGCTGGTCTGGTGGTCCTGCCTGGCTCCAAGTCCACGATCGCTGATCTGGAGGAACTACGTAGCCACGGCTGGGACCGGGATCTTGCAATGCATGTCAGGCGCGGCGGACGCGTGATCGGAATTTGTGGCGGCTATCAGATTCTGGGTCGCAGCATTGCCGATCCCCTCGGCCTCGAAGGCGCGCCACGCACAGTTGACGGACTTGGCCTGCTCGACGTCGAAACCGTGATGGCGCCGGAAAAAACGGTCCGCAACAGCGAGGCCCACTCTCTCGAACACGACGTCGCTCTCGCGGGTTACGAGATCCATCTCGGGGTGACACAAGGACCGGATACGCTACGAGCCCCGATTCGCATCGACGGACGGGCTGACGGTGCGGGCTCCGCCGATCGGCGCGTTATCGGAACCTACCTGCACGGGCTGTTCTCGAGCGACGCCTATAGACGCAAGCTTCTCGAGAGTTTCGGGGTTCATGGCGGCGGAACGAACTATCGGGCGAGTGTCGACGCGGCCTTGGACGATCTGGCGACGGAGTTGGAAACACGCCTGTCGCGTGAATGGCTGGATGGCCTTCTAGGCTGACGGGGCGGCGCATTCTGAGCCGCCGGATGAACGGTTGTGCAATCAGGTTTCCTGCGACACATCCATCGGCGATGCCATCAGTTCGCCGCCGCCGAGCGAATTGTTCGCATATTTTAAGGCGAGTATGCTGAGCACCGAGGCGATCAGCAGGATGAAAATGTATCTCATGGTCTTTGCTCCTGCCTGGCGATCCTCAACGAGATTGCGGCAAAACCGGTTCCTCTGAGGCCGCTTTCAAGCTGGAAATACATCGAAAGACAGCAGGCTGTGGTCGAAAAGCCACAACCCCGGTCGTCTGAGAAGATCAACCTGCGGAAACATCGGTCGCAGATGCCGTCAACCGTCCGCCACCGAGGGATTGCTCGGAACATTTGATCGCCAGGATGCTGAACACCGCCGCGATCATCAGGGCCACCGTCACACGCATGAAACCAATCCTGCCAACCTGCCTTGATCCAGAATAGGACACGGGCGTTGGTGATCGGCTAAATCAATGATTACAATCTGATCGATCTTGCGGAAAAAACAGAGCTCCACCCTGGCGCGGCACGCGAAATCCTTGCGGGCAGGTCCGGAGGGCAACCGCCGTAGGGCGTACTTCAGGTTCGGGGGAGGGCACCGTGGATCCGGCGCGAGCGATCACGGAAGTCTTCGGTATGGACATTTGTGTTTCGTGGCGGACCGGGTGTCTGCCTACCGTTGAGTCTCGATCGATCTACTTTTGGCTCGTATCGTATTGAACGCACAACACAAAATGTAAATTTTGCCATCTTCCACACTCAATTTCGTCGCATGTCTTCGCGCCGAATTTCAGTGGTTGTGGCGGGCCAAATGGCGGGCTAGGCCGGATGCATGCGATGCGAAATGAAGTGATTTTTTGATGTTGGGCGACGCCAAGGCCAGGCGGTTGAAACCGGACGACAAGCCAGTATCGGATGGAACGATCACAGGTCTCTAATCTGGTTCCCGCAGGCAAAGTCGGGACTGGAAATCTCATTTGCGTGCTGTTCACGCACACCTGCACTGTATTCCTGAAACGCTTGTGATCTGGGACCAGAGCCGCAAGGCATCGTGAATCGGAACAGCTTGGTGGATGTGAACGCCTCAAAAGCAATATGGACGAAAACCAGATTCTTGGGAGAAATGCCTCAAGTTTTCCTGCGCACCGCTTACACGCAACGAAAGGACTGCAGGTGTTCAGAGCAACCCTGGCTGCTCTGAACAGATCGAGGACATCATCATGTCTTCTCCCATAGCCGAATGATCGCCGGCGATGCAGCATAGGCCCGGCGTGAGGGCGAGAATGAGGAAGGCTGTGGTGCTGGTACCGAGGATGCGGCTCATCCACCCCTTGCTGGCCTTCTCTTCAGAAGGTTCTTCGACAGCAAGCGGCTCTACGACAGCCGGTTCGCCGACAACCGCGCCGAATTTCTCAAAGAAGTCGCCCGCCAGTTTCTTCGCCGTGCTGTCGATGAGCCGGCTGCCCATCTGCGCCAGCTTGCCGCCAATTTCGGCTTTCACGACATAGTGCAGAATTGTTGCATCGCCATCCGGTTCGAGCGTGACATTGGCGCCCCCCTTGGCAAAACCGGCCATGCCGCCTGACCCCTCTCCAGAGATCGTATAGCCATTCGGCGGATCCAGATCGGACAGGGTGACAGTGCCGGCAAAGCTCGCCTTGACCGGGCCGATGCGCAGCGTCACCTTGGCGACCATCTCGGTTTCGGACGTCTTTTCGATGGATTCGCAGCCGGGTATGCACTGGCGCAAGATGTCCACATCGTTCAGAGCCGCATAGACGGCTTCGCGCGACGCTTCTATGCGTTGTGATCCGTTCATGTCCATGATTGTTCTCCCATTATGCGTTTCTTTGGCCGCGTCGCCTGATCTCGATCATTTCCGCGACGATCGAGAAGGCAATTTCGTCTGGTGTAATCGAGCCGAGGTCGAGACCCGCCGGCGAGTGAATGTCGTCCAACGCTCTGGCATCGATCCCGTCGCCTTCCAGGTCGCGTCTCAGCGCCGCAAATTTCTTGCGCGAACCGACGAAGCCGGTATAGCGGCTTTGGATTCCAAGAACCGCCTTCAGCGCTGCGCTATCACCGCGTCCTTGGGTCGCAATGACAATATATCCTTGCTGTGAGCCGTCGGTTGGGAGGTCGAAACCATCGACCATCCGGTCCGTGATGCCAAACGCTGCATGATCGGCCTTCGGTGCGCAGATTGTGACGAAGAACCCCATGCGCCGGGCGATATCGGCAAGGGCCACAGCCACCGGAGAGGCGCCAAGAATAGCAAGGTGCGGGCGCGGCAGGACGGGTTCGACGAACACATCCATCGTGCCCTGGCTCGGGCACATGTTGCGGGCGTAGAACACGCCGTCCTTCATGTCGCCGGGTTTGACCTGTTGCACCTCAAGCAGGTCTTTCGGCTGGATGCTGATCAGGCGAGGCTGACCGTCGCGGATGGCCTCAGCCGCAGCCTTCAGCACGGCACCACGGGCGCAACCGCCGCCGATCCAGCCGGCAGAAATGCTACCGTCTGCCAAGACCACAGCCTTGGCACCCGCCTTGGCAGCCGTAACCGAGACGGTGCGGACGACCGTTGCGATGGCAAAGGGCTCTCCACGCGCCTTGGTCTGACTGACCAGATCGAGAATATCGGAGGTGTCCTGCATGCTCAGATCCTCGCCAGATAGGGTTCGAGCGCCTTGAGGCTCTCCAGGTTGTGAGCCGGCGCAAAGAGATCGACGTAAGGAAGCGCCGCCTTCATACCGGCCGCCTCCGGGGCATAGTCCTGCCAGCCGATCATCGGGTTCAGCCATGCGATCCGCCGGCACCGCCGCCGGAGCGCCCGCATCTCGTCGCTCAGCCGTTCGGCCGGCCCCGTGTCGTAACCATCAGACACGATCATGACGCAGGTCCGCGAATGGATGCAGCGTTTCGCATGCCATCTGTTGAAGGTTGCAAGACTGTCGCCGATGCGGGTTCCGCCGCCGGTTCCCTGACCCATCAGCGCCATCCGCTCGACGGCACGCTGCGGATCGCGCTCCCGCAGCGCCGGCGCGATATGAACGAGGCGCGTGTGAAAAAGGAATGCCTCGGCCTCGCGAAATGCATCGAGCACGCCATGCATGAAGCGCAGGAACACCGCCGAGTAGAGGCTCATCGAGCCGGAACCGTCGAGAAGCACGACCAGCCGCAGCGGTTTTTCCCGCCGCTTCCGAAACACCAACTGTATCGGCGTGCCGCCATTCGCGATGCTCTTGTGGATCGTGCGCCTGAGATCAAGCCGCTGGCCTTGGCGCCGCGCCCGCATGCGCCGCGTGATGCGCGCACGCATCGAAACGGCGAGGCGTTCAGCCAGGCGATGCGCCTCGGCGAGATCGTCCGGATGCGTCAGGTGCCGGAAGTCGGTCTTGCCGATGAACTCGGCGCGGGACGCGCCCTCACGCCGGGTTTCGCCGGTCTCGAAAGCCTCTTCACCCTGACCACGCTGGACATGATCCGCGTGTTCTTGGGCCCCCTGACCGCGCGCTCCGGACGCGGCCGCCTGCACCCCGTCAGGGGCCTTTTGCGGTGCGCCCGACATCCGCGTGGCAGATTTCATGCCCCGTTTCAGCCAGAAGGCATCAAAAATCTCATCGAACATCGTCCAATCGGAATGTCGGCTGCAAAACAGCGATCTGAGCGCCGGGCGCAGCCGCGAAGGCCGGCTGGCACTGTCGCCGCTCATCACAGTGAGCGCGTCGCGATATTCCGCAAGACCGACAATGAAACCATTGTCGCGCAGCGTCGCAACGAAGCCGGAGAGCTTCGTCCGCATCAAGTCGCCCAGATCTGGCTCGGCCATCCGCAGCGCGCTCATCTCACGCCACCCTTCCGAGCAGTCGCTCGGTAACCTGGCGCGACATGCGGGCCTTGTCCTCCGCTGTCTTGATCAGACACATCAAGGTCTCATGCACCGCCTCGGGCTCGTCATGCAGATGCCGGATATCGAGGCCGGCAAGCGTTGCGGCCCAATCGAGCGTTTCGGCGACACCCGGTGTCTTGCGCAGGTCCTCCTTGCGGATGAGGCCGACCATCGAAGCGATCTGCAAGGCCAGCGCCGCATCAATGCCCGGCAGTCGCGACAGGATGATCCGCGCCTCGCGGTCGACATCAGGAAAATCGACGTAGTGGTAGAGGCACCGGCGCCTGAGCGCGTCGGACAACTCGCGGGTTCCGTTGCTGGTCAGGATAACCCGCGGAATGGTCGTCGCCGTAATCGTCCCGAGTTCCGGTATCGACACCTGGAAATCCGATAGAAGCTCCAGAAGAAAGGCCTCGAACTCCTCGTCTGCCCGATCAACCTCGTCGATCAGCAGAACCGGTGCCTTTGCCTGCCGGATGGCGGCCAGCAGAGGCCGCTCAAGCAGGTATTTTTCGGAGAAGATCGCCTCTTCGACCTCGTCGGCATTGAGGACTTCGCGCGCCTTGATCGCCAGCAACTGCCGCTGGTAATTCCATTCATAGAGGGCCGAACTCTGGTCCAACCCTTCATAGCATTGCAACCGGATCAGTTTTGTTTCATGCGCCAGCGCCAGGGCGCGTGCGACCTCCGTCTTGCCGACACCTGCCTCGCCTTCCAGAAGCAGCGGCCGTGACAGGCTGTCCATCAGCCATAGCGCGGTCGACAGGTCGCGATCGGGCACATACCCGACCGCGGCCATCTGCGCGGCAATCTTCTCCTGAGGAAGTGTCACTGCCATCGACTGATCCGTACTTACCCGTGCAACCCGAGACGTTCGCCGACCTTCCACAGCCGCCAGGCATCATGCGGCATCTGGATATGGCCGGCATCGAGGAAGGCATAGGCGTCGTTGACCGCATTGGAGAAGCACGGCACGCCGCCGACATGCGGGCTTTCACCGACGCCCTTGGCACCGATCGGATGATGCGGCGAGGGCGTGACGGTAAAGTCCGTCTCCCAATGCGGCGTCTCGACGGCGGTCGGCAGGAAGAAGTCCATGAAGGACGCCCCCATGACATTGCCCATCTCGTCGTAGCGGATCTCCTGGCCCATGGCACAGGCAAAGGCTTCCGTCAGCCCGCCATGCACCTGTCCCTCGATGATCATGGGATTGATGCGCGTGCCGCAATCGTCCAGCGCGTAGAAGCGTCGCGTCTTGGCCACACCCGTATCGACATCGATATCCATGACGCAGAAATAGGCGCCGAAGGGATAGGTCATGTTGGGCGGCTCGTAATAGTTGACCGCCTCCAGACCGGGCTCGAGGTTCGGCGGCGGGGCATTATAGGCCGACCAGGCGATCTCCTTCATCGTCTTGAACTTCTCTGGCAGGCCCTTGACGCGGAAGCGGTCGATATCCCACTCCAGATCGCCCTCATGCACTTCGAGCATATGGGCGGCGATCATCTGGGCCTTGGCCTTGATCTTGCGGGCAGCCACTGCGGTTGCAGCGCCGGCAACCGGGGTCGATCGTGAGCCGTAGGTGCCGAGACCGTAAGGAGCCGTATCGGTATTGCCTTCCTCGATCATGATGTCGTCGGCGGGAATGCCAAGTTCGGTGGCGATGATCTGGGCATAGGTCGTCTCGTGCCCTTGCCCCTGGCTCTTGGTGCCCATCCGGGCAATCACGGAGCCGGTTGGATGGATGCGGATCTCGGCAGAATCGAACATCGCGATGCCGAGAATGTCGCAGTTCTTGGCCGGTCCCGCGCCGACAATTTCGGTGAAAAACGAAATGCCGATGCCCATCAACTCGCGCGTTTCGCCGCGCTTGAAAGCCTCGCGTTTTTCCGCCTGTTCGGCACGCAGGGCCTTATAGTCGATTGCGTCCATCGCCTTCTTCATGGCGGTGTGATAGTCGCCGCTGTCATATTCCCAGCCGAGCGCCGAGTGATAGGGAAACTGCTCGGCCTTGATGAAATTCTTGATCCGCAACTCCGCGGCATCCATACCGAGCTTCTGGGCCAAGACTTCGATGGCGCGCTCGATGGCAAACACCGCCTCGGTTACCCGGAACGAACAGCGATAGGCGACGCCGCCGGACGCCTTGTTGGTATAGACACCATCGACGGCCAGATGTGCCACCGGGATGTCATAAGAGCCTGTGCAGATATTCATGAAGCCGGCCGGCCATTTGGACGGGTCGGCGCAGGCATCGAAGGCACCGTGATCGGCCAGCACATGCACCCGCATGCCGAGGATCTTGCCGTCCTTGGTGGCGGCCAGTTCCGTGGTCATGTGATAGTCGCGGGCAAAGGATGTGGTGGAGAGGTTCTCCATCCGGTCTTCCACCCATTTGACCGGCACGCCCAGCACGATCGAGCCGACGACAGAGCAGACATAGCCGGCATAGGCGCCGACCTTGTTGCCGAAGCCACCGCCGATATCCGGCGCGATCACGTGGATCTTGTGTTCCGGCAGGCCGGAGATCAGCGAGACGACCGTGCGGATGACATGCGGTGCCTGGAAGGTACCCCAGAGCGTCAGTTCGCCCTTGACCTTGTCGAACGAGGCGACCGACTGGCAGGTTTCGAGCGGCGACGGATGGGTGCGGTGGTCGACCAGCATTTCCTTGATCGTCACATCCGCCTTCGCAAAAACATCGTCTGTCGCTTGTCTATCGCCGATCTGCCATTCGAAGATGTGGTTGGGATGTTTGCGCGGTCCGTGGGCGCCAACCATCTTGTCCTTGATGTCTTCGCGCAGGATCGGCGCATCCGGCAGCATGGCCTTGAACGGATCGACGATGCAGGGCAGCGCTTCGTAGACGACATCAACGAGTTCGGTCGCATCAGAGGCGATGTAGCGATCCTCGGCAATGACGAAGGCGACTTCCTGGTTCTGGAACAGCACTTTCTCTTCAGCCAGAACCGCCTGGACGTCTCCGGCAAGCGTCGGCATGTAGTGCAGGCCAAGCGGCTTCAGATCGGCAGCTGTCAGCACCGCAATCACCCCCGGCAGCGCCTTGGCGCGCGACGTGTCGATGCTGACAATGCGCGCATGCGCATGCGGCGACCGGACGAAATCGCCGAACAACATGCCCGGCAGTTTCAGGTCGTCGACATAGGAGCCCTTGCCTTGCGTAAAGCGGATGTCCTCGACGCGCTTACGCTTGCACCCCATGCCCTGCAGCTTTTCGGTCCGCTCGGCGCGATCGGTGTCAATTTTGACTTGCTCGTTCATTCCGCGGCCTCCTGAAACGGTGTTCCATTGATCTTGGCCGCCGCATACTGGATGGCCTTGACGATGTTCACATAGCCGGTGCAGCGACAGAGATTGCCGGCGATGCCGTAGCGGATTTCCTCCTCGGTCGGATTGGCGTTTTCCTGAAGAAGGCGATGGGCGCGCAAGATCATGCCCGGCGTGCAGTATCCGCATTGCAGGCCATGCATCATGCGGAAGCCCTCCTGCAAAGCGCTGAGCGTTCCGTCCGGATTGGCCACACCTTCGATCGTGGTGATGCTGGCGCCGTTGGCCTGGACTGCGAAGGTCATGCAGCTCTTCACCGACATGTCGTCCATATCGACCGTGCAGGCGCCGCAATGGCCGGTGTCGCAGCCGATATGGGCGCCCGTCAGGTTCTGCTGCTCGCGCAGGAAGTGGATCAGCAGCGTGCGCGGCTCGACGAGAGCCTCGACAGCCTTGCCATTGATCGTGACTTTGATATGCGATTTTGTCATTGTTTCCCCCTCAACCCTTGGCGCGGGTCTGTGCCCGCTCGAGTGCCCGGCGCAGCATGATACCGGCCATCTTGGTGCGGTATTCGGCAGGCCCACGCATATCGGAGGCCGGATTGGTGATGGCCTCGGCCGCAGCGACTGCCGCATTGACGGTTGCCGCATCGAGCGTGCTGCCAACCAGAATGCCAGCGGCCTCGGACGCCCAGAGCGGCGTTTCGGACACATTCGTCAGGCCGATGGAGGCACTGGTGCAGGTGCCTCCCGCCATGGTGATCACCACTGCCGCCGCCGCCGTCGCATAGTCTCCAACCTTGCGCTTGAGCTTTTCATAGCCGTAGCCATGACCGGCAGGCGGCACCGGAATGCGGATCTCGGTCAGGATTTCGCCAGGTTTCAGAGCGGTCTCATAGGCACCGAGATAGAAATCCCGCGCCGGAACCTGGCGGCTGCCACCGGTGCCGGTCAGCTGGTAGCTGGCTCCAAGACACTGCATCAGAGCCGGCATGTCATTGCCGGGATCACCGTTGGCGCAATTGCCGCCGATCGTGCCCTTGTAGCGGATCTGTGGGTCGGCAATGACGAGGGCTGTCTCGCGAAGGATTGGAACGAGGTCTGCGAGCAAGGTGCTGGTGATGACCAAATGCTGTGTTGTCATCGCCCCGATGATCACATCAGTGCCGACCACTTCCAGGCGACGCAACCCCTCGATAGCGGTGAGATCAACGAGATGCTCAGGCGCTGCCAGCCGTGTCTTCATCAGCGGTATCAGGCTGTGACCGCCGGCCAGCGGCCGGGCATCCTCGCCGAGTTGCAACAACAATGCGACAGCGCTTTCGACTGTCGTTGGCCGATGGTAATCGAACGTGCCAGGTATCATCCGTCGCTCCTCCCAAAGCTTCGTCTCGCATCGTTAAAGGCCGAACCTCCTTGGCCTTTGTCGAGTCAGCACAGCAGGCGATGAATGTTGCCGCCAAACAATGGCAAGCGCACCAAAACGCCTCCATTTGCACGAAATGCAGCGAGTTGCGCACGAAATGCGGCAGGGGAATTGACCTAACGCAAGTCGGGGGTGATGCCGCTTCTCGATGCTTTGAAGGCGGCGAGCTCAGACCGAAAGCCTGTCAGCCTCGACCGACTGACAGGCACCGTACGCCTGATCGGCGTATCCAGTTCGACCACGCCCGAGTCACCGGTCTTCTTGATGCGGACAACGAATAAGAGGTTCACGATATAGCTGCGATGGACCCGGGAAAAAATCGTCTCGGGCAGGCGCGCTGCGATGTCGGAGATCGACAGTGGGCAGAAAAGGTCGTCACGACCGTTGAAGATATAGGTGTAATGCGCGTTGGAATGAACCGAAACGATGTCATCTGCTGCAATGTGAAAACGCTTGCCGTTCCTTTCGATCGGCAGCAGGAGATCGTCTGCGGACAGAATTGGGGCAGGCGACGCAGCGACTGCGGCCACCACCGGGCCGGGTTCGGTCGCGGTCTGCATGAGGTGCTGCTCGGCCGGATTTAGCGAGATCGTTGGGGTAATGTCCGATTGGGGGCCTTCCGGTGGGCGCGCGTCTGGCACAGCATGTGCCGCGTTCCAGGCGTTCTCGCCGCGCGTATCTTTCGGCTCTGTTGGGACCAGCGCCAGCATGAACACGGCCGAGATGCTACAGGCGACCACGCTCACAATGGCTGCCAGTATGTCGCCGGACATCAAGGATGTCGTGTTTGCCACCTCTGCAGCGGCCAGATGCAGTGTCGTTCCTGCCATCGCCATATAGTGCATACCCGATACTGCGCAGCCGAGCACCACGGCACAGAGAAACAGTGGCGGTCGCCTGTCGGCGGAAAAGGCGAGCCAGAGCGCAAGGCCGGACGCAGCGATGGCAATCGCTATACTGGCCAGAGCGTAGGCGGGATCGTGCGTGAGATGAAATACCGAATGCACGGCCGTCATGCCGACATAGTGCATTGTGGTGATGCCAATGCCCATGAGCAGTGCGGCGATCACTAGCAGGCGCTGCGATCGCAGGCTCGCAAGGTAGATCGCGACGCCCGTGACAAGACAGCAAATGAGGAATGAGAGAAGCGTGGGTACGACGGCATAGTCGATCGCGACGGCGGTGGTGATCGCCAGCATGCCGATGAAATGCATGCTCCAGATGCCGACTGAGAGCGTCATCGCCGAGCCTGCGATCAGGAGGCGGCGTCGGTTGGCAAAGGCGGCTGGTATGAGAAGCGCGAGACTGATGCCGACGTATCCCGCCTGGATTGCCACCACCACTGAAAGAGCGACGAGGACCGGGCTATAGCTGAACGATGTGGTGAGTTCCGTCATAGCTGTCTTTGCAACCTTCGGACATTCCTATGCAGCGCTCATGCGATGGCACGAGCGATCGATACTGCGGCTTTCACTTATCTGCGTTCGGCTCGCCTCCCAGCCGCCTGGCCTCACACTATCCACACGCCGGACAACTTGTCGAGCCAGATGGCAGTGGTTGACTGAAACGCGGGTCACCTTTTGAACATCAGGATCATGAGGTCTGCGCAACACTGACCCCAGGTTCTCGCGGCAACGTCACGGCTTCAAGCTTGGACTCACGGGGTGAGTATTCATCTTTGCATTCATGCTCTCCGGGTTCAGCAGCAACGCTTTAGCCCGATGTCCATGAAACCGGCAGCGGGCCAGTTTGATGGCACTCATGTCGCTCTTTCATCATTCCCGCCACAGCACTCGCACGGCCAGAGTGGCGGCGGAGGTCCGCTTCTCAACGGCGAGTTTGTTGAAGATCTGCTCCATGTGCTTGTTTACGGTGCGCGGTGACATGTCCAGGATATCTGCAATTTCCTTGTTTGACTTTCCGTGGGCCACCCATAGGAGAACCTCCGCCTCACGCAGTGTCACGCCGAAGGCCCTTGCAAGCTGTTCCTCGTCGGCGCCGCGACGACGGTCGACAAGCCGCAGCAAAATCTCGTCGTCCCCGCTGTCCGAAAGGCGCCGAAACTCAATGTCGTGGCCAAGCCGCGCGTAATGAAAGACGTTCGGATTGCCGCCAACATCATTGCAAGCGCCGTCCGCCAGCCAGGAGAGGATCTCGAGCGGCAGATAGCTGTTGGTGTCTGCCCTTATGCCAACCTTGGCCAAGAGATCCGATGCCTGGGGTGTCGACCAGGCGATCAGCCCGTTCGTGTCGCAAGCGACAATCCAGCGACCCGTAGAATCGAGAGCATGACGGGCCGACCGCGCGCGCTTAGAATTGCTCAGATGGACACGCATGCGGGCAAAGAGCTGATCGAGCCGGATCGGCTTGACGACAAAGTCGACGCCGCCTGATGCAAGCGCCTTCACGACATGCTCATTCTCGTTATACCCGGTCATGAAGATTACCGGCAGGTCTTCGAAGCCGCGGGCCGCCTTCAGAATCCTGCAGGTCTCGAAACCGTCCAGTCCAGGCATCATCGCGTCCATCAAGACGATGTCAGGCACTTTGAAATTGGCCATGGAAATGGCTGATCTTCCGCTGCTTGAGGTGTGCACCTCAAGGCCCTCAAGGCTGAGGGCGTCCGAGAGCATGGCGAGCGCCTCGCTGGAATCGTCTACAATCAGAACACGGTTGCCATCGAATGCGTCAGGCATGGCTCTTGGTATCCTCAATAATCGCCAGGAACTCGCGGAGGCGATAGTTCGTGGCCAGTTGGCGCATATGCCTGCAGAAGCGCTCTGTTCCAGGGGTGGAGATTTCCAGATCGTTGAGCATCGCTTCTATCGAACGGACGAAGCCTGTCTCGCCCAGCGTTTTGAGCTGCTGTAGCTTGCGCGGCTCGGGCAGTTCCTCCAGCGTGAAAGAAGGTCGTTGGGAAGCCTCGACGTGAACGCCGTCATCGAGAATCCATGTCAGCGGAATGAGGGTCGCCAGACGTTCGAACAGTCCTTCGAAATTGAAGGGCTTGATCAGGTAGGAATCAAAGAGCGGGACATATTCGGGCTTGGTGCGTTCGTTTCCGGCATCGGCCGACAGGATCAGTATGGGAAGATCCCGGCCGTAACGTTGGCGGATGCGCTTGGCCACGTCCCACCCGGACATGCTGGGCATCGCAAGATCGAGAATGACAATATCCGGGCGATGGAGAGCGAGCGTGGAGAGGCAGGCCGGACCATCATTCACCGTTACCACCGAGAAACCGAGCGGGGTCAGAACCTCCTCCATCAGCGCCCGCTGGGTCGTATCGTCATCGGCTATCAGGATCATCCGGCGGCGTCCCTCATAGCCGGCGACGGCCAGAGCCGGCGCCACCATGTCCTCAGGCCTTTGCGCCTCGGAGAGCATCAGCCGGATGGTGAACTGTGTGCCCTTACCCGGGCGGCTTGCGAGCTTCAGGTCTCCGCCCATGATCTCGACCAACAGTCTCGTGATCGTGAGCCCAAGCCCCGTTCCTGGGGGCTGGGCCTGGCCGTGTGGTTGCTCCGCGCGTTCGAACGGCAGGAAGATCCGCTCCAGATCCTGCCGCTTGATGCCGACGCCGGTATCCTCGATTTCAAAGGTGGCCACTTGGCCGCGATAGGATAGCGTGAAGCAGACCTGCCCGCGATGGGTGAACTTGATGGCGTTTGAGAGCATGTTGATCAGCACCTGTCGCAGGCGCTTCTCGTCGGCGAACACATAATCCGGGATGGGGGAGGTGGCGCGGAACTCGAAGCCAATACCCTTGGCCTGGGCTTGCAGGCTGAACATATCGACAATCTGGTCGAGGAACGGACCGAGCGCGATTTTGTGGCGGTAGATCTCGAATTTGCCGGCCTCGATCTTGGAGATATCAAGCAACCCCTCGATCATGTCGGCGAGATGCTCTCCGCTGCGCTTGATGGTCCGGGCGGCATTGTGGACGATGTTCGGCATGCCCTGCTGACGCTCAAGCACCTGGGCATAACCTAGGATCGCGGTCAGCGGCGTGCGCAGTTCGTGGCTGAGGCCAACAACATATTTGCTCTTGGCAAGATTGGCCGATTCCGCCGCCTCCTTCGCCTTCTGCAGCAGCCGGTCGGTTTCTTCATGCGCCCGGATTTCGTCCATGAGCAAGCGGGTGTGGCGACTGGCCTCTTCCTCTGCGAAGTCACGGCTCTCCTGTGCCAGAACGAAAAGCCAGGTGACGATGCCGGCCAGGATGAAGAGGATAATGTAGAGCTTCCAGAGCTCGAAGCCGATCAGTTCCGCAGCATCCGGATATTCGATCGTGCTCTGGAAGTGGATGAGCCAGAAGACGCTGCCCATAAAGGCGTTCACGACTGAGAAAAGCGCCAGATAGCGCATCACGCTGCCGTTCACCGCCTCGGCCACTCCGGCCGGCAGCCAGGACTGGGCAAGTGACTTCGCCTGCTGGCTGAACCGCGCATCGGACTTGCAAATGTCGTGGCATCGTGCGTCCAGTGAGCAGCAAAGTGAGCAGATCGGTCCCGAATAGGCTGGGCAATGCGCCATGTCCTCCCGGTCGAACTTCAGTTCGCAGATCGAACATCCGGTATGCCCCTGGGCGTCGGCCTCAACGCAGCTCGTTCTGGCGATGTAATAGCGCCCGCCCGTCGCCTTCGCAATCAAGGGTACGAGCAGGAACGGCAAAGCGAGTGCGACGTAGACATAAATCTTCGTGGCGAGCTCACCCATCAGCCCGCCATAGGCGGCGAAGGCCGCGAGCACGGCGATCGTCATCGAGCCGAAGCCAACCGGATTGATATCGTAGAGATGGGCCCGCTTGAATTCGATGATCGGTGGCGACAGGCCGAGAGGCTTTGCGATCATCAGGTCGGCGGCGATCGAGGCGGTCCAGGCGATCGCAACAATAGAATAGAGGCCGAGCACGGTCTCCAGCGCCTTGTAGATGCCGAATTCCATCAGCAACAGGCCGATCATCACGTTGAACACGAGCCAGACCACACGGCCCGGATGGCTGTGGGTCAGGCGCGAGAAGAAGTTCGACCAGGCGATGGAGCCTGCATAGGTGTTCGTGACATTGATCTTGACCTGGCAGATCACAACAAAGATGCCGGTGACGCCGAGCGCAAATTCGGGTGAGCCCAGCATTTGGCTGAACACGGTCAGATACATCTGCGTCGGGTCGGATGCATCCTCGAATGCAACCCCATTGCGGAAGGCGTAAAAGGCGAGGAAGGAGCCGGCCAGAATCTTCAGCCCGCCGATCACGATCCAGCCGGGACCTGCACTGAGCAGAGCGACCCACCACTGGATCCGGTTCTTTTCGGTTTTACGCGGCAGGAAGCGGAGATAGTCCACCTGCTCGCCGATCTGTGCGGCCAGCGAGAAGACCACGGCCGAGCAGAGACCAAAAAGCGCAACATCGAAGCTGTGGTCCATCGGGCCGAGGAGCCCGGTATAGCCGGTCCAGTCCCGCACCGGCTGCAGCCCCTGAGATGCTATGAAGACAAAGGGAGCAAGCTGCAGCACCACCCAGAAGGGCTGCGACCAGGCTTGAAACCGGCTGATGAACGTCACGCCGTGGGTGACCAGCGGAATGATCGCGACTGCACTGACGATATAGCCGATCGAGAGCGGCAGTCCTGTAATCAACTCCAGCGCCTTGGCGATGATGGCGGCCTCAATGGCGAAGAAGAGGAAGGTGAAGCAGGCATAGATCAGCGAGGTGACCGTGGAGCCGAGATAGCCGAAACCGGCACCGCGGGTGAGTAGATCGATATCCACCCCGTAACGGGCGGCGCTGTAGGCGATCGGGATGCCAATCACCAGCATGACCGAGCATGCGACCAGAATCGCAAGCGTTGCATTGGTGAAGCCGTAGCTCAGGGTTATAGCTCCGCCGATCGCCTCCAGCGCCAGGAATGAAATGGCGCCCAGTGCCGTATTGGCGATCCGCCCCGGCGAGAAGCGACGCACCTCGTGTGCGGTGAAGCGGAGGGCATAATCCTCCAAGGTCTGGTTGGCGACCCACTTGTTGTAGGTCCGCCGAATTCTGGGAATCCGCTCGGCCTGGTTCAATTCATCCCCCTGCGACCGGCGATGGCCGATCACGCTGTACGCCCTCTCGCGAAGCAATTCTCGTACCAGTCAAAGAACGAGCGTTTTCATATCCCTACAAAAGACGGATGCGGGTCAAATGGACGGGTGACGCAGGCCCTTGGTTTCTCTTTGTTTCTCGGTCGGATTGCCTCAACTGGATACGACCTTAAGGGACAAAGACCCGGGTGGGTATACGTCAAACGCTCCATTGTTGCGTTGCACCAATTGCGACGAGGTTACCTCCAGTTGGCCGGTTCCCTCGCTGCTGGCCCTGCTGCAACCCTCCACAACGATGAAGAGGCACGCCATGTCTGACGACCCCAAAATCCCACCGCTGAGCATCAGTCGCCGAGCCCTGCTTGCAGGCGTGGCGTCGTTCCCGCTGTTGACGGCGCTGAGCACGCCGATCTTCGCGCAGGACACATCCACTGCAGTCGTCAATGCCACTGGCCTGGCTGTGACCGACGACACCGTGAAAGTGGGCATCCTGCATTCTGTTACCGGCACCATGGCGATTTCCGAGACCGGCTCGGTTCAAGCTGAAAAGCTCGCCATCGAACAGATCAATGCCAGTGGCGGCATTCTTGGTCGCAAGATCGAGGTGATCCAGGAAGACGGTGCCTCCGACTGGCCGACCTTCGCCGAAAAGGCGAAGAAGCTGCTCGTTGAGGACAAGGTCGCGGCCGTCTTCGGTTGCTGGACCTCGGCTTCGCGCAAGGCTGTTCTGCCCGTATTCGAGCAGTATAACGGCATGCTTTACTATCCGACATTCTACGAAGGGCTCGAGCAGTCGCCCAACGTCATTTACACCGGTCAGGAAGCAACCCAGCAGATTCTCGCTGGCATTGACTGGGTGGTAAAGGAGAAGGGCGCAAAGAGCTTCTATCTGCTCGGCTCTGACTATATCTGGCCGCGCACGTCCAACAAGATCGCCCGCAAGCACATCGAGAAACTCGGCCTCGAAGTTGTCGGCGAGGAATACTACCCGCTCGGGCATACCCAGTTCAATTCGGTGATCAACAAGATCAAGCTGAAGAAGCCCGATGTCATCTATGCGATCGTCGTCGGCGGTTCGAATGTCGCCTTCTACAAGCAGCTGAAGGCTGCCGGCATTGATATGACCAAGGAGAAGCCGCTGCTTCTCACGATCTCGGTCACCGAGGACGAGATCCTCGGCATTGGCGGCGAGAACATGGTGGGCGCCTATGCCGCCATGAAATACTTCCAGAGCCTGCCGAACGACAACAACACGTCCTTTGTCGCCGAGTTCAAGAAGATGTGGGGCGACGACATCGTCATCGGCGACGTCACCCAGGCCGCCTATCTCGGCCCTTGGCTGTGGAAGGCGGCGGTGGAGAAGGCTGGTTCCTTCGACATCGACAAGGTGCGCGCCGCTTCGCCTGGCATCGAACTGACGACGGCACCGGAAGGCTATGTGAAGGTCCACGAGAACCACCACCTTTGGTCCAAGACCCGCATCGGGCACGCCCGTGCCGACGGCCAGTACGACGTCGTCTACGAGACGACGGACCTGATGGAGCCGGACCCGTTCCCGGAAGGCTATCAATAAGCATTGTTCCCCGCCTGGAGGGCCGGCACAGGCCGGCCCCCTTTTTCCCGAACGTTTCGAGGGCATGCGAGGTGACGCAATGATCGGCGAGTATACCTATAGTGAATTCTTCTCGATCCTGGCCATGCAGGGTTTTGCAGGGCTGATCCTGTTTTCCGTCTTCGTGCTGATGGCGCTCGGTCTTGCCATCATCTTCGGACAGATGGGGGTAATAAACATGGCGCATGGGGAGTTCATGATCCTTGGCGCCTATGTCACCTATCTCGTCTCCACTTTGGTGACTGCCTATCTGCCCGCGCTTTTCCCCTTCTACTTCTTCGTTGCCATGGCGCTCGCTTTCGCCGCCTCTTTTTCGCTTGGCGTGTTCGTGGAATGGGCGCTGATCCGCCATCTCTACCGCCGCCCTCTGGACACGCTGCTCGCCACCTGGGGCCTATCGCTCGTCCTGCAGCAACTCTATCGCTCGGTCTTCGGTGCCCGAGAGGTCGGCGTGACCTTGCCCGACTGGATGATGGGCTCCGTTGCCGTCAGTGACACGATCGAGGTGCCGCTCAACGGTCTCTTCGTCATGGCCCTTACCCTGATCATCGCGGGCGCCGTCTATTTCCTTATGTATCGCTCCTCCTGGGGCAAGCGGGTGCGCGCCGTGGTGCAGAACCGCGTCATGGCCGGTGCCGTCGGTATCAATACAAAGAAAGTCGATCGCATGACCTTCGGTCTCGGTTGCGGCATCGCCGGCATTGCCGGTTCTGCCTTTACCATGATCGGCTCGACCGGTCCGACCGCCGGACAGCTGTACATCGTCGATACCTTCCTCGTTGTCGTCTTTGGCGGTGCAGGCAGCTTGATCGGCACCATCGCCTCGGCCTTCACCATCTCCCAGGCCCAGTCAACGATGGAATTCTTCCTTAGCGGCTCCATGGCCAAGGTCCTGACGCTGCTGACCGTCGTGGGCATCCTGATGCTGCGCCCGCAAGGCCTCTTCTCCCTCAACATCCGCCGCTAAGGAGACCTCCCATGCCTGCTGTCGGCTTTCTCTTTACCCGCAAGGAATGGCTCTACTTTGCTATCCTTGCCGCGCTGCTCCTCGTTGTTCTGCCCCTTGGCTTCGACATCTTTCGGCTCAATCTGATCGGCAAGTATCTGACCTATGCCTTCGTTGCCGTCGGCCTCGTGCTTCTGTGGGGCAATGGCGGCATCCTCAGCCTCGGTCAGGGGATCTTCTTCGGCCTCGGCGGCTACTGCATGGCCATGTTCCTGAAGCTTGAGGCCTCCACGCCTGAAGCGACGAAGATCCAATCGACGCCGGGTATTCCCGACTTCATGGATTGGAACCAGATCACTGCGCTGCCATCGTGGTGGGCGCCCTTCTATTCCTTCTCCTTCACGCTTGTGGCCATCATCCTGGTGCCATCGGTTTTCGCCTTCATCATCGGGGCGGCCATGTTCAAGCGACGGGTCGGTGGAGTCTATTTCGCCATCATCACCCAGGCCGTTGCCGCGATCCTCACCATCCTGATCATCGGCCAGCAGGGCTATACCGGCGGTGTCAACGGGATCACCGATCTCAGGACTTTGCTCGGCTGGGATATTCGTACCGACGAGGCAAAGCTGATCCTCTACTTCGTCAACGCCGTGCTGTTGATCGGCGTGCTGCTGCTCGCCCAGGCGGTCCGCATCTCGAAATTCGGCCGGCTGCTGATTGCCATGCGTGACCGCGAGGACCGGGTTCGCTTCTCCGGCTATGACGTTGCCAATTTCAAGATCTTCATCTTTTGCCTGGCCGCCGCGATGTCAGCCATCGGCGGTGCGATGTTCACGCTGCAGGTCGGCTTCATGTCGCCGTCCTTCGTCGGCATCGTGCCATCCATCGAGATGGTGATCTTTGCGGCCGTTGGCGGACGCCTGTCGCTGTTCGGGGCGATCTATGGTGCGCTTCTCGTCAATGCCGCCAAGACGACCTTTTCCGAGAGCTTCCCCGAGTTGTGGCTGTTCGCCATGGGCGGTCTGTTCATCGCTGTCGTCATGGCCTTCCCCTACGGCCTGGCGGGCCTCGTCAAGGACCATGTCGAGCCCTTCTTCGCACGTCGGATGCCTGGCTTCCTGAAACGCGCGCCGCTGACGCAGCCGCAAGCAGCCGAATGATGGAGGCGATCATGCAAGTTGCTGCCCAGCCCGCCCGAGACTTCATCCTCAGCATTGATGCGCTCACCGTGTCATTCGACGGCTTCAAGGCGGTGAACGATCTCTCGCTCTATGTCGATGAGAACGAGATCCGGGTGATCATCGGCCCGAACGGGGCCGGCAAGACCACGGTCCTCGACCTCATCTGCGGACGCACAAAGGCGACGTCCGGTTCGATCCGTTTCGATGGGCGCGAGCTCACCCGAATGCGCGAGCACGAGATCGTGCATGCGGGGGTCGGTCGCAAGTTCCAGAATCCATCGATCTACGAAGATCTCACCGTCTTCGAAAACCTCGAACTCTCCTTTCCGCGGGGCCGCTCCGTCTTCGGCGCGCTCACATTCCGACGCGACCGCGAGGTGATCGAGCGGGTCGAGGAAGTGGCCGAACTGATCTTCCTCAAGGATCACCTGAATACCGACGCGGCGATCCTCAGCCATGGCCAAAAGCAGTGGCTGGAGATCGGCATGCTGCTGATCCAGAAGCCACGGCTTCTGATGCTCGACGAGCCGGTCGCCGGCATGAGTGTGGCCGAACGCATCAAGACAGCAGAGCTCCTCAACACGATCACGAAGAACCAGTCGGTCATCGTCATCGAGCACGACATGAAGTTCGTCGAGGACATCGCCCACCGCGTCACCGTGCTGCACCAGGGCAAGGTCCTGTCGGAAGGCAGCATGGAGCGCGTCAAGAACGACCCCCGGGTCGTCGAAGTCTATCTCGGTCACTAGGAGATCGTCATGCTGTCTGTCGAAAAACTGAAGGTCAGCTACGGCCAGAGCGAGGTCATTCACGGTCTGTCCTTTGACGTCAAACCCGCCGAGATCGTTGCGATCATGGGTCGCAACGGTATGGGCAAGACGACGCTGATGAAGTCGCTGATGGGGGTCGTTCCCTCCGCCGCCGGATCGATCCGGATCGGCGAGACCCCGGTCGAGCGGCTCGAAAGCTACGAACGTGTGGCCAAAGGGCTCGCCTATGTGCCGCAGGGGCGGATGATCTTCTCCACACTCACCGTCCAGGAAAACATCGAGACGGGGCTCACTGTTACCGGCGAAAAGTCCGTGCCGGGGCAGATCTACGAGCTTTTCCCCGTCCTGCTCGAGATGAAGGGGCGGCGCGGCGGCAATCTCTCCGGCGGCCAGCAGCAACAGCTGGCGATCGCCCGTGCGCTTGCGTCGAAGCCGAAGGTGCTGCTGCTCGACGAGCCGACCGAAGGCATTCAGCCGTCGATCATCAAGGAGATGGCGCGAACGCTCTGCCGGATCCGCGACGAGATCGGTCTTTCCATCGTCGTCTCTGAACAGGTGTTGAGCTTTGCGCTCGACATGGCCGACCGGGTGCTGGTGATCGAAAAGGGCGAGATCGTCCATGAGGCGCCGCGCGCCGGCATCGACGAGGCGCGCGTCTCCAGCTTCCTCTCCGTCTGACCCACCAAACCAAGTCGCTTCACACCCAAGGAAGGAGCCAAGCCATGCCCGATACCCTGATCAAGGTCGACCTCAGCGAGTCGCCCTATACCAACGAGAAGATCCACAACCGCTGGCACCCTGATATTCCGATGGCCTGCTGGGTCGAGCCGGGCGACGACTTCCGGGTCGAGACCTATGACTGGACCGGCGGCCAGATCAAGAATGACGACGATGCCGCTGATGTGCGCGATGTGGACCTCAGCCAGGTGCATTTCCTGTCCGGGCCGATCGGCGTCAAGGGCGCCCAGCCCGGCGACCTGCTGGTCGTCGACATTCTCGACATTGGAGCCTTCGACAACAGTCTCTGGGGTTTCAACGGCTTCTTTTCCAAGAAGAACGGTGGTGGCTTCCTGACCGAGCACTTCCCCGAGGCGCAAAAGTCTATCTGGGATTTCCACGGCATGTTCACTTCCTCGCGCCACGTGCCAGGCGTCAAATATGCCGGGCTGATCCATCCAGGCCTGATCGGCTGCCTGCCGGATCACAAGATGCTTGAGATGTGGAACAGCCGGGAAAAGGCGCTGTTCGACACGGATCCCGGTCGTGTTCCACCGCTCGCCGCCCTGCCGGATGGTGGTTCGACCGCCCATATGGGCAGCCTCAAGGGGGAGGGGCGCGACAAGGCCGCAGCCGAAGGTGCGCGCACCGTGCCGCCGCGCGAGCATGGCGGTAATTGCGACATCAAGGACCTGTCGCGCGGTTCGAAGATCTATTTCCCCGTCTATATCGACGGTGCGGGTCTTTCGATGGGCGACCTGCATTTCAGCCAAGGCGACGGCGAGATCACCTTCTGCGGTGCGATCGAAATGGCCGGCTGGCTGCATATCAAGGTCTCGCTGATCAAGGACGGCATGGCGAAATATGGGATCAAGAATCCGATCTTCCGGCCGTCACCGATCACGCCGAAATACGACGACTACTTGATCTTCGAGGGCATCTCCGTCGATGAGGGCGGCAAGCAGCATTATCTCGACGTCCACATCGCCTATCGTCAGGCCTGCCTGAACGCGATCGAATATATGACCAAGTTCGGCTACACCCGGGCCCAGGCCTATGCGATCCTCGGCACAGCCCCGGTCCAGGGTCACATCTCGGGCGTCGTCGACATCCCAAATGCCTGCGCGACGCTCTGGCTCCCGCTCGACATCTTCGAATTCGACATGAAGCCCGGTGCCGATGGGCCGAAGAAGTTCCTCGACGGCAAGATCGACGTACCGCTAGCCCATGACCTGTGAGGTGGTGCGGAGGGCGTCGATAGACCATCCGCGCCCTCCGCACCTTTCTGCAGCCCCTTGATGGAGAGACAGAGCATGCCGAACTACGACTACAACTGCACGGACTGTGGAGGATTTACTCAGAACCGTCCAATGGCGATGTCCGGTGATCCTTGCGACTGCCCACATTGCGGCGCGGCCTCGCCCAGGGCCTTCTTCTCGACCCCCTTCTTCGCATTGATGGACAATGCGACCCGCAGTGCGATCGGCACCAACGAGCGATCTGCCCATGAGCCGAAGACATCGAAGTCGCTTGGTCACGGCGCTGGATGTGTCTGCTGCAGTGGTGCACCGAAAAAATCCAAAACAATCTTTCGCGCCGATGGCGCAAAAACCTTTCCTTCCGCACGCCCGTGGATGATCAGTCACTGATGGCGGATCTGTTCACGAGGCAAGCGTCAACATGTTCTGGTCCTCGCCAGGCTCAAACCAAACTCATGGCCCGGCCACCGCCGCTCTAAGCGCTGCTTCGTCACCTTTCTCGGAAGGCCCGCGCGAATTGATCCTGAACAGGCTTCAGGAAGAACTGCAGGGGCGTTCGGCCATCCGTCATGATGAAGACTTCTACCTGCATTCCAGCGTCCAGGCGCAGAGGCGAGAGGCGCCCCGGCCGAAGCTTACAGAGCGTTGTCATCCCTTCGCTCCCCGCCCGCGTTTCACCTTCGGTGCCGCCTCGCGCCCGGCGCGGATTCGATGCCACTTCGCGTGACCACCAGCACAGAATTCTCGGCGACCAAATTCGACGACAATCCAGCCAAAGCTGCTTCCATGATCTGATCTTCAGCCTCTGAGATGTGAAAGCGCTTCATGTCCTTGGGAGATGCCCAAGGGATACTGCCACCGGTCCAGTGCGCCGCGCTTGATTTGTCGGGCGTGCCTCCGCCTTGCCAGGAACCAAGCTGGCTCAGAGTCGCCTCAACCCACCAACTCGGCAGCTCCCTCGTTCCGCCGCCTCCGGCAGTTCGTCGCCCGTTGATCCGTTGAGGATATTCAGCGGCTTCGGGAATGCCGGGTTTTCCTTGGTGTGGCGCCAAATGGTGGCGACACTTGCCGCAATCGCGACGCAACGTCCTGAGCCGACAGGAAGCGCTCGTCTTCAACTCCGCCCTCGAAGCCGGGTTTCAACGTGCGGGCAGCTTTTGTGGAAGATGTTGCTTCGGGCGTTCCAGCTAGTGGCGCAGCCGAAGGTGCCCGCACCTCCGTCCGCACTTCCTCGCAAGGTGAACTCGATTCGAGAAGATCCGTGGAAGAGGGGAGCGAGGGAGAGCTGCATTCAGACATGGAAGTCCCTTCTGAAGGACTGAGCAGGTCTTGCGCAAAGGTTCTATGCCTATACCAGTGCGGTGTAATCGAATGTCATCGCATTTGGCAATGCTGAGTCTGCCCCGTGATCCACAGGTCTCCGCGTCGGTTTGGCGTCGGTTGTGCGTGGCGGGCCAGAATTTTCGACCCACAAGAAAAAACAATGAATTCTGTATCTTGGTGAGAATAATGGCGGATGGGGTGGGATTCGAACCCACGGTACGGTCTCCCGCACGCCGGTTTTCAAGACCGGTTCCTTAAACCACTCGGACACCCATCCGGACGGCTGCGTTATGCGCAAAGCTGCAGGATTTGGCAAGGGTGCGCTCTAGCAAATTGTCAGGCATACGCGGGCGCCTTGGCTGGTGCTCAAAACCTGTTTTCGACAGTGCCGAGCGGCAACGAAGCGTTAACCATGCTCATCGAATCCGGAACGGAATGATCACTGAAATTGTGACTTTTCCCATTTTGGCCATTTTTGCACAGCCTTCATTGCGCGCAAGTGAGCGGAGGCATGGCGGCCTCTTGGACAGGGCGCAGATGATCAGCGTCCGCGATCTGAAGTGGGACACATGCATCTGACGACGCGCGGCCTCTTGGCCAATTCCCGGAAGTGGCTGGCGCTAACCCTGCTCTGTGCCTTTACCGCCTCCTGCTCGACCACCAAGGACACGACTGAAAAGCCGAAGCGCTCGAAGGAATATTTCGCCGAGTCCGTTTATGGCGTGAAGGCGAGCCCGAGGGTTGTGGCGAGCGGTCCGATCCCGAAGGGCGGTGGTCGCTATATGGTCGGCAAGCCCTATGTGGTGAAGGGAAAGACCTTCGTGCCGAAGGAAAATCCGCGCTACGACAAGGTGGGTGTCGCGTCCTGGTATGGCGATGCCTTCCACGGCCGGCTGACCGCCAATGGCGAGCTCTACGACAAGGAACATCTGTCGGCCGCCCATCCGACACTGCCTCTGCCGAGTTATGCCCGTGTCACCAATCTCAACACCGGCAGCTCTGTCATCGTGCGAATCAATGATCGTGGACCGTTTCACAAGGGGCGCATCATCGATCTGTCGCGCAAGACGGCTGACATGCTCGACATGAAGCACAGCGGTACCGGTGAGGTGCGGGTGCAGTATATCGGGCCGGCACGCATGGACGGCCATGACATGCCCTATCTGATGGCCTCTTACATCCGCAAGGGCGAGCGCGGACCGGTCATCGATCCGGGCGGCCAGATCGCCTCCGGCGTGATGGTGGCGTCGAATGAGACCAATACGCCCGATTATCAGCCGCCAGTGGCCACGACCTACCAGACGGCGCTCGCAGGGCCGACACCGAGCGGCAATACGACGCCTCAGACGCTCGATGCGCAGCTGCTGATGCAGGCGGGCACGGCCGCCCCGGGTGCCGTGGTCTCAGGCGAAAGCTTCGCGGCCCTTCCGGACTTTGGGCCGATGCCGATGGCGCGTCCTCACCATATCGACGGTTACGACGGATCCGGCTACGCGGCAGCCTATGCACCGGAACGTCCGGAAGCTGGCGCGCTTGCCTTCGAGGCTATTCTCGTGCGCAATGACGGTCTCACCGAGCGTTCGATTCTCGCTTCGGTCGCAAAGGGCGGTATCACGCTCTCCAGCGGGCGCTGAACCCGCAGCGACCGTGCTGGAAAAGGCGCATCACTGTTGAGCCGGCCAGCCGAAGTGTGAACATGCGTCTTATCCTCTCCGCCTTCCTGCTGCTGGCATTGCTGTCACCAAACGGGTCCATCACGAGCACCGCACGGGCGCAAGCCGTTCCGACACCGCAGTTGATCGAAACCAAGTCTGCCCAGGCCTATCTGGTCGAGGCGTCGACCGGCACGGTTCTGCTCGCCAAGAACGAGCGACAGAGTTTTGCGCCGGCATCGCTTGCCAAGCTGATGACGCTGGAAGTGGTCTTCGATGCGCTCAAGAAGGGCGAAATCAGGCCGGATACGATCTATCCAGTCTCGGAATACGCCTGGCGGACAGGCGGCGCACCGTCCCGCACCTCAACGATGTTCGCGGCCGTGAAAAGCCAGGTTCCGGTCGCCGATCTGATCAGGGGCATCGCGGTGCAGACCGCCAATGACGGCTGCCTGATCATCGCTGAGGGCATGGCTGGCTCGGAGGCGAAGTTCGTCGAGCGGATGAATGCGCGGGCGGCCGAACTCGGACTTTTCGAAAGCCGTTTCGGCAATGCCACCGGTTTGCCGCATCCAGACAACCGGTCGACCCTTTATGACATGGTGAAGCTCTCGCGCCATCTGGTCGCAACCTATCCCGATCTCTACCAGACCTTCGGCCTACCGGAATTCGAGTGGAACAAGATCCTCCAGCGCAACCGCAATCCGCTTCTGTCGTTCGGCGCCGATGGGCTTGGGACCGGCTTTGCCGAAGGCAGCGGCTTTGCCATCGTCGCCTCGATGGAGCGCGACGGGCGGCGGCTGTTTCTGGGGCTGAGCGGCGTTGCGACTGACAAGGAGCGGACGGAAGAGGCAAGACGTTTGCTGAACTGGGGTTTTGACAGCTTCGAGATGCGCACCCTGTTCCAGACCGGCGAGATCATCGGTGAGGCGAGCATCTATGGCGGGGCGCAGTCCAAGGTCCCGCTGGTCGCCGCGCAGCCAGTGGAAGTTTATGTCCCCGTCAACAATCCGGAACGTCTGCAGGCACGCATCGTCTATCGCTGGCCGCTCAATCCGCCGGTTGCAGCCGACGCCGCGATCGCTACGCTCAATGTCTTCTCAGGCGATCGACCGCTGGTCAGCGTGCCCTTGAAGAGTGCCGAAGCCGTCGAAGTCGGAACGCTCAGTCAGCGGGCCTGGGATGCCTTGATAGAGCTCCTGTTTTTCTGGATCTGACGGAAAATTTGGAGCCTCCAGGTCATCAGCGGTTTCGCAGGCTGCCATCTTGGTTTAGAGCCGTAGGAAAGCCCGAGGGGCTGGTTCTGAAACGCTTCAGGCGGGAAGTAGCAAGGCATTGACGACGGCGCGCGGATTGTTCGTGAGTTTCGAGGGAGGCGAGGGGGCCGGGAAATCGACCCAGATCCGCCTGCTGGCCGAGAACCTGCGCGCGAAGGGCCACACGGTCGTCACCACACGCGAGCCGGGCGGATCGCCGGGTGCTGAAGCCCTCCGCCATGTGCTCCTGTCCGGCGCCGCCGAGGCCTTCGGAGTGCGCATGGAAGCGCTCTTGTTTGCCGCCGCCCGTGCCGATCATCTGGATTGCGTGATCCGGCCGGCGCTCGCCCGCGGCGATATCGTGCTCTGCGACCGCTTTGTCGATTCCTCCCGCGTCTATCAGGGTGTCACCGGCAATATCGAGCCGCCGCTTATGGCGGCCCTTGAGCGCGTTTCGATCGGCACCACCATGCCCGATGTAACGCTGGTGCTGGACTTGTCAGCCGATGTCGGCCTCCAGCGCGCCCGCAAACGGGCAGGGGAGGAGGCGGCAACTGCTGCCCCCGATCGCTTCGAAAAGGAAAAGCTCGAGATCCACGAGAAGCGCAGGCAGGGCTTCCTCGATATTGCCAGCCGTGAACCGGAACGCTGCCGCGTGATCGATGCGTCGCACGACCAGGCCAGGATCGCCAGCGGTATACTGTCGGAGGTATTGCAGGTCATAACGCGCAAGGCGGCGACGCCCGGCGACGGCGGACAGGCGGCACGCTCATGAGCGAGGAGAGGGCGGGGCTTCTTGACGGGGCGATTGCACCCGTCAGCAATCGGCATCTCTTCGGTCACGAAGCCGCAGAGGCGTTCTTGGCGCGCAGCTACCGTTCGGGCAAGGGCCACCACGCCGTGCTGATCGAGGGGCCCGAAGGCATCGGCAAGGCAACGCTTGCCTTCCGTTTCGCCAACCACATCCTGCGCCATCCTGATCCGGCAAGCGCACCGGAGGTGATTTCTGATCCGGATCCCGAGCATCCGGTCACCCGCCAGCTCGCTTCCGGGGCAAGTCACAACCTTCTGCACCTTTCGCGGCCGGTCGATGAAAAGACTGGACGGGTCAAAACCGCGATCACCGTCGACGAGGTCCGCAAGGCCGGACATTTCTTCGCCCAGACCTCGGGCACCGGAAACTGGCGCATCGTGATCATCGACCCGGCCGACGATCTCAACCGCAACGCGGCGAATGCGATCCTGAAGATCCTCGAAGAGCCGCCGAAGCGGGCAATGTTCCTGGTGCTCTCCCATGCGCCGGGCAAGCTTTTGCCGACCATTCGCTCGCGTTGCCTGCCGCTCCGGCTGCACGAACTGCCACCTCAGGCGATGGATCAGGCGCTCGGACAACTGGGTCTCACGATCCCGGCCGAAAAGCGCGAAGCCGTGCTGACGCTCGCCAAGGGCAGCGTCGCCCGCGCGTTGAAGCTCGTCAATTACGGTGGCGCCGACATTCTCGACGCCTTTGAGCAGATGCTGGCTGCATCCGGCCCCGCGCAGCGCAAGATGATGTTCAAGATCGCCGATGCGCTCTCGGGCAAGGACAGCGAGGTCGCCTTCGGCTTCTTCGTTGAACATCTGGGCGACCACCTGGCCGAAACCGCGAGAAGCCTCGCGCTGACGGGCGATCTCTCAGGCGCCGAGCACTATGCGCGGCTTTCGTCTGTCATCAATCAGCAGCTCGGCATTGCCGCGGCCTACAATCTCGATCGCAAGCAGACCATGCTCGACGTGCTCGCGGCGATCGTGCGCTGACGGGCAAGGCCCCCGTCTTCATGGCGCTGCAGCAAAACGGATGTTCCTAAAGCCAGAGGAATGTTTTAAGAGCGTTCGACCCCATTTGTTTTCGCTGATCATGGCAGGCCGCTGCGCGCCGCCATGATCAGGCGCCGAGACAACAGCACACGACAATCGCAACCGACGAAAAGACAACAAGAAGCCATGAGCGATCCCTTCTACATCACGACTGCCATCTCCTATCCGAACGGCAAGCCGCATATCGGCCATGCCTATGAGCTGATCGCGACCGACGCCATGGCGCGGTTTCAGCGGCTCGACGGCCGGGATGTGTTCTTCCTGACGGGCACGGATGAACACGGGCAGAAGATGCAGCAGACGGCACGCGCCGAGGGGATTTCGCCGGAAGAGCTTGCCGAGCGCAATTCCAACGAATTCCGCGAAATGGGCAAGTTGCTCAATTCCTCGAATGATGACTTCATCCGCACGACCGAAAAGCGCCATCACGAGACGGTGCAGGAAGTCTGGCGCCGGATGGAGAAGAACGGCGACGTCTACAAGGGCGGATATGCCGGCTGGTATTCGGTGCGCGACGAGGCCTATTATCAGGAAGAAGAAACAGAAGTGCGGCCCGATGGCGTGCGCTACGGACCCCAGGGCACGCCGGTCGAATGGGTGGAAGAGGAAAGCTACTTCTTCAAGCTCTCGTCCTATGAAGACAAGCTTCTCAAGCTCTACGAGGACCAGCCTGATTTCATCGGTCCGAACGAGCGCCGCAACGAGGTGATTTCCTTCGTCAAGTCGGGTCTGAAGGACCTGTCGATCTCGCGCACCACCTTCGACTGGGGCATTAAGGTGCCCGGTGATGACAAACATGTCATGTATGTCTGGGTCGATGCGCTCACCAATTACATCACAGCCACCGGTTATGTCGAAGACGAAAACGGCCCGCGCGCCAAATACTGGCCGGCCGACGTGCATATCATCGGCAAGGACATCATCCGCTTCCACGCCGTCTACTGGCCGGCCTTCCTGATGTCGGCGGGTCTGCCTTTGCCCCGCCGAGTCTATGCCCATGGCTTCCTGCTCAACAAGGGCGAGAAGATGTCGAAGTCGCTCGGCAATGTCGTCGATCCGGTGAACCTCGTGAACCATTTCGGCCTCGACCAGGTCCGCTACTTCTTCCTGCGCGAAGTTTCCTTCGGTCAGGATGGCAGCTATTCGGAAGAGGGCATTGGGACACGCATCAATGCCGATCTCGCCAATGGCATCGGCAATCTGGCTTCCCGTTCGCTGTCGATGATCAACAAGAACTGCGAGGGCAGGGTGCCGACACCCGGTGCGCTGACGCCGGAAGACGAGGCGATCCTGAAGATCGCCGACGAGGCGATCGACATCTGCCGCGAGGAAATGGGCAAGCAGCAGATCCACAAGGCGGTCGCTGCCATCATCAACATCGTCAACGAGGCCGACCGCTATTTCGCGGCCCAGGCACCGTGGGTTCTCAAGAAGACCGACGAGGCGCGCATGGGCACGGTGCTTTATGTGACGGCGGACGTTGTGCGCCAGATCGCGGTCCTCTTCCAACCGATCATGCCGGAAACTTCGGCGAAGATCCTCGATCTGGTCGCCGTGGCTGAGGAAGACCGCGTCTTCGCCAAGCTCGGCGCTGCAGGACGTCTGCAGCCGGGCACCGAACTGCCGGCACCCTCGCCGGTCTATCCGCGCTACGTTGCCCCGGACGCGGGCAAGGCTTGAGACGATGTTGATCGATACCCATTGCCATCTGGATTTCGCCGATTTCGACGCTGAGCGTGACGAGCTTGTCACGCGCGCGCATCAGGCCGGCGTGAAACAGATGGTGACGATCTCGACGCGAGTTCGCAAGCTTCCGACGTTGCTGGCGCTCACCGAGCGTTACCCCAGCGTCTTCTGCTCGGTCGGTACGCATCCGAACAATGCCGGCGACGAGCTGGATGTGACGGCAGATGAACTGGTGGAACTTGTGGAACGCCACGAGAAGATCGTGGCGATCGGCGAGGCTGGTCTCGACTATTTCTACGACACGCAGAAGCCCGAGGACCAGAAGACGGGCCTGATCCGCCATATCGAGGCGGCGCGGCGCACGGGCCTGCCACTCGTCATTCACAGCCGCAGCGCTGACGAAGATATGGCTGCCATCCTGACCGAGGAAACAGGGAAGGGCGCCTTCCCCTTCATTCTGCACTGCTTCTCGTCCGGCCAGGCGCTTGCCGATACCGGTGTGGCGCTCGGCGGTTACGTCTCCTTCTCCGGCATTGTGACCTTCCCGAAGTCGGAAGAGCTACGCGAGATCGTGAAAAGCGTGCCGATGGACCGGCTGCTGGTCGAGACAGACGCGCCGTATCTGGCGCCGAAGCGCTGGCGTGGAAAACGCAACGAACCGTCCTATGTGGTCAACACGGCCGAGGTTCTTGCCGAGGTCAAAGGCGTGAGCTACGCGGAGATGGCAGACGTGACGACAGAGAACGCCTTCCGCTGCTTCTCGAAGATGCCCAGGCTGGGCTGAGGGAACCCTGATGCAGGTCACGCGCCGGTTCACGCTGCTCGGTTGTTCCTCGTCTCCCGGCGTCCCCAGGATCAACGGCGACTGGGGCAATTGCGACCCTGAAAATCCGCGCAACCGGCGGACCCGCGCGTCCTTCCTGATCGAACAGATAGGACCCGATGGCGGCAAGACGACCGTCGTCGTCGATACCGGCCCGGATTTTCGCGAGCAGATGATCCGCGCCAAGGTCGAGCATCTCGATGCCGTCGTCTACAGCCATGCCCATGCCGATCATCTGCATGGCATCGACGATGTCAGAGGCTATTTCATCACCCAGAAGAACCGGATCCCGATTTATGCGGAACCCGCGACGATGGCCCGCATCGAGGAAGGTTTCGGCTATTGCCTGAAGACCCCGGTCGGCAGCAGCTATCCGCCGATCGTGGCGCCAGTCATTGTCGAGGACATGGACCAGCCCATCGTCATAGATGGCGCCGGTGGTTCCATAATGCTTCTGCCGCTGGTCCAGCAGCATGGTGACATCATATCGCTTGGGTTTCGCATCGGTGATGTGGCGTATTGTTGCGATGTCTCTGACTTTCCCGAAGACACGGTCGCCAAGCTCTCAGGCCTTGAGCTGCTTTACATCGACGCGCTGCAGTACCGGCCGCATCCGAGCCATCTGTCACTCGAACAGGCACTTGGCTGGATCGAGCGTCTGGCGCCGAAACATGCGGTGCTCACGCATATGCATACGCCACTCGACTATGAAACTGTGATGGGCGAGACGCCGCCGCATGTCGAGCCAGGGTATGACCAGTTTGTCATGGAATTTGAATTGGATATCTGAGTTTCCTGAGAAACTGAGTTCGCTGGGAGACGGCGATATTCAATGCATTGTGACCGGACTAGGCCCCACTACAATGTGCACTTAAGTTCCATAATCTATCTTATGCGATCTTTGTTTGTATGGTCTAGGCTCTCGGTCTGGTGCTTCCCCACGCTTAGAGATCAGCCACCTGCAGGATGGTTTTGGCCGAGATCTCGGTTTCCTTGGGATAGCCGAAGGCATTGTTGATGTAGGTGACGCCGTCGATTGCCTTGTTGCGGTTCAGATGGCTGTGTCCATAGAAATGCTTCGAGGATCCAAGCGAACGAATGCGGCGCTCCAGGCGGTCTGTGCCGAGCACAGGAAACAGCGCCTTGTGCTTCTCGGGATAACGCGCCGGCATCAGGTCGATGCGCGGCACGAAATGCGAGACGCTGTAGACGGCGTCGAAGCCCGATGTGTCCGGCATCTCATTCATGGCGTCGAAACGGGCCGCGACCTCGGCGGGTGTGAGGCCGTCCCAGTTGCATTTGTAGAAGTCCATCCAGCCGCGACGGATGGTCGGGCCGGGCTCGCCGAAGGAATAATCATACCAGGCGAGTAGCGGCACGATCAGGGTCTTGCCCAAGGCCACCGGTCGGGTTTCGATGCCGTAGCCGTGGCAGAGCGCGTTCAGAGTTTCGAATTTCTCGAAGGACGGCCCCTTCCCGCTTCTCGCCGTCCAGAGATCGTGATTGCCCGGCAGAAAGAGCACCTTGGCGTAGCGCGGCACCAGTTCGTCGAAACTGGCTTTCACCAGATCGAGTTCGTCGGAGAGATCGCCGGCGACGATAAGCACATCATCGGTGAAATCGGCGCGGGACAGCGCTCGCAGCCAGTCAAGGTTCTGACGGTAATCGACGTGAAAGTCGGATCCGAGGAAGAGGCGCATGCTCAAGGGATCCGCTGCGGTTTCGAAGACATGATAGCCTTCTAATCGAATTTCACGGCACGGCAAGAGACGGCGGACTGCTCGATCTCTCCGCCGCATCGCGTATCGCTTCAGTCGACGACCGCAGGCAGAGGCGGGGCCGATACCACTTCCCGCCACTCGCTGACCAACTTCAGCGGCAGCGTGGCGCGGACATCCTCGGCATTGGCGGCAATGACGAGCTCGTACTCGCCGGCTTCGGCAATCCAGGCGCGGGCTTGCGGATCGAAGTAAGCGAGGTCGCGGACGGCGAGCGAAAGCCTTGCCGTCGCAGTCTCGCCGGCCATGACATGCAGCTTGGCGAAGGCCTTCAGTTCCTTTACCGGACGCCGCAGGCGCGACGCCTTTGACTTGACGTAGAGCTGCACCAGTTCGGCCCCTGCCCGGTCGCCTGTGTTCGTCACTTCGATTTCGATAGCAACGCCGTCAGCCCCCATATCGACGCTCGATGCACGCGGCACGGACCAGGCAAATGTCGTGTAGGACAGGCCGTAACCGAATGGGAAGAGCGGCTTTGCGCCATCCGCATCATGGTGGCGATAGCCGACCGCGAGGCCTTCCGCGTAGACGACATGGCCGTTTTCGCCCGGATACGTTCTGGGATCACCTGTCATGGTGGAATTGTCGGAAAGACGCTGCGGGAAGGTCTGCGGCAGACGCCCGCCAGGCTCGGCATCGCCAAAGAGCACGTCGGCAATCGCATTGCCCGCTTCCTGGCCCGGATACCAGGCCTCGATGACGGCCGAGACCTTGTCGAGCCATGGCATTTCCACCGGGCCGCCGGTCTGGAGGACGACAACGGTGCGCGGATTGACGGCTGCGACCTTCTCGATCAGTTCCTCCTGCCGTCCGGGCAGGCGCATGTTGGGCAGGTCGAGGCCTTCGGTATCCCACTCCCCTTCCCGGCCAACAAGTAGGATGGCGAGGTCACAGGCCTTGGCTTGCTCGACGGCCTCGGCGATCGCCGCATCGGACGTCGGGAGTTCCACGCCGAAGCGCACGGCACGGATCTCGATGCCCTCATAACCCTCGGGCATGGCGCGGTAATCGACGCGGATCTCATAGGTGCGTCCGGCTTCGAGCGGCTTTTCGACCCTCACTTCGGTATTCCCGAGGCCGAAGAAATTGTCGCCTTTCGCCCAGCCGGTCTCGCCATCCACGACAAGTTCGCCGTCGACATAGAGCTTGGCGAAGCCCGCATTGGTCAGGCCGAAGATATGGTTGCCTGTCTCCTCGGGGCGGAAGCGCGTGGTGATGCGCGCCGAGAAATTCCGGGGGTCGAGGGAAGCATCCGGCATGTCGAGCCAGAAGAACTGGGTTTCCTCGGCCGTGGAGCGCTGCACGACCGGGCCGGACCAGTCACGGCCATGGAAGAAGTCGACGAATACCTCGCCCCCGATCATCTGCGTCAGGCGATTGTTGCGGCAAGCCTTCAAATGCATAACCCGATTGGTACCCGACAACGCTGTGCGAATGCCCTCGAGCGGGCTCACCTTGTAATGCGCGTTGATCTGGGCGCTGCCGCCGCCCATGACGCGCGGTTCGGCGGCGTTGGGGCCGAGCACCGCGATACGGTCGAGGGCAGATTTGTCGAGCGGCAAGATGCCATCATTCTTCAAGAGAACCATGCCCTCGGCGCCAAGTTTGCGGATGAGCGCACGGTGTTCGGGGCGATCGACGGCCTTCTCTTCTTCCATCTTCGGGTCTTCGAATGCTCCGACTCGCTCGAGCAGCAACAGCATGCGGCGTGCGGCAGCCTTGACGGTTTCGGCCGGCACCCTGCCTTCGCGGACGGCTGCGACCAGCTTCTCGCCACGATCGCGCGTCGGACCGGGCATTTCGAGATCGAGCCCACCAATCACAGAGGCTTCTGTCGTATGCGAGCCGAACCAGTCGGACATGACGATTCCGTCATAGCCCCATTCCGCGCGCAGCAGTTCGGTCAGCAGCCAGTGATTTTCGCTGGTCCAGGCACCGTTCAACCGGTTGTAGGAGGACATGATCGCCCAGACGCCAGCCTTTTTCACGGCCGCCTCGAAGGGCGGAAGGTAGATCTCGCGCAGGGTGCGCTCGTCGAGATCCGACGACATGGTCTGCCGCTCGACCTCGCTTTCATTGGCGACGAAATGCTTGATCGTGGCAGCGATGCCCTGCGACTGCACACCCTCGATATAGGCGACCGCCAGCGCCGAGGTCAGCATCGGGTCCTCCGAATAGCATTCGAAGTTGCGGCCGTTGAGGCCAGAGCGGTGGATGTTGACGGTCGGCGCGAGAAGGACCCGCGCACTCTTTGTCTTCGCCTCTTCAGCCAGTGCCACGCCCATTTCGCGCACCAGCTCGGGGTTCCAGCTGGCGCCGATGCCGATGGCTGCGGGGAAGCAGGCCGATTTGACGCCGCCGACCAGCGATCCACCACCGCGTGCGCCGTTCGGCCCGTCGGTCACCTTGATCTTGGGAACGCCGAGGCGTTCAACCGCAACCGTGGTCCAGAAATCTGCCCCCGCCAGCAGCGCAACCTGCTCCTCGAGGGTCATCTGGTCGAGCAATTCGTCGAGCACGCGGCTTCCTCCTGATCTCATGTCTCGAGGCACGCGGTGAACCCCGAGATGATGCTTTTGTCCGAAGCCAACGACAAAGGCGGCAAGAATACAAGGGCAATATGCACGTCATGGCTGTTTAAAGCGCCCGGCCGCGCAAATTTGAGTTCGCTCAAAGTTGTCTGTTGACCATCGGCTTATCTGAAATTACCTGTATGACAGGTTGGCGTGATGGAGGTCGCGTTTCAGCCTCGGACAGAGCGACGGCGCATGTGGAGGCATGCGACACGTCGGCGGAAGGCGGGCATGCTGTCTTGCGCGGCTGGACGATCATTCGGAGGAACGGCCGGGATCCCCGGCATTGGGAGGACTGATCATGAAACTGACCCGCAGAGGCGCCACCCTGGCGCTCGCCACACTGTCATTGGCAGGCATTTTCGCAGCACCGGCACAGGCGGCCATGGAGTTCAAATGGGCGCATGTGTACGAGACCGGCGAGCCCTATCACACGCAAGCCATGTGGGCGGCCGAGGAAATCAAGAAGCGGACCAATGGCGAGATCTCGATCTCCGTCTTTCCGGCCTCGCAACTCGGCAATGAGAACCAGATCAACGAGGGACTGGGGCTCGGTACCGTCGACATCATCTACACCGGCGTTGCCTTCGCCGGCGCCATCCACAAGCCCATCGCGATTTCGAATGCGCCGTTCATCCTCAGGGACTTCGATCACTGGAAAGCCTACCGCGACAGCGACCTCTTCAAGGATATTGCGGGTGGCTACGACTCTGCGACCGGCCACAAGGTCCATGCGCTGACTTACTACGGCCAGCGGCATCTGACTGCGAACCGGGAGGTGACCAAGCCCGATGACATGAAGGGCATGAAGCTTCGCGTCCCGCCCGCTCCGCTCTTCCTGATGTTCACCAAGTCTGTCGGTGCGAATGCCACCCCGATCGCCTTTGCCGAAGTCTATCTCGCCCTGCAGCAGGGCACGGTCGATGGCCAGGAGAACCCTTTGCCGACGATCATGGCCAAGAAGTTCTACGAGGTACAGAGCCATATCATGCTCAGCGGCCATATCACGGAATCGCTCCTGACCATCGTCGGTGGCCATGTCATGGGGCAGTTGTCCGATGAGCAGAAGGTTGTCATGGATGAGGTCCTGAAAGAGGCCGCCACCCGCGCAACGGATGAGATCCGTGCCGCAGAAGGCCGTCTTGCCGACGAGTTCCGGGGCCTCGGAAAGACGGTTGTCGAGGTGGATCGCCAACCATTCATCGATGCGGCTGTGCCTCTGCACAACGATCCGGAGTCCGGCGCCGGCTGGTCTAAGGAGCAATACGACGCCTTGCAGGCGCTCTGACACTTCGCGCGTTCAAGATCTCTGGCTGTGGCGCCCGGCGCCGCAGCCGCTTCAGTGGCCAGCCAGCGCGGAGCAAGGCGCATGACACACGAGCCGATTGACGAGCCTGTGAACGCAGCCACCATGCTGCATGTGGAAGACGAGGCCGATCCGCCCATCGTATTTCGCGTCGATGATGTCCTGGCTTTCTGCCTGTTCTGGCTTCTCGGCGGCGTCACCTTTCTGCAATTCTTCAGCCGCTACGTCCTGAATGATTCCGTTGCCTGGACGGAAGAAATCGGGCGCTATCTGCTGATCTGGGTGACCTTCTTTGGCGCCGCCATCGTCTTCAGGCGACGAACCAATATCGCCGTCGAGGTGATCGTCGACATGCTTCCCCGTCCGCAGGCAAGGATCATGCGTTGCATCGCGGATGTCATCACGCTCGGCTTCGTGATCCTGCTCGTCTGGTTCGCCTGGAACCTGACTCAGCGCATGATGATCCAGCGGATGACCGTGATCGATGTGTCGATGAGTGTGGTCTATGGCGGCGTATTCGTCGGCTGCCTGCTGATCCTCTGGAGGGCTGTTCAGGCCTTCATCTCCAATGCCAAGCGTCGCTGGGATCCCGTGTCGGATCCCTCGCAGATGTTCGATTGAGGTCTGGCTATGGTCCTTCTTCTTGTCGTCTTCTTCGTCCTGCTCCTGATCAGCGTCCCGGTCTTTGTCGCACTCGGCGGAGCCTCCTTGGCCTATACGCATTTCATTGGCAATCTTCCGGACTTCGTCGTGCTGCACCGGATGGTGGGGGGTGTCGACAGCTTTCCGCTGATTGCCGTGCCCTTCTTCATCCTGGCGGGAAATCTGATGAACTCCGCCGGGATCACCAACCGGATCTTCGACTTTGCCACGGCGGCCGTCGGCTGGCTGAAGGGCGGACTCGGCCATGTCAACGTGATTGCATCGGTGATCTTTGCCGGCATGTCCGGGGCTGCGGTCGCGGATGCGGGCGGGCTCGGGACCATCGAAGTGAAGGCCATGCGCGACCGCGGATACAATGACCATCTCGCCGTCGGTGTGACTGCCGCATCGTCGACAATTGGACCGATCATCCCCCCGTCCCTGCCGATGGTGATTTTCGGGGTGATGGCCAACGTGTCCATCGGACAGCTCTTCGCCGCGGGCTTCATTCCGGGGCTGCTCATGGCCGCTTCGCTGATGCTCTACATCACCTGGTATTCGTGGCGGCACAAGATCGGCGCAGATCAGGCCTTTCGTTTGCGCGTGCTGGCAACGAGCTTCATTAACGCCGTACCCGCGCTGCTCACCCCGGCAATCATCATCGGCGGGATTGCCACAGGGGCCTTCACTCCGACGGAGGCTGCGATTGCGGCCTGTGCCTGGGCGCTCATCCTCGGCTTTGTCGTCTACCGGACCCTGTCGGTGAAGCGCTTCTACCAGATTTCGATCCAGACGATCGAAACGACCGCGTCTGTCCTGGTCATCGTCGCGGCAGCCTCGCTGTTCGGCTGGGTGTTGACGCTAACCCAGGTCACGGCACAGTTCACGGCACTGCTTCTGACGATCACCGATGACCCGATCATGCTGCTTTTGATCATCAATGTGATCATTCTGATCGTGGGCTGCTTCATGGAGACGATCGCAGCCATCTCCATCCTTGTTCCGATCCTGATGCCGGCCGTCCTGCATGTCGGGATCGACCCGGTTCAGTTCGGTGTGGTGATGGTCCTCAACCTGATGATTGGCCTGATCACGCCGCCAATCGGCATGGTTCTGTTCGTGTTGGCCAGGGTCTCCAACCTGTCGATCGAGAAAACGGTGAAAGCGACCGCACCGTTTCTGATCCCTCTCTTCGCCGTCTTGATGCTGATCACGGTGTTTTCCGATCTGACACTCTGGCTGCCGACACTTTGGTACCGCTGAGCGGCGGATGTGAGCATGCCCCGCTCACATCCGCTTGAACGGACTTCCCATTGTCACGAATCGGCCTATCCTTTTATTTCGGACTTCCTGAAACAAGGGGATGATGATGCGCATGCGGATTGGAGTTGCCCTATTTCTCATGGCCGGCCTGCTCGCTGCCCCGGTCATTGCCCAGCAGGATGCTAAGACCGAGGCCGCGGGTCTCGCCAAGGACGTGATCGAGCAGCAGATCGCGGCCTTCCTCAATGACGATGCAACGACCGCCTATTCCTTCGCCTCGCCGGAGATCAAGTCGGTGTTCCCCAATGCCGAGCGCTTCTTCGATATGGTGAAGAAGAGCTACGGCCCCGTCTACAGACCGGGCAACTACGCCTTCGGCCGTAACCAGGTCTCACCCGACGGTACGGTCGCCTATCAGGAAGTGTTGATCTCGGCGCCTGACGGAAAGGACTGGGCCGTCTATTACGAGCTGAAGCGGCAGCGCGATGGGCAGTTCGCCATCAACGGTGTCCGCATCAAACGCGAAACCAACAGTCAGGGCATCTGATCTGAAAGATGGGTGGGCGGCATGACCGCCCTGCCCTGACCTTGATCAGACCGGGTCGATATCGCCGCGTGCCCACATCTCGATCGTTTCGGCCTTGAAATCCTCGAAGCGGTCTTCCGCGATCGCCTGGCGGATGCCTTGCATCAGTTCCTGATAGTAGCTGAGGTTGTTCCACGAGAGCAGCATGCCGCCGAGCGCTTCGTTGGAGCGCACGAGGTGATGCAGATAGGCGCGCGAGTAGTCGCGGGTCGCAGGGCAGGACGACTGCTCGTCCAGCGGGCGCATGTCTTCGGCATGTCGGGCATTGCGGATGTTGACCTTGCCGCGACGAGTGAAGGCGAGGCCATGGCGACCAGAGCGGGTCGGCATCACGCAGTCGAACATGTCGATGCCTTCGGCGACGGATTTCAGCATATCGTCGGGCGTTCCGACCCCCATCAGGTAACGCGGCTTCTCTGTCGGCAGCACCGGAAGCGTGATGCGCAGCATGTCGAGCATGACGGCCTGGGGTTCGCCGACGGCAAGACCGCCGATGGAGTAACCCTTCAGATCGAGCTGCTTCAGGCCTTCTGCCGAGCGGATGCGAAGCGCCGGCTGGTCGCCGCCCTGAACGATGCCGAACATGGCCTTGCCCGGCTGGTTGCCGAAGGCGACGCGGCAACGTTCGGCCCAGCGGAGCGACAATTCCATCGCGCGTTCGATCTCGCGCGGCTCGTTGGGCAGTGCCACGCATTCGTCGAGCTGCATCTGGATGTCACTGTCGAGCAGGCCCTGGATCTCGATCGAGCGTTCGGGCGACATATGGTGCAAGCTACCGTCGACATGGCTCTTGAAGGTCACGCCCTGCTCATCGAGCTTGCGCAGGCCTGACAGCGACATGACCTGGAAGCCGCCTGAGTCGGTCAGGATCGGGCCGGGCCAGCGGATCAGCTCATGCAGGCCACCAAGGCGGGCGACGCGTTCGGGGCCTGGGCGCAGCATCAGGTGATAGGTATTGCCGAGAATGATATCGGCACCGCCTTCCTTGACCTGGTCGAGATACATGGCCTTGACCGTACCGACGGTGCCGACGGGCATGAAGGCCGGCGTGCGGATCGTGCCACGTGGCATGGTGATCTCGCCGAGACGGGCCTTGCCGCTGGTGGCCTTCAGATTAAACGTGAAATTCTCGGACATCGGTCAGTCGTCTTTCCGGAAGAGCAGGCTGGAATCGCCGTAGGAATAGAAGCGGTAGCCGGTCTCGATGGCGTGGGCATAAGCGTCCCGCATCGTGTCGAGGCCGGCAAAGGCGGAGACCAGCATGAAGAGCGTGGATTTGGGCAGATGGAAATTGGTCATCAGCATGTCCACCGCCTTGAAGCGGTAGCCGGGTTTGATGAAGATGCCGGTCGCACCCGACCAGGCGGGGATGGTGCCATCGTCAAGCGCAGCACTTTCAAGCAGCCGCAGCGAGGTGGTGCCGACGGCGATGATGCGGTTGCCACGGGCACGCACGGCATTGAGCGCGGCGGCCGTCGACGGCGAGATATAGCCGATCTCCTCGTGCATCTTGTGCTCGGCGGTATCATCAGCCTTGACGGGCAGGAAAGTGCCGGCGCCGACATGCAGCGTGACGAAATGGCGCTCTACGCCAGCGGCATCGAGTTTGGCGAAGAGGTCGGGTGTAAAATGCAGGCCGGCGGTCGGGGCCGCAACCGCACCCTCCTCGCGGGCATAAATGGTCTGGTAGTCGGCACGATCCTTTTCGTCCTCCGGCCGCTTGGCGGCGATATAGGGCGGAAGCGGAATGTGGCCGACGGTGGCGATCGCCTGATCGAGGTCGGGGCCCGAGAGGTCGAAGGCGAGGTCGATCTCACCGGCTTCGCCCTTCTCGGCGACGGTCGCGACGAGGGAACCCGTGAGGCAGGCGGCGCCCTCGCCCTGCCCTAGACCAAAATCGATGCGATCACCCTGCTTGATGCGTTTGCCGGGCTTGGCAAAAGCCTTCCATCTGGAGGCACCAACCCGCATATGCAGCGTGCAGGAGACGGCGATCTCTTCCGCGCCGTCACGATGGCGGATGCCTTCGAGTTGGGCCGGGATAACCTTTGTGTCGTTGAACACAAGCGCATCGCCAGGTCTCAGGAACGACGGCAGGTCGTAAACATGGTGGTCTTCGAGCACCTGCGTGGCATTCGGCCGTACCACCAGGAAGCGGGCATGGTCGCGCGGGCTTGCGGGCCTGAGCGCAATATTGTCGTCCGGAAGATCGAAGTCGAAGAGGTCTACACGCATCGCTGTCTGTCAGAATGTGGGTGGAAGATCTAAACGCGAAAACCCGCCCGGGTGCCAGGCACCGAGGCGGGCTTCGTGTGGCTTTAAGCCGATCAGGCGTCGGCGGCAACCTTCATCGAGACTATCGAATCGGGATCGCTGACAGGCTCGCCCTTCTTGATCTGGTCGATGATGTCCATGCCTTCGATGACCTGGCCCCAGACGGAGTACTGCTTGTTCAGCCACGGTGCGTCGGTGAAGCAGACGAAGAACTGGGAGTTGGCCGAGTTCGGGCTCTGCGAGCGCGCCATGGAGCAGGTGCCGCGCACATGCGGGGTGGCCGAGAATTCAGCCTTCAGGTCCGGCTTGTCGGAGCCGCCCATGCCGGCACGGCCGGGGTTGAAGTCGGATCCGCCCTTCTTGCCGAACTTCACGTCGCCGGTCTGGGCCATGAAGTCGGGGATGACGCGGTGGAAGACAACGCCGTTATAGGCGCCTTCGCGCGACAGTTCCTTGATGCGGGCGACATGGCCGGGGGCCAGATCCGGGAAGAGCGCGATGACGACCTTGCCCTTGGTGGTTTCCATCAGGATGGTGTTTTCCGGATCCTTGATCTCGGCCATGGTGTTTCTCCTTGGATTGGGGCGTAGCGCCCTTTTGATATCAGTTGCGACCGACGGTGACCTTGACCATGCGGTCTGGGTCGGTGACTTCGCCGTTGCCGCCTTCGCCGCGCTTGATCTTGTCGACATATTCCATGCCGGACACGACCTTGCCGACGACCGTGTACTGGCCGTTCAGGAAGCCGCCTTCGGCGAACATGATGAAGAACTGCGAATTGGCAGAGTTCGGGTCCTGGCTGCGCGCCATGCCGACGGTGCCGCGCTCGAAGGGCACACTCGAGAATTCAGCCTCGATGTCGGGCAGGCTGGAGCCGCCGGTACCGGCACGACCCGGCTCGAAGCCGTTTTCCATGTCGCCGAACTGCACGTCGCCGGTCTGGGCCATGAAGCCTTCGATCACGCGGTGGAAGGCGACATTTTCATATTCGCCCTTGGCGGCGAGATCCTTGATCTGCGCAACGTGCTTCGGTGCCACGTCCGGCATCAGCTGGATCACGACCGGACCGTCCTTCAGCTGGATGGTCAGGAAGTCTTCGTTGGACTGGGCCTGGGCGGAGCCGAAACCGGCTACAGCCAGAAGGAATGCGGTTGCGAGTTGGACGAGCTTCATGATCACTCCCGTTCTGAAAATTGCGGCTCAGCGGCCGTATCTGGAATTGAGGGCAGCCAGCACCGGGGCCGGCACGAAGGAGCCGACATCGCCACCCATGGCGGCGATCTGGCGAACCAATGTGGCGGTTATGGGCCGCGAGGCGGTTGCCGCCGGCAGGAAGACGGTCTGCAGATCCGGCGCCAGGGTGGCATTCATGCCGGCAAGCTGCATCTCGTAGTCAAAATCGGTTCCGTCGCGCAGACCGCGCACCATGATCCGGGCGCCATGCCTGCGGGCGGCATCGACGGCGAGGTCGGCGAAGGACACGACCTCAAGGTCCCCTGCCCTGTCCGGCAGAACTGCAACAAGCGACGCACGGATCAGATCGGCACGCTCTTCGTAGGTAAACAGCGGCGTCTTTCCCGGATGCGTTCCGATTGCGACCACCAGGCGATCGCTGATGTTCAGCGCCTGAACGATTACGTCCAGGTGGCCGTTGGTCATCGGATCGAAAGAGCCAGGATAAAATGCACTCGCCATGAGAACCTGTCGGTTGGTTTCGCTCGCCTTTTGTCACGGAAGGCGGCTGATCGCAAGCACTCTGAGCGCGCGTCTTTGTCACGCATTTCCGAAATGCTGCTCCGGCTCAGACCGCTGAACCGCAGATGAACGCGCCATTCAAGCGTGCTTCAGGCCGAGAGAACTAAGTTCGAATCGTCAACCAAACCGAGACAGTTCAAGGACGTTCCAATGCTCGCTCTTCTGATCGCTTCCGCCATCGCCGCGTCTCTGCTCATCGAGCTTGGGCTGATGGTCGCGCGGGACTGGATGGAGCTGTCGCCACTGGACTGCGAAGATGAACGGGAGATGAACGACACGTTCAAGAGGACTTCAGGCGCATCGCGCTAAACGTCTTCCTACACTGTGCGGGAACTATTTCCGCACGCAAGCATTTTACGGCAGCGAATGCCGGCATTCAAAGGACTAAAGCAATGCATGACAAAGTTACCCTGATCAACCTCGTATGGATGATGATGATGACTGCCATGGTTGCCACCTCTGCAACCTTTTACATCAAGGATAGCAGTGACGCTGCATTCTACGGCCCCCCGATGACGGCCCGTTACCATAGCTTCGGCCACTAATCGGATACGAGTTTTCGCCGCTAGAAACGCAACGACACGCTGAGAAAGAAAGGAATGACATGTTTATCACCCTGTCTGTTCTGGCTGCTCTGATCAGCGGCATGTTCGTCGCCTCGGTCGCCTCGGCGCTCACGGCCTTGAAGCGCGAAAACGACGATTTCCGGGCCATGATGGAGCGCCGCAAGGCCTTCTGAGACCGATCCCAAGCGGTCACAGTCGGTGGATCCACACACCGGCCCAAAAACAAGACCGCGTCAAACTTGATGCAGACCTCCAGCAAAAAGCCCGCTCGGATCACAATCCGGCGGGCTTTTTGTTTGTCGATTGATGAATGGAGAAACCGGCCCTTGAGGGCCGGCCAGATGTCATTCCGTAGGGGCCTCGCCGCCTGCGTCTTCGACCGGAGCAGCAGTGCCCTCGCCATCGACGCCTTCCGAAGCCTCAATCACTTCGTCATCCGCTTCCGGTTCAGTGATGCGCTCGACCGAAACAACCTTCTCATCCTTCGCGGTCGAGAAGATCGTCACGCCCTTGGTCGCACGGCTGGCGATGCGGATACCGTTGACCGGTACGCGGATCAGCTGGCCGCCATCCGAGACGAGCATCAACTGGTCTGTTTCCTCGACCGGGAAGGCCGCAACCAGCTCGCCGATTTCCGCCGTCTTAGACGTGTCGGTAGCACGGATGCCCTTGCCGCCGCGTCCGGAGGTACGGAAATCGTAGGACGAAGAGCGCTTGCCATAGCCCTTCTCGGAGACCGTGAGCACGAACTGCTCGCGGGCCTTGAGCTCCTGATAGCGCTCTTCCGACAACTCGCCTTCGGCGCCGACTTCTTCGCCGACCAGGGCGATATCGTCTTCGTCGACGCCCATGGCCCGGCGCTCGGCTGCCGAACGCTTGAGATAGGCCGCACGCTGCCACGGTTCGGCATCGACATGCGCAAGAATGGTCATCGAAATGAGCCGGTCGCCATCGGCCAAGGTCAGACCACGGACACCAATCGAGTTGCGGCCGGCAAAGACGCGCACTTCGTCGACAGGGAAGCGGATCGCCTGGCCAAGGGCCGTCGTCAGCAGCACGTCATCATGTTCGGTGCAGGTCTCGACGCCGAGGATCTGGTCGCCCTCTTCCTCGAGCTTCATAGCGATCTTGCCGTTGCGATTGACCTGGATGAAGTCGGACAGCTTGTTGCGGCGAACCGTGCCACGGGTCGTCGAGAACATGACGTCGAGATTGCCCCAGCTTGCCTCGTCCTCAGGCAGCGGCATGATCGAGGTGATACGCTCGCCGGGCTCCAGCGGGAACATGTTGATCATCGCCTTGCCGCGCGAGGTTGGCGTACCGATCGGCAGACGCCAGACCTTTTCCTTGTAGACGATGCCGCGCGAGGAGAAGAACAGAACCGGCGTGTGAGTGTTGGCGACGAACAGGCGGGTCGCGAAATCCTCGTCCTTCATCGCCATGCCGGAGCGACCCTTGCCGCCACGGCGCTGGGCTCTGTAGGTCGTCAGCGGTACGCGCTTGATGTAGCCGGCATGCGAAACGGTGACCACCATCTCTTCCCGGGCGATCAGATCCTCGTCGTCCATATCGGGACCGCCATCGACGATCTGGGTGCGGCGCGGCGTGCCGAATTCGTCGCGGATAGCGGTGAATTCATCCTTGATGATCTGCTGGATGCGAACGCGCGACGAGAGGATGTCGAGATAGTCGGAAATCTCCGCGCCGATCTTGTTCAGCTCTTCATCGATTTCGTCGCGTCCGAGTGCCGTCAGGCGAGCGAGACGCAGTTCGAGAATGGCGCGTGCCTGCTCTTCCGACAGGTTGTAGGTGAGGTCCTCGTTGATCCGGTGGCGCGGATCGTCGATCAGGCGGATCAACGATTCGACATCATGGGCCGGCCAGCGGCGCGTCATCAGCTGTTCGCGGGCGGTTGCCGGATCCGGCGCCTTGCGGATGAGCGCAATGACTTCGTCGATATTGGCGACGGCGATCGCGAGACCGACCAAGACATGGGCCCGGTCACGTGCCTTGCGCAGCAGATACTTGGTGCGGCGGCTGACGACTTCCTCGCGGAAGTTGACGAAGGCGCGCAGCATGTCGAGCAGGGTCAGCTGTTCCGGCTTGCCGCCGTTCAGCGCCACCATGTTGCAGCCGAAGGAGGTCTGCAGCGGCGTGTAACGGTAGAGCTGGTTCAGGATGACATCGGCATTGGCGTCGCGCTTCAGCTCGATGACGACGCGGTAGCCATCGCGGTCGGATTCGTCGCGCAGGTCGGAGATGCCCTCGATGCGCTTTTCGCGCACGAGTTCGGCCATCTTCTCGATCATCGTCGACTTGTTCACCTGGTAGGGGATCTCGGTGATGATGATCTGCTCGCGGTCGCCGCGCATGGGCTCGACGCGGGCGACGCCGCGCTGGACCACGGAACCGCGACCCGTCTCATAGGCAGACCGGATACCCGAGCGGCCGAGGATCATGGAGCCGGTCGGGAAGTCGGGACCCGGAATGATCTGCATCAGTTCCGGCAGCTCGATCGCCGGATTGTCGATCAGCGCCGTGCAGCCGTCGAGAACCTCCACCAGGTTGTGCGGCGGGATATTGGTGGCCATGCCGACCGCGATACCGCCCGCACCATTGACCAGCAGGTTCGGGAACTTGGCAGGAACGACGACCGGCTCCGACATGGTGCCGTCATAGTTGTCGCGGAAGTCGACCGTTTCCTTGTCGAGGTCGTCGAGCAGCGCATGCGAGACCTTCTGCAGGCGGCATTCCGTGTAACGCTGTGCTGCCGGCGGGTCGCCGTCAACGGAGCCGAAATTGCCCTGGCCGTCGATGAGCGGCATGCGCAGCGACCATGGCTGCGCCATACGGGCGAGCGCGTCATAGATCGCGGAGTCGCCATGCGGGTGATACTTACCCATGACGTCACCGGTGACGCGGGCGCTCTTGACGTATTTCTTGTTCCAGTCGAGGCCGAGCTCGTTCATGCCGTAAAGGATACGGCGGTGCACGGGCTTGAGCCCGTCACGCACATCGGGAAGTGCGCGGCTCACGATCACGCTCATCGCGTAATCGAGATAGGACCGCTGCATTTCCTCCATGATGGAAATAGGCTCGATGCCTTGCGGGAACTTGCCGCCGCCGGGAGTGCTTTGCTCAGTCAAATCAGGTCACGATCTCTGTTCGGAATCACTGGGAAATCTATAGCGGAACACGCGCGCGCGCGCCAATTTCGAGGCCGGTTATAAACAGGCTTTTACGGCCTGGGAAAGGCATTTTCGTCAATATCTTGGGGGCCAGCCTTGCAAGGCCACCAAGGCTTCGGCTTTATGCGTGCCTGGACAGGAGAAAGATACACCATGGCGATGACAGAAACGATGATCAGCGCGCTGACGACCCTGCTGGTCACCGTCGATCCGCCGGGGCTGGCCCCGCTCTTCCTCGGCCTCACCCAAGGCATGACGCGCGAGCAGCGCCAGCAGGTTGCCATTCGCGGCTCCGTGATGGGTTTCGCCATCCTGACCGTCTTTGCGCTGTTCGGCGCCACCATTCTCGGCGCGCTCGGCATTTCCATGGGCGCCTTCCGCATCGCCGGCGGCTTGATGCTGTTTGCCATTGCCTTCGAGATGATCTTCGAGAAGCGCAACGAGCGGAAGGAAAAGACGACAGGCGATGCGATCACCAAGGATCACATCCACAACCTCGCCGTCTTCCCGCTCGCCATCCCGCTGATCGCCGGCCCCGGCGCCATATCGGCCACCGTACTGATCTCGGGTACGATGGACGGATGGATCGGAAAGCTGCAGCTGATTGCCGTCATCGCCGTGGTCCTCGGCCTCGTCTTGGTATCGCTCTACCTCGCAGAAAGGCTGAACAAGTTCCTCGGAGTGACTGGCCGCGCGCTGCTCACGCGTCTGCTGGGCGTGCTGCTGGCCGCGCTTTCGGTCCAGTTTGTCGTCGATGGCGTGAAGTCCGCCTTCGCTGGCTGACAGGCCCGGAAGGCAATTCGCCAATTGCCGAATTTCCTTCGGGCGGGCGACTTGCAGACCAGCATTGACCGCAAATGATTATGGGGGCCGAGGCCCCCATTTTTCATCTGATCCGGCCTGTTCTCAGAACGGGATGTCGTCGTCGAGATCGCGGGAGAAGCCGCCGGAAGGGGCGCTGCCGCCTCGGCTTGCGCCACCGGAGGCGCCGCC
>NZ_LJIB01000030.1:0-93260 GCF_001295785.1 Rhizobium sp. AAP116
AAAATCAAAAAGCCCCGCCAATGGCGGGTCTGAATTCGTTCGGAAGATTAACCTGAGGTTTCGAGCTCACTCGTCGCGATAGACTTTTTCACGGCGCTCGTGCCGTTCCTGTGCCTCGATCGACAGCGTCGCAATCGGGCGGGCATCCAGACGCTTCAGACCGATCGGCTCACCGGTCTCTTCGCAGTAGCCGTAAGTCCCGTCATCAATCCGCTGCAGTGCCGCGTCGATCTTGGAAATCAGCTTGCGCTGCCGATCACGGGCTCGCAGTTCGATGGCTCTGTCGGTTTCCGAGGAAGCCCGGTCTGCAAGATCAGGATGATTGGCGCTCTCTTCAGCCAGATGGTCGAGCGTCTCACGCGCTTCGCGCAGGATGTCGTTTTTCCAGGCGATCAGCTTTGCCCTGAAATAGGCCCGCTGATTGGCGTTCATGAACTCTTCGTCCTCCGAGAGCACATAATTGCTAAGATTGATCTTCTCACTCAACGCGATTCTCCTGAAGAACATCTCAATGGGCGGGTGTATATCCTTTCAAGGCAACCGGTTCAAGCCTTCTGACTGTTTCAAAGCCATTTTTAAATCTGTTACATTTTTCATCTAAACTTCTATTTTTTAAGCATAAATTGCTTGCATCCAGACGGCCGATACATACCCTTCCACCGCGATAGGCTGATACTGGGTTCAATGCGGCATGGTTGACGGCGAGGCACAAGAACCGGTAGGTCAATTCTCAAGCTCCATCGCATGTGGATACCTCAAGGATGACGCCCTCCATTCAGCTTCCCCAGCGCATCTATCTGCTGCGTCACGCGAAATCCGGCTGGGCCGAGCCCGGCGGTCGCGATTTCGACCGCAGCCTTTCGGATGCCGGCTTCGCCGAAGCGGAGATCCTGGCAGAAACAGCAGCCGACAGGGGCTATCGCCCAGATCTGGTGATGTGTTCGACCGCCAAGCGTTGCCGACAGACGGCAGAGGCGATCAACCGCGTCTTCTCCGGCCTCGTCGAGTTTCGCCATGTCGACGCGCTCTACAATGCACCCGCCGAGGCCTATCTCGAAATCGTCAGCTCGATTCGTGGCGTCGAGGCCCTGATGCTCGTCGGCCACAACCCGGCCATTGAGGAAGTCTTTGCACGTCTGTGCGGAAACGACGTCATGGCCCGCACCGTGCCAGAGGGCTATCCGACCTCTGGCCTCGCGGTAATCGACGCCATCAGCGAGGAAGCCTATGCGCTTCGGGACTTTCTCGTCGGCTGACCAGATCAGCCGCGACGCGTAGGTCGCCTCTTTTTTGCGCTACACGCCCCGCCTATATGTAGTGAAATGGCGTTGACGGCCGCGTGCCGCCGACAAGCCATACCCGCCACAGTCTCTGCAGGACGATGCCTTGCCCCCTTCCCTCACCAGCCTGACCGACGAAGCCGCGATCGCATTCGACAATCTCGCCGACCGCGCTGCCCACCTGGTCAATCCGACCATCCGGCTCGGCGTGACCGGACTGTCGCGGGCGGGCAAGACGGTCTTCATCTCGTCGCTGGTTCACAATCTCCTGCATGGCGGTCGCTTGCCGTTGTTCGAGCCGCTCCGTTCCGGGCGCATGATCGGTGCTGCACTTCAGGAGCAACCCGATGACGCTGTGCCGCGCTTCCAATACGAGGATCACATCCGCGCACTGGTGGAGGAGCGGGTGTGGCCGGACTCGACCCGTGCGATCTCGGAATTGCGCCTGACGATCGAATACAAGAGCGCCAGCACCTGGAACCGGATGCTGTCTTCGGGAAAGCTGTCGATCGACATCGTCGACTATCCCGGTGAATGGCTTCTCGACCTGCCCTTGCTGGGGCAGGACTACAGGACATTTTCCGAAAACACGGTCAACCTCGCCGCCTCCGGCGTTCGCGCGGAACTGGCGCAGGAATGGCTGGCGCTCGCAGCTGCGGTGGATCCCGATGGGCCGGCCGACGAAATGGTGGCAAAACGGCTGGCCGAAGCCTTCACCACCTATCTGCGGCTCTGCAAGTCGGATGAGCGCTCCCTTTCGACGCTTCCGCCGGGGCGCTTCCTGATGCCGGGCGACCTCGACGGCTCGCCGGCCCTGACCTTTGCCCCGCTCCCCGTTTTGCCGGAAGGCCGAGCGCCGAAGGGTTCGCTGCGGGCGATGATGGAACGCCGCTTTGAAGCCTACAAGTCCGTCGTGGTTAAACCCTTTTTCCGCGAACACTTTGCCCGCCTCGACCGCCAGATCGTGCTGGTCGATGCCCTCCAGGCGATCAACCGCGGCCCGGAAGCGGTCCAGGATCTCGAACGTGCGCTCGGCGACGTGCTCGCCTGCTTCCGCGCAGGATCGAACAATATGTTGACAGCCCTCGTACGCCGCCGGATCGACCGGGTGCTGGTTGCCGCCACCAAGGCGGACCATCTGCACCATGAAAGCCATGACCGTCTCGAGGTTCTGACGAGACGCCTTGTCAACCGCGCCATCAAGACGATCGGCATGAGCGGCGCCGGCATCGAGGTCATGGCGCTGGCCTCCGTGCGAGCGACCCGTGAAGCGAATGTGAAGCAGGACGGCCACGACCTCCCTGTTGTCGTGGGCACCCCCATGGCCGGCGAGCGCATCGGCGACGAACTCTTCGACGGCAAACGCAAGACGGCAGTGTTTCCCGGCGATCTGCCGCGTGATCCGGAAGCCTACTTCCGCTCGGTCGATGAAAACGACGCCTCCGCCGCCCTGCCCGATCTCAGCATCGTGCGTTTCAGGCCGCCCGAACTCGATGAGAAGCAGGGTATCACCTTGTCCGTGCCGCATATCCGCCTCGACCGGGCGCTGCAATTCCTGCTCGGAGACCGTCTCGCATGAAGAAACCGACCGTACCTCCGACCGGCCCGTCTTCGTCATCCCACTCTGCCCCCCAGAGGCGGCCGGCGTCCTTCACCGTCGAGCCCGAGGCACCACGCACCCGCACGGCCGAAAATCGTACGCCGCGCAGCTTTGCCGGCGACGTTGTCATCGTGCCTGACGACCAGGACCCCTTCATCGCCGCAACCGAGACCCTGCCCGAAGTGCCCGTCGCTGCACCGCGCCGCAAACGTTTCTCCTTCGCCAAGCTTGCGACCGGAGCCTTCGGGCTCCTCCTGTCGCTCGCCTTCGGCCTTTGGGTTGACCGCCTGATCTCGGATCTCTTCGCCCGGGCAGACTGGCTCGGCTACCTCGCGATAGGCGCACTGGCCATCGGGCTTCTGGCCTTGATTGTCGCCGTCGGACGCGAGTTGGTTGGGCTCTGGCGCCTCGATACTGTGCAAGACCTCAAGGTTGAGGCGGAAGCAGCAGCCGAGAGCGGCAAGCGCAAGCAGGCAGCCACGGTGGTGAAGAAATTGACCGCACTCGTCGCACATCGCGCCGAGACCGCACGCGGTCAGAAGACGCTCGCCGCCGTCGAGGACGACATCATCGACGCACCGCAGCTGATCGAACTTGCCGAACGAGAATTGCTGTCACCCCTCGATGTCAAGGCGCGGGCTCTCATCCTGAATTCGGCTAAGCGGGTTTCGGTCGTCACGGCCGTCAGCCCTCGCGCGGTGGTCGACCTCGCCTATGTTCTCTTCGAAGTGGTGCGCCTCGTCCGCAGCATGGCGGATCTCTATGGCGGACGCCCCGGCTCGCTGGGCATGCTGCGGCTGCTCCGCGACGTCTTTGCCCACCTCGCGGTCACCGGCTCCATCGCTATCGGCGATGGCCTCGCCCAGCAGGTGCTGGGCCATGGCCTCGCGGCGCGGCTGTCGACCCGCCTCGGTGAAGGGGTTATCAACGGCCTGATGACGGCAAGGATCGGCATCGCCGCCATGGATCTCTGCCGGCCCTTGCCGTTTCGCGCAGCCAAGCGCCCCGGCATCGGCGACTTCATCGGTGACCTGACGCCGTCGATGACAGGCAAGGATGAAACCAGGGCCGGGTGAGGCAGACGGGCCACACCCGAGAAACCAGTGTGTTTTGCCGATTGTCGAGCACCCGATTTGAGGGTATTGGCAAGAATGCATTAACCATTTTTCCGCTAGGGTCTTCGCGGGGTTTCTGGTTTCTCGTACCAAGGCAAATCGATGTTCTCTCGCTCCTCGACATTCGGCCGTTGCGCCGCGATCCTTGCCGTTGCCGCACTCGTGCCGGTCACGGTCGCTGATGCTGCTTCGCGCGACAAGCGCTTCTTCGAATCCGTCGCCGGATCCTGGAAGGGCCCGGGCGAGATCGTTGCCGGCAAATACAAGGGCACCAAGTTCACCTGCAATCTCATCGGCCTGCCGGCCGAGGGCAAGGAAACCGGGCTGAAGCTGGACGGCACCTGCCGCGTCGGCATGTTCAGCCAGCCGATGTCGGCCGTCATTTCTCAGGCCGGCGGCAGCTACAAGGGCCAGTTCCTGGACGGCGCAGACGGCAAGGGCCTCGACATCGTATCGGGCCAGGTCACCGGCAACCGCGCTGTCATGGGCATCAATCGCGCCAAGCTGAACGGTGCCATGGTCGCGCGCCTGGAAGAGGGCGATGCAATGAACATCACCATTTCAGTGAAGGTCGAAGACCGGATGATCCCGGTCATTGGCCTCAAGCTAAACCGCCAGGCAACCGCCATGGCCGAGAACGACTGATCTGCCTGTTAACCTTCGGCTAGAAGTTCAACCGCGCCACCAGGCGCGGTTTTCGTTTGCAACGGCAATACCCGTCCGATCGACATCCGCGAGCCAGTCAGCGACCACCCGATCCTTGACAGGAAGCTGCGGATCGATGTCGGCGAGCGGCATCAGCACGAAAGCGCGCTCTGTCATGCGCGGATGCGGGATCTTCAGATGCTCGGCATCGATCATGCGCCCAGCAAAGGTCAGAATGTCGATATCGATGGTCCGCGGCCCCCAGCGCTCGACGCGCACGCGTTTCATTGTCCGCTCGATCTCAAGACAGGCGGCGAGCAGTTCCTGCGGCTCGAGAAGCGTCTCGACCGCTGCACAGGCATTGTAGAAATCGGCCTGGTCCGTCTTGCCCCAGGGAGGCGTGCGATAGAGCCTCGACACGGAGGTCACGCGGCAATCGGACCGCTGGTCGAGCCGGCGCAGCGCTTCGGCCATCGCCGTGACGGGATCGCCGACATTGCCACCGAGACCCAGTGTGGCGGCCTGCCAGCGCTTAACTTCTGACTTGTTCAACGCTCACCTGCACATGGTCAAGGATGCCGGCGATCGGCGCGCTCGGCTTGCGCACCGTGATCCGGCAGCGCAGCATTTCGGGGAAACGGTCGAGCAGTCCGCGCGCAATGGCCAGCGCCAGCGCCTCGATCAACTGCCGGCGGCTGCCGGTGACGATGTCGCGGATCACCTCGAAGGCAATGCCGTAATGCACCGTCCCATCGAGCGTATCGGTCTCTGCAGCAGCAATCGCGTCCACGTCGAACTCCGCATCGACGAAGAAACGCTGTCCAAGCACCCCCTCCTCCGGGAAAACGCCGTGATGGGCGAAGAAAGCGCAATTCTTCAGGGTGATGGTGAAAACACCGCTCATGCAGTCTTATCCTTCCTCGCAGCAATCCGCCGCTCGGTTGCGAGCATAGCATCGGCCATGATCAGGGCATCCCGGTTGATCGCGACATTGTGCACCCGGAAAACGGAGGCGCCCTTCAAGCGCAGCGCAACAGTCGTCGCCGCAGTTGCCACATCCCGGTCGGCGGCTTCCCGGCCGGTCAGCGCACCGAGAAAGCGTTTGCGCGACGTCCCCGCCAACAGCGGCAGACCGAAGTCGTGCAGTTCCTCGAAGCGGGCGATGAGCTCCATGTTCTCCTCCGGGCTTTCCTTGGCAAAACCAAAACCCGGATCGAGCACGATTGTTTCCAACGCAACACCGGCATGCGCGGCAATCGCAAGCGAGTGCTCGAGAAAGTGCCGCTGATCGGCAATCGCATCGGCCAGTTTCTCGCGGCCGCGGCCGGTATGCATGATGCAAAGCCCGGAGCCATGTTCTGCCGCGACCTTCGCAATCTCGGCTTCCCGCTGCAGGCCATGCACGTCGTTGATGATATGCGCGCCGGCCTCGACGGCCGCTTTTGCGGTGGCCGCTCGATAGGTATCGATGGAAATGAGCGCGTCGGTCTGATCGCGGAGCGCTGCGATCACCGGAACGACCCGGGCGATCTCCTCTTCGACGCTGACTTCGGCCGCACCCGGGCGCGTCGATTCACCTCCGATGTCGAGGATCACGGCACCTTGATCGACACACGCCAGCGCGTGCCGCACGGCCGCATTGACGGTATTGTGCAAACCGCCGTCGGAAAAGGAATCCGGCGTCACATTGACGATGGCCATGAGTGCGCCACGCTCGGCAAGGTCGAGCGTGCGACCCTGCCCTACACGCCAAATTGTATGCTCAACTATGGCCACCCGACCTTCGAACCCCTCGACGGAAAAGCATGAAGCTGCGATAGTGCAGACCGGGTTGGCTATGCCCCAAGGGCGCGGCGAATACAACATTGCGGAAAAAAGAATGAAGCACTCCCGCCGTCTTCGGGCTGCCGTGATCATGGCGGTCCTGACCGGCATATCCCTGCCGCTTTCGGCCAGCGCGGACGTCGTCGTCCAGAAGTCCATTACCTACTTTCAGATCGGCGGCCGCACGGCAGCCGAACTCGATGCGGAACTGTCGCGCAAAGGGCCCTTCACCCAGGCGAGCGGAAGTCGCCACCCCGGCGCCACCCAGATACGCTTCGGCGGCGACCTCACCTACACACGACGCGGAACCCGTTGCGCAATCGATGATGTGCGCGTCACTGTCGAAACAAAGCTCATCCTGCCGCGCTGGAAGAACCGCAAACGCGCATCCACCGAGATGGCGCTGTTGTGGGACGCACTGTCGGCCGACATCAAGCGGCACGAGGAGCGTCATGCAGAAATCGCGCGCCAGCATGCAAAGCTGCTCGAACAGAGGCTGATGAAGCTGCGACCGGAACGCAATTGCGAGATCCTGCAGGATCGGGTCGCTGTCGTCACCGACGACGTGACTGCATCCCATGACGCGGCACAGATGCGATTCGATCGTGTTGAAGCGAAGAATTTCCAGGATCGCATGCTGCGGATCCTGCGCTACCGTCGCGAAAGCCAGGAAAATCAGTAGAAATCACCCCTGACTTCCAAGGGGAAGTGTTGCTGCAAGGCTTCGGCTTGCACGAAGCTTGCGACATGGCCTGTGAATAACCGGCTATTTCTCGGCGTGGCCCTTGATACAAATCTGAAATATAAGTGTCATCGAATACGTTGCATGAGCGTAACCGATTTCCCCGTTCTCCCGGCGCGTCCTGGTGCCACAGGTGCTTCCTCCCTCGCCTGGTTGGCGATGCGCCCCCTTGCCCCGCTTTCGTGAAAACGAAAGCGGGGCTTTTTTGGGCGGGTAGCGCTGACAGAAGTGCTCAGCCCTGGCGCTCGGGCACGTGAACGACGAGCCCCTCCAGGGCCGCCGTCACCTTGATCTGACAGGAAAGTCGCGAAGTTGGGCGCACGTCGACGGCGAAATCCAGCATGTCCTCTTCCATGGCCGACGGCTGGCCGACCTTTTCTGACCAGGAATCATCGACATAGACATGACAGGTGGCACAGGCGCAGGCACCGCCACATTCGGCATCGATCCCGGGGACCGAGTTGCGGACGGCGTTTTCCATGACCGTGGAGCCGTCGGCTGCCGCGATGTCAAAACGTGTGCCGTCAAATGCGATGATGCTGATGTTTGCCATGAGTTCCTGTCCAGACTTCGCCTTGTGAAAACCGGCGAAGTCATCTCCCAAATCGGAAAGTCAGTCAACTCACGGCGAAGCGATGGTGTGCGGCTCAGCGGGCCAGCTTCAGGATGAAGTGCTCGGCTTCGAGCACGGCAGCCGCAACGGACGCAAGCGCATCCGCATCGGCACCCCTGGTTTCGATCAGATCTGCAGCCGTCGCGACCCGCAGGGCGCCAACGGCCATCGCGGCATTGCGAAGGCGATTGGCGGCCGCCTTGACCTCGACCTTGCTGCGACCACTGGAGAGCGCCACCAGGCAACCGCGGGCCTGACGTGCGAAGATCTGCAGGATCTCGCTCTCGACGGCTTTGTCGCCCTTCGTCTGCGTCGCCAGATGCACGAGGTCGATCGGACGCTGTTGCGCAGGGGTGAGGCCATGCAGGTTGTCCGGAGCCTCGAATGCGATATTGACTGCTGCTGCCATGCCCTTGATCCTGATTTCTTGTTATTTGCTGCCGCCAGTTTGCGGCCACCACATGGGCATGCCGTTAAAAATGCCGGGGATGGCGGCAAAAAGCTTGAGGTATGGTTAATGCAAATTAAACCCCGACGCAGACTGGCTTTTCAGCCGCAACCTTGATTGAAATACTGTTAACAAGAGCTGCGGGACCAGGCACCGCGAAAGCGCATTAATTGTAACGGATGACCAAATGTGTCAGTACGATACGGTTGATTGGGCAAAGGTGCGTGAACTTTGCCTGCAAGCCAGTCGGTGCTAGAACTTCCGGCGGGAACGCCGGCTGTCAGCGGCCGCACTGTGAAAAGAAGGGATTTCGTCTGGCGTGGCGGCAGGCGGGGTTTCAGGTAAACGGTGAGGTCCGGATACGGCATGGCGATGAGCGGCATCGCCGCTTCAGTCCGTCCTCCCGAGAGTAAGCGGTAACGAGGCGTAACCCTATGGCGAACAAGAAGACCGACTCGATTGACGAGAACGCGTTCCAGGCACTCGAGGCGGCCCTGAGCATCGATTTCGACGGTGAGGAAGCCGCCGCGCCACCCAAGGCACGGTCTCAAGCACGCGCCCCGGAGGCAAATGTGTCCGATAGTATCCCGCGTTCCGCCGCGAAGAAGACGATCGAGCGGCGCTCCGCCCGCGCCGGTGAACTCAATCCCGAACCTGCCCCCAAGGCGCCAGCCTTCGCTCCAGCCAATGACGGCTCTCGGCGCACACCCTCCGCCATACTGAAGTCCCTGGACGGCGCGTCGCTGACCTCTGCACTGCGCAATGCTGCTGTCGTTTCGGCACTCTGGGTCCTCGGCGCCCTCGGCCTGACCCAACTGCTCTACGGTGGCTCGATCTGGCAGGCTGGATCGATTGCCGACATCGTCGCCATGCCGGGCGTGGTCGCCATCGTCGTCGGCACCTTCCTGCCGATCATGCTGTTCTTCGCCTTCGCCATCATGATGGCCCGCGCCCATGACCTGCGCAACGCCGCCCGCTCGATGGCGGAAGTGGCGCTTCGTCTGGCCGAACCCGAAACGATCGCCTCCGAACGCATCATGACCGTCGGTCAGGCGGTGCGCCGCGAAGTCTCGGCGATGAACGAAGGCATCGAACGCACCATTGCGCGCGCAACGGAGCTGGAAACCCTCGTTCATTCCGAGGTAACGGCGCTCGAACGCAGCTACACCGATAACGAACTGCGCGTCCGCGGCCTGGTCCACGAACTCGGCGCCGAGCGCGACGCGATCGTCAACCACGCCGAGCGCATCCGTTCCTCTATCGTCGGCGCCCATGAGCAGCTCAAGGAAGAGCTGTCGCTGGCGACCGAAGAGATTTCCGTCCGCCTGCAGACGTCGGGCGAGGCCTTCGCCTCGATGATCGACATGCGCGCGGCAACGATCATGGAAAAGTCCGATGCGGCCGTAACCGCACTCGGCTCCCTGCTCGCGCACAAGACAGAAAACATGGTCCAGACGCTGGCCGCGTCCGGCATGTCTCTGTCCAGCGAGTTCGACACCCAGCTCAAGTCGCTGACGTCAACGCTCAGCGAACGCGGTCGCGAACTTCTCGGTGAATTCGCGACCCGAGCTTCAACGCTTGACGCCAACACGGAGAAGCTGAACGCGGCCCTCAACGAGCGTGCCCGCCAGCTGAACGAAACGCTTGTCGAGCGTACCCGTGACATCGCCGAGACACTGAAGGGCAGCGAAAGCGCGATCACCTCATCGCTCGACGACGTGCTGGGACGCCTCAACAGCTCGCTCGACGAGCGTGGCCGCAGCTTCCGCCAGAGCCTTCAGGCCAGCGCCGACGATGCCATCGTCGATCTCGACCTGCGTTCGGGCCTGTTCGAGGATCGCTTCCAGACCACAATCGGCCAGATCAACGCAACATTCGACCAGCGGGTCGCCGAGTTCGCCAGCGCCTTCGACCAGCGCTCGGGCTCGCTCGATTCCAAGCTGATGGAAAGCCTCGCCCGCATCAACGAAACGGTGAACAGCGGAACGGATTCCATCACTGGCATTCTGAGTTCAAGCATCGAGCGTCTCGGCGGAACGCTGACCGATCAGTCGCTTGCGCTTGCAATGACCCTGAGCACCAGCCAGGAAATGCTTGATAGCTCCATGTCCGACCGCGCCCAGGAAATTGCGGAAGCGATGTCGGCACGCGCGGCGGCACTCACCGAAAGCCTGGAAAACGCCCAGAAGCGGATCGACCAGGTGATGGAAGAGCGCAGTGGCTCGCTCTACAACGCGCTGACCGACAACCAGTCGCGCTTCGAGCAGACGCTCTCGACCCGAGCCGAGCACATCGTCAACGCGCTTGAAACCAACCAGGACCGTTTCGCCGAAACCCTCGACACCAAGGCGCGCGGCATCGCGAGCCTGGTCGAAGGTCAGAGCGAGCAGTTGATCGATGCTCTCAACACCAAGAGCCTCGAACTCGACCTGACGCTGACCGCCCGCACCCAGGATCTCTCCGAGACACTCAACGACAGCCAGCGCCGGATCGACGAGACACTGACCCAGCGCGCCTCCGCGATCATCGAGACGGTCGCCGATGCCGACCGTCGCATCGACGCAGCCTTCAGCGAAAAGGCAGAGACTATCCGCAATGCCTATGGCGAAAACCAGGAGCGGTTGGAACTTTCGCTTGCCAGCCATACCTCCTACCTCACCTCTACGCTGGAAGACGCCACCGGCGACATCGAGCGTAGCCTTGGCCAAGCCTCGGGCCAGATCGCGGAAACCGTCACCAACGGCATCTCCGAGCTCGAAACCCGACTGGGTGCGAGCCAGCAGCAGCTGGATACCCTGCTCACGACCGCCTCGAGCACGATTTCGAATACCGTTGCCGACAATGCGAGCCAGATCGCCGAAACGCTGAAGTCCGGCGTCAACGACATCGACGGCCGCATTGCCGAGACCGGCGCCTATCTGCGCTCCAGCCTCGATGCCGCGACCGGCGCGCTGGCCACCACGCTCGGCGAGAACACCGACCGGATCGCGCAGACGATCGACCAGGGCGTTAACGCGATCGACGACCGTCTCGTCAACACGCATGACCGGATCCGCGCCACGCTCGACGACCGGACACAGGCGATCACGGCGGCGATCGGCGACGCGCGCGATGCGCTGGATTTGAGCCTCGGCGAACATGCGACCTCGATCGGCGCCTCCATTGCAGCAAGCGCTGGCATGCTCGAAATGAGCCTTGAGGATCACGAGGAAAGCCTGCGCAAGGCGATCGACGAATCAAGCCGTGCGCTGGACGAGCGCCTGCGTGGCACGGCCGGCGCCTTGACCGAGCAGATCCGCGACGCCGCAGATGATATCACCCGCTCGGCGCAGGGCTTCTCGGGCACGGTCGAACAATCCGTATCCGGCATGACCAGCCGCCTTGACGAAACCAGCACCCGCATCGAGCAGAGCCTCGGGACGCTGGAAGACCGTCTGCGCAATGGCCTCGATGGCGTCGACGCCCGCGTCAACGATGCCGGCGAAAAGTTCGCTTCACGCCTCGACGACAAGGTCGCGACGATCGAACGTGTCGGCGCAGAAGCCAGCATGCGCGTCGCCCAGGTCCTCGATGAAGGCACCACCCGCGTCGCCGAAACCTTCGACACCCGCACGCCGGTCATCGAAGAGCGTCTGGCGACCATGGACCGTGCCCTCAATATCGGCCTCGAAAACGTCAATCGCACCATCGAAGGCAAGGCAGCCGGTCTCGCAACCGCACTGCGCAGCGCCGTCACCGACGCTGCCCGCGACCTCGATGCCGAGGCTCAGCGCTCGGTCGATCGCCTCGCAACCACCACCTCGCAGTTTGCCGAGCAGATTGGCGAACGCAGCGCCGAACTCAACCGCACGGTCGAGGAGCGCTCGGAGGACCTCGCGCGGCGCATCACCGACACACAGAACCGCCTCGCCGGACAGGCCGCGACGATCGCCGAAACCTTCTCGCAGGCCGGCGATGTCATTAGCAACAAGGTGAACCAGGCAGAAGCCCTGGTCAGCGCCCAGGTTGCCAACCTTTCGGGCACTCTCGGCGAAGTGAGCACCACGCTGGAACAGCGCGCCGCCGCAATCCGAGACGCGATCTCCGGCAACACTCAGGAACTCGCTGCTGCCATGAATGCGGCAGAGCAGGCACTTGAGGCTCGCGGCAACTCCATCCGCGACGCGATCTCCGGCAACACGCAGGAATTCGCCACCACCATGAATGCGGTGGAAAAGGCACTGGAAGCCCGCGGCAATTCGATCCGCTCGGTGCTCGACGACCGGACCCGCGAGCTGAACTCCATGCTTTCGACGCGCTCGGCCGAACTGTCGCGCCTCATCGACGAGAAGGCAGCCCCCGTGGTCGCCTCCTATGCCGAGACCGGCCGTGCAGCCGCCGAGCAGATTGCCGCCGCAGCAGAACAGAGCGCAGAGCGCCTGCGCGCCGAAAACGCAGCCCTCGTCGACGCGATCAGCCAGCGCACCGACCGCGCTGTTGCAACCCTCGGCACCGCCGAGCAGAACCTGGTTGCCAGTGCCTCGCAGCTCATCGAGCGCCTCGGCGATAGCAATGTCGGCCTGTCCACGATGATCGATCAGGCGGTGCAGAGCATCGGCTCGCTCGACAGCCGCCTCGGCGCAACGGCAAACCGTTTCAGCGAAACGGCGAACCAGGCAACCGACATGCTGTCGACCTCGAACCGCCTGCTCGACGACAAGCTCGGCCGCCTCACCGCCGTCTCCGGCGAGACGCTACAGCAGGTATCGTCGATCGTCAGCCGCTTCGGCGACCACACCCAGGTGCTGGGCAAGGCCTCCGAGCTTCTGTCGGCCGCCCAGTCCAACCTCGTGGGCACGCTTGAGGAACGCCAGCAGGCTCTCCGCGATCTCTCGATCGGCCTCGTCAAGCGCTCGGAAGAGATCGAAACGACGATGCAGACCCTCGGCAAGATGGTCGAGACCGCCTTCGATCGCGCCGAGCAGCGCTCCGGCCAGATGGCCGGCAACCTGCGCCAGAGCGTGCAGGCCTCCTTCTCCGATATCGGCCAGATCCTCGGCGAGACCGAAAAGCGCGCCCAGTCGACGGCTGCCTCCATGCGTGACAGCGTCCAGGCCTCGTTCTCCGATGTCGGACAGATGCTCGGCGAGACCGAGAAAAGGGCGCAGATCACCGCCGCCAACATGCGCAATGCCCTCCTGTCAGCCGAACAGGAAGCACAGGTTTCCATCGACAAGACGCTGACCGAGGCCGAGAAGCGTTCAGGCGAACTGGCAAACCGCCTGCGCGGCGGACTGGCAGTCTCGCTCAACGACATCGACCACCTGCTTGGCGAAGCCGGCCGCAAGTCGGAAGGGGCAGCCGCTGCCCTGCGACAGGCCATGCAGGAAGCCGTCAGCGAGGCTGTTGCCCGCTTCACCGGCGCCACCGACGAGATCCGCCGCTCGGCAGTCGATATCCGCAAGGAACTCGACCTGACCCGCAACGAGCTGAAGCGTGGTGCCTTCGACCTGCCCGAGGAAGCCAAGGAAAGCGCCGCCCAGATGCGCCGCGCCGTCTCCGAGCAGATCAAAGCCCTGCAGGACATCTCGCAGCTCGTCGGCCGAACCAGCCAGACGCTGGAAATCTCCGAGCCGGTTGCACGCCGCCTGGCCGAAGCCCAGCCTGAACCGGTACGCCGCCAGCCGGCCGCCGCACCGCAGCCACAGCCGCCGGCGCGCCAGACCGAAACCCTCGGGCTTCGCGGCAGCCTCGGCGCAACCGAAGCCTACGGCCAGCAGAGCACGGCCACGACGCGCGCCGAAGGCGGTGGCTGGATCAGCGATCTGCTGCGAGGCGCCTCGCGCGAGGAGCCGCAGGAAACGGCTCCGACCCGCCCAGCCCCGGCCCCTGCACCGCAGCGCCCGGTGGCCGAAGGCCAGCCGGCCCGCCAGGGTGACACCCGCAATCCGCGTCACATGGTCGAATCGCTGAACTCGCTCTCTGTCGATATCGCCCGCGCCATCGACCACGACGCCTCGGTCGACCTATGGCGCCGCTACCAGCGCGGCGAGCGCGACATCTTCACCCGTCGCCTCTACACGCTCAAGGGCCAGCAGACCTTTGACGAGATCAAGCGCAAGTATGACCGCGAGCCGGAATTCCGCGTTGCGGTGGATCGCTACATCGCCGATTTCGAGAAACTGCTTTCGGACGTTGCCCGCACCGACCGCGACAAGTCGATCACCCAGTCCTACCTGACCTCGGACACGGGCAAGGTCTACACAATGCTCGCCCATGCGGCAGGCCGTTTCAGCTGATAGCTAACCAATAGAGGAGCCGGTCATCCGGCACTTCACAGACGGAGAAACCCCGGATCAAATTGCTTGATCCGGGGTTTTCTTTTGCTCGACGGAATGGGAATTGTCGTCGGTCAGATCGATTGCAGCGTCCACGCGACGATGTCAGCCGTGACGCGGGCGAAAGCACGGTCGAGTGCCGCAACGTAAGCTGCGTTGTCCGAGCCGGAGGACGGCACTTCGGCGCGGAAGACCCGCTGCGCCTTGACGGTGCCATTGCGATCGTTGAGCAGCTTGGCCGATATCTCGACGACCCCGCGATCTGTTCCCTCGGCTGAAATTTCGAAGGCGCGCACATCTGTGATCAGCTGGAAGTCAATCGCCAGTCCCTGCCCCGGCCGTCCAACGCCACCGAGGCGCCCGGAATTTTCGAAGGCGACCACGAGTTTCGACTGAACGACCCGCGTGAGCCGATCGCTCCACTGCGACTGTGACAGATAGCGGATTTCGGCACCGGATACGCGCACCAGGATCTGCTCGCTGTCGAGCGCCTTGAGCGCCGAAGGATCGGCCACCAGAAGCTGGCGGTTGCGGGCGCTGGAAGATGTCGCCACCTCGCTCACGGAAGCGGTCAGATCGAATGTGTCGTTGTTCGCTTTAGAGCCACAGGCCGCAAGGCCAAGGCCGAGGCCAGGCACGAGCACCGAGGCCAGAAGAAGCCGCCGGAACCGAGCCATGCCAGCCAACCCCTTCACGCCGATCCCGTCCATGCTGTTGTCCTTTTCGGTGCTGCTCGTCATCGGCGTGTCCGTCCGTCGAATTCCTTGACCGTGTCGCCGCCGAAGAGCAGGCGCTGCGGATCCTGGTCGAAATTGGTGATCGCGTCGTTCAGGCCGCGAACGGTGTTGCGGGTATCGTTCACCAGCGTCTGGATATCGCGCAGACCCGTCGCCGAGAAGCGCTGCAGGTTGGCGGCAATCGGTCCAATCTGGGCGTTGAGGTTCTCGGCCGTCATGCGGATGGCCTCGAGCGTCTTGCGGGCTTCCACGCTGAGCGAATTTGCATCACCTGAGCCAAGGAACGCATCAACCTTCCTAAGGATCCCGTCGACCTGCTGGGACGAGGTGTTCAGACGGTTCGCAAGCTGCGTGAAGTCATCGATCGCCCGGTCGATATCGTCCTTGCGGCCGGTAATGCTGTTCGACAGATCCCGGAAGCCGGCAATGGCCTGACGCGCATCGGCAGTCGCGACAGAGACGTCGTCGACCACGCGGCCAATCTTCTGGCTGTCCACTGCATCGATCAGCCTGGAGACCTTCTCAAGCGTCTGATCGGCATTGTTGCCAAAGCGCTGGAAGGTGGTGGCCGTCTCGCGGAAGCTGTCGATCGCAGGCCCGATGCTCTTAGAGGCCTGCGCGAAGCTTGCCGTCGCCTCCTCGGTATTGGTCAGGATCTGATCGATTTTGTCGGAGTTGAGTGCTCTGAACAGATCTTCGGCGGCGGACAATGTCGAGTCGAGGCGGCCGGACAGGCCCGAGACGGAATCGGAAAGGGCGCTGACGCTCTTCAGGAATTCATCGATGCCCTGGGCATTGTCTGCGAGCGATTTCGAAAAGGTTTCCGCGTTGCGCACCGTGTTGGTCAGCGGTCCCCGTGCATCCTCGATGAACCCCTGCAGCTCGGCAACAGCGCCGTCAGCGCGCTGCAAGATGCGGTCTGCCGTCGAAAGCAGATTGGTCACGCTCGACTGGTCGGCGATCAGAATGGCCGGCTCCCCGGTATCGAGTGCCCGCTTCAGGATCGCGTCACCGGAACCTGGACCTCCGCCGGAAAGCTCGACATAAGCCGCACCGGTCAGACCCTGAATTTCCAGAACAGCCTTCGTGCCCGACGTCACGGGTGCATCAGCCCGCACCTCCGTGAAGGCGACAGAGAAGTTCGGGTCCTCGTTGTCGATGTAGAGGTTGCGGACCGAACCTACGGAGATGCCGTTGAAGCGCACGGGCGAGCCGATGCTCAGACCGTTGGCCGAGCCCGGGATGCGGATCGCAAGCGGCGCCATCTCTCCGCCCCGTCCATATTCCGCCATCCAATAGACAAACCCGAAGGCGGCCCCGATGACCAGCATCGTGAAAAAACCGACGATCGCGTAATTGGCTTTGGTTTCCATGGCTCACTCTACCGGATGTCCGGCGGATTGCTCCGGCCGGGGAATGGAACGGGCACGCTTGCCCCGGAAATAGGATTGCACCCACGCATCATCGAAGGCGAGCATATCGTCCAGCGTCCCCTCGACCAGAACCTTCTTCTGCCCGAGGACCGCAATACGGTCGCAGACGGAGAACAGGCTGTCGAGATCGTGGGTCACCATATAGACGGTCAATCCAAGGGTGTCGCGCAGCTGCCCGATCAATTCATCGAATTCGGCAGCCCCGATCGGATCGAGACCGGAGGTTGGTTCGTCGAGGAAGACGAGATCCGGATCGAGCGCCAGTGCACGCGCAAGTGCCGCACGCTTGATCATGCCGCCCGAGAGTTCGGATGGGTATTTGTCCGCAGCATCGGGGTGGAGGCCGACCAGCTCGATCTTGAGATAGGCAAGCTCATCCATCAGCCATTGCGGCAGATCCAGATATTCACGCATAGGCAACTGGATGTTTTCCTTCACAGTCAGTGAGGAAAATAGGGCGCCGTGCTGGAAAAGAACCCCCAGGCGTGTGTCGAGCGTCATGCGCTGCAGGTCGTCGACCGCATCGTAATCCGCGCCGAGGATCTCGATCTTGCCGGAACGACGCGGCAGGAGGCGCAACACAGTGCGCATCAGAACGGACTTGCCCGCGCCGGATGCTCCGACGAAGCCGAGGATCTCGCCGCGGTAGATGTCGAGGTTCAGCTTGTCGAGAACGATCTTCTCGCCGAAGCCGACCGTCAGATCTTTCACCGACAGGATGACCTCGCGGTCCTGGGAGGGTCTGGTGTTCATCTGGCCCTCCTCAAAAATCGATCGCGGCGTAGAACATGGCAAACAGCCCGTCCACGAGAATAACAACGAAGATCGATTTGACCACGGATGCTGTCACATGGCGTCCGAGAGATTCGGCGCTGCCGCCCACCTTCATGCCTTCGACAGCCGCGATGATGCCGATGATCAGCGCCATGAACGGTGCCTTGATCATGCCGGTCGCAAGCGTCGAATAATCGACCGCCTCGTGAAGGCGGGTGATGAAGACATCGAATGTGATGCCGGAATAGGCCCAGACCACGACCGCTGCGCCGTAGAGCGCCGAGAAGTTGGCGACGATCGTCAGCAGGGGCAGTGCAATCGTCAGCGCAACAAGTCGCGGAAAGACCAGCACCCCGATCGGATTGAGGCCGATGACCTTCAGGGCATCGATTTCCTCACGCATCTTCATCGAACCAATTTCAGCCGTGATGGCGCTGCCGGAACGACCCGCGATCATGATCGCGGTGAGCAGCACCCCGATTTCGCGCAGCTGCAGGATGCCGACGAGATCGACGACGAAAACTTCCGCTCCGAAATAGCGCAACTGGAATGCGCCCTGCTGAGCGATGATCGCGCCGATCAGGAAGGACATGAGGACGATGATCGGCACCGCCCTCACCCCCATGTGGTCAAGCTGGTTGACCACGGAGGCCGGAGACACCCCGGAACCACGCCCAGCCTTGGTTTGCGCGCCGCGGACGGCAGATCCGAGCACGAACATCATGGCGATCAGATCGCCCCAAAGGCTGAGTGTGACTTTCCCGACAGGTTCGAAGATGCGCTCGAAACGGGTGCGGTGATCGACGGGCTTTTCCGGAGCAGTGACGTGCTCAGGAAGGGCTTCGATCAACTCGCGCATGCCGGGGGATCCGCCGACGATCTCGATCGAACCGCCGCGCTCGCGCCGTTCGGTGATGAAGCGGCGAACCAGCCATGCGCCGGCCGTGTCCATGTCGCTTACGGCACTGAGGTCGATCGTCTCTCGCTGCACGACCGGAGAATCGACCAGCGGGCCGGCGGATTTGATCATCGCGCTGAGGCTGTTGTTCTTCCAGCGACCGGCAAGCCGGATCAGCCGGGCGTTTCCGTCCGGCTGCTCATCGATCTCAATACGGGCGTCTTCTTGCTCAACCGAACTCAAGGTGGCGACAACTTCCAAATTCGCGCCGGGGGATCCGGGTTCGCAAATCACGTGACAGATGGCTGCACACTATAACCATCGCCGCCTGCGAAGAAATCCTTTGCAAACCGTTAATTGCGTTTTCCAACCGGATTGCGGGGCGTCATGACCGCTTTGCAACAGAGAGGTGGTTCAGGCCGCGCGTATCCCGTCGTCCTGGGCCGACTTGGCAATCGGTTTTGGCAGCAGGATGGGGACGAGTTTGCTCGCACGCTTGCTAGTCGCTGGCGCTTCGCTGATCTTGTGCCCCCAGGAAATCAGCTCCAGACGGCCATCCGGGTGCTCGGCGATCGCCGTGCAGCTTTCGACCCAGTCGCCGGTGTTGACGTAGTGGATTCCGTCGATGTCTTCCATGACGGCATGATGGATGTGGCCGCAGATGACACCGTCGACCTCGGCGCGACGAGCCTCGTCGGCCACCACCCGCTGGAATTCGCCGATGAAGTTCACCGCATGTTTGACCTGCAACTTGGCCCAGGCGGAGAAAGACCAGTAGGGCATGCCGAGACGACGGCGGACGGCCGCCAGCATGACATTTATGGCGATCGCTGTGTCATAGGCCCAGTCGCCGAGATAGGCGAGCAGGCGGGCGTTGCGAACCACAACGTCGAATTCGTCGCCATGCAGAACCAGATATTTCTTGCCGTCGGCCATCTCGTGCACGATGCGCTGCGCAACTTCGATGCCACCGAAATGGATGCCCGGGAAGTCGCGCATGAACTCATCGTGATTGCCGGGAATATAAACGATGCGCGTGCCTTTGCGGGCCTTGCGCAGCAGTTTCTGCACGACGTCATTGCAGGACTGCGGCCAGTACCAGCTGCGCTTCAGACGCCAGCCGTCGACGATATCACCGACCAGGATGATGGTGTCGGCCTCGTGCGTGCGCAGAAAATCCAGGAGAAAGTCGGTCTTGGCGGCTTTCGATCCGAGGTGAACGTCCGAGATGAACAGGGTCCTGAAATGGCGTGTTTCGCTGGCGTCTTCCACGGCACGGTCCTCTTCGCTGTCTGATGAGCGCTAAATCAGACTCGTGTTTCAGGAAGATGACATCGGGAGATCCGCGGCGGATCGCCGGTTCGGGCACGCATTCCGCGCAGACAGGGGATCGCGGAACTAAAGTCTACCACTCGCAGCCAATTCGTGTATGACGACAAGGAGTAAGTGAAGACAGGAATTGCCGGTGAACCGATGACTTCTCAGGACAAGAACAAGCCGCAAGTTGCAAACCCGACCGCTGATCTCGACGAACAGGCGCTTTTCTATCACCGCTATCCCCGTCCCGGGAAACTGGAGATCCAGGCCACCAAGCCGCTTGGCAACCAGCGCGACCTGGCGCTTGCCTATTCGCCCGGCGTCGCCGCCCCCTGTCTCGCCATCAAGGACGATCCGGCAGCCGCCGATGACTACACGGCACGCTCCAACCTGGTTGCCGTCATCTCCAACGGCACCGCCGTCCTCGGCCTCGGCAATATCGGACCGCTCGCCTCCAAGCCTGTCATGGAAGGCAAGGCCGTCCTCTTCAAGAAGTTCGCCGGCATCGACGTTTTCGACATCGAAATCGATGCACCCGGTGTCGACGACATGGTCTCGACCATTTCGGCTCTTGAGCCGACCTTTGGCGGTATCAACCTCGAAGACATCAAGGCACCGGAATGTTTCCAGGTCGAAGACCAGCTCCGCGCCAAGATGAACATCCCGGTCTTTCACGACGACCAGCACGGAACCGCGATCATCGTTGCGGCCGCTATCCTGAACGGTCTGGAACTGGCCGGCAAGACCATTGCGGACGTCAAGATCGTCGCCTCGGGTGCCGGTGCAGCCGCCCTTGCCTGCCTCAACCTCCTGGTGATCCTCGGTGCCAAGCGCGAGAATATCTGGGTGCACGACATCGAGGGTCTCGTCTATAAGGGCCGCAACGAGCTGATGGATCCCTGGAAGGAAGTCTACGCCCAGGAAACCGAAAAGCGCGCGCTTTCCGAAAGCATCGACGAGGCCGACGTCTTCCTCGGCCTCTCGGCAGCCGGCGTCCTGAAGCCGGAACTGCTGGCCCGCATGGCACCGAAGCCCCTGATCATGGCCCTGGCCAACCCGAAGCCCGAGATCATGCCGGAAGAGGCGCGCGCCGCCCGTCCGGACGCGATGATCTGCACCGGCCGCTCGGATTTCCCGAACCAGGTCAACAACGTCCTGTGCTTCCCCTATATCTTCCGCGGCGCGCTCGACTGTGGCGCAACCACCATCAACGAAGAAATGAAGATGGCGGCGGTGCGTGCGATTGCAGCGCTCGCCCGCGAAGAAGTCTCGGAAGTCGCGGCCAAGGCCTATACCGGGGAAACGCCGACCTTTGGTCCGGATTATCTCATCCCCTCGCCGTTTGATCCGCGTCTCATCCTGCGCATCGCACCTGCTGTCGCCAAGGCCGCGGCAGACAGCGGCGTCGCTCGCCGCCCGATTGCCGATTTCGACACCTATCTCGACCAGTTGAACCGTTTCGTCTTCCGCTCCGGCTTCGTGATGAAGCCGATCTTCGCGGCAGCGAAGACTGCGTCCAAAAAGCGTGTGATCTTCTCCGAAGGTGAAGACGAGCGCGTGCTGCGTGCCGCCCAGGTGCTGCTCGAAGACGGCATCGGCGAACCGATTCTGATCGGCCGCCCGCAGATCATCGAGACCCGCCTGAAGCGCTATGGCCTGCGCATCCGCCCGGGCACCGATTTCCAACTGGTCAACCCGGAAGACGATCCGCGCTACCGCGACTATGTCGACGACTACTTCGCCCTCGTCGGCCGCGCCGGCATCAACCCGGAAGCGGCTCGCACGATCGTGCGCACCAACACCACCGTGATTGGTGCCCTGGCTGTGAAACGCGGTGACGCCGATGCGTTGATCTGCGGCGTAGAAGGCCGTTTCGACCGCCACGTGCGCGACGTTCGCCAGATTATCGGAAAGCGCGCCGGTGTACGCGACTATTCGGGCTTGAGCCTTCTGATCTCGCAGCGCGGTGCAATCTTCTTCACCGACACCTTCGTCACCGACGATCCGAGTGCGGAAGAGATCGCCGAAATGACGATGCTGGCGGCCCAGGAGATCCGTCGCTTCGGCATTGCACCCAAGGCAGCCCTCCTGTCGCATTCGAACTTCGGTTCGCGGCCGTCCGCCAGCGCCTCGAAGATGCGCCGGGCGCTGGAAATCATCCGCGCTGGCGCCCCTGATCTGGAGGTCGACGGCGAAATGCAGGGCGGTTCGGCGCTGTCGGAAGTTCTGCGCAAGCGCGCCATGCCGGACAGCACGCTGACCGGCGAAGCAAACCTGCTCGTCTTCCCGAACCTCGATGCCGCGAATATCTCGCTCGGCATCGTCCGCATGATGATGGACGCGCTGCATGTAGGCCCGATCCTCCTCGGTGCCGCCCTGCCCGCCCACGTGCTGTCCACCTCGGTCACCTCGCGCGGCGTCGTCAACATGGCGGCGCTTGCCGTCGTCGAGGCTTCACAGCCGGCGGTCTGAAAAAGCTTTTGCGAGCGGCGATCAGGTTTGCCGCTCGCTTTCACGAAATTTGCCATCTGGACAAGCCAAAGCTGTAGCCCCGACACTGCGCCCCTTGAAATCTCGGGTATTGTTGATGGGGCTCTCAGGCACGTATTTCGATCTCTTGGAGTTGCTGGAGCGCCAGGAGACGCTTGATCCCGGAGACTTCCTGTCAAGGCTTCAGAGCGCTTACCGGACGGGCCGCATCACCTATCTCGGTGGATTGATCGCTAGCGCACGCCTGCGCCCCCACAACATTCACGACAGCCATCAACGAAATTCCCTTCACCTCGCCCGCTCACTCAACCGCAAAGCGGCTTTTGAACAGATCGCCAGCCTCTTGCCAGGGCTTCAACCTGTCGAGCTCAAGGCATGGCAGCGAAGCGTAAATCGCGACCACCGGATCGTCGGCTACCCCCTGCCGGGACGGCAAAGCTGTCTGCTGGTCGAGTTGAACGCCACTGCGGAGGGCCTGGCGGCCTGGCGCCGCGCCCATGACCGCGACATGCTGAGCCTCGGCACCTTGTTGAACGCGCGCCTCGCCAGAGCATCGACCGATGCACAGCTGGAAGCGGCCCGCGCCCGTCCTCTCACACGTCGAGAACGCGAAACACTGGCATGGATCGCAGCCGGCAAGAGCTATTGGGAAACAGCCGTCATCCTTGGCATCTCCGAACGAACCATCCGGCATTTCATGGCCAATGCGCGGCAGAAGCTCGACGTCGTCAACAATGCCCAGGCCGTCGCGGAAGCAGTCTGGCGCGGCCTGATCCCGCGGCTCGTCGAGCCAGAATCCCCATGACAAGGAGAAATCCCTTCACGATATCATAGATTGCATTTCCGAAAGCTGGCGCCACCGCCAGTTTTAGAATTTTCCTGGGAAACGCATGCTGCCTGTTCCGTTCTGCAAGAAGGAGCAAAGCATGATCAGGATCATCAACGGCACCCGTCGCAATCAGTTTCCCGCCGATATCGACGCCATGCACAGGTTGAGAAAGCGGGTCTTCCATGACCTGTTGGGTTGGGACGTCCAGGTGCGCGACGCCTGGGAAATCGACGACTATGATCGCGCCAATCCTCTCTATGTCCTCTCCTATGGCGACGAGGGAAAACTGCGCGGGTCATTGCGCCTGCTGCCGACGCTCGGCCCCAACATGCTCGACGACACCTTTCCCGTCCTCCTCGGTGATGGACCGCAGATCCGCAGCGCAGCAGTCTGGGAATCGAGCCGCTTCTGCATCGATCCGGAGATTTCTCAAGACCGGGCAAGCAACCAGGTGACGATCGCGGCGGCCGAACTGATGTGCGGGGTGGGCGAGCTGGGCCTTGCATCCGGTCTCAGCCATATCGTTACCGTCACCGATGTTTTCCTGGAACGCATGTTCAAACGTATGGGCTGCCCGGGCATTCGGATCGGTGAACCTCAGCGGATTGGTGTGGTCCAGGCGGTCGCAGTCTCCTGGGAGGTGTCGCAGGATCTGCTCGATCGAATGAAGGCGGTGGCAGCAATCGACGGCAGCGTGCTCGAAGCGCCGATGACCCTGACGGCAGCGCAGGCCGCCTGACGCGAGACGTGGCGGATGGCCGCTCGCGCCTCCGCCACGTCATCCGTCATTTTCATTTGGCCGGCACTCGGCTATCCTGATGTCACTAGGGTCGTCCTCCGCCCTGCAAACGACAACTGGGATCCGGATGTGCCGAGCAGGATAGTCAGTTCCATTGCTTTGCTGATCGCCCTCGGCAGCGCGCTGCCGAACGAGGCTGAGGCCTCGGCGCTCTGCGAGCGGCTGCGCGACAGGCTGGTTCTGGTCGAACAGGGCGGACAGTCGCCTGAAATCAACAGCTATGCCAGCGCCATAGCCCAGCAGAACCTCGAACTGCGCAAGGCGCGCCAGGATCAGCGGCGGCTGCGCTGCCTGACCTCGTCCATCGTCCAGATCCGTCCCGATGGCGGCAATGACTGCAGCGATCTGGCATCGGCAATCTCCCGCATGGAGGCCAATCGCGACATCCTGGCAGCAAGACTTTCGGATCTGCGCGAAAGCCGCGTAGAAGATGCGCGCGCCGCCCTCGTCACAGCACTTGAGGCGAATGGCTGTGGACCGGATCAAGCGGCTTATCCGGAAGAAGCAGAGCGTATCCCCTACCTCGACACGCTGGCGGAACCCTATCGTCCGGACCGGGCAGCCGAAGCCGCCTACTCAGCGCCGCCCCCGCCGATGAGCATGATGCCCAGCGGCAATGTCCGCACGCTGTGTGTGCGCACCTGCGATGGCGGTTTCTTCCCGATCTCGTCACAGACCTCGGCGATGAACTTCGGCCGCGATGCGGCGCAATGCCAGCAGATGTGTCCGGGCACGGAAACGGAGCTGTTTTTCCACGCGCCGGAGCGCAGCGAGACCGTGGACATGATCTCGGCAGTCAGCGGCCGCCCCTATCGCGATCTGCCCAATGCCTTCCTCTACCGCAACCGGCGCAGCGACGCAGAACCCGCCTGCGCCTGCAACCTGCAGCAATACTACCAGCGCATGACGCCGCGTCCGGCCGTGCCGGACTACCAGTCATCCGTCATCGAAGTTGCACCGGGAAAACGAGAGGCTGCGTCAGCGACGGTGCCCGCCACGGCGCGCGTGCTGGATGAGGCCAGCCTCAACGTACGCCGCGTCGGCCCGGCCTTTCTCCCCTCCGACAAGGGCACGATCGACCTCAGGAACCCGGCGACGTCAGGTCCACAGCCGCTGCAGGAGTGATCGGCCGTTCCGCGATCTGCCCCCAGCTCTCCTCGAAGATCAAATCGTCGAGCGGCAATCGCTTGCGCCATCCCTTCACCTCGAGCTCCGGCGTCGCATAGAGTTCGTCGACATAGCCGAGGCAAAGATAACCGATGATCTGGACACGGTCCGGGATGCCGAGAAGCGACTTCAGTTCGGCCTCGTGAAAAATGCTGACCCAGCCTAGCCCGACCCCTTCCGCACGGGCGGCGAGCCAGAGGTTCTGGATGGCGCAGACCGTGGAGAAGGCGTCCATCCTGACATCATGGGTGCGTCCGAGGACCACCGGACCTGCGCGATCGGGATCACAGGTAACGCAGATATTGAGCGGCGCCTTGCGGATGCCTTCGAGTTTGAGGGATCGATAGGCGTCGCGACGGTCGGCCGGAAACATCGCCTCGGCCTCCTCGTTCGCCCGCAGAAACGCCTGCCAGATGGCCTCGCGCTTTCGAGCAGAGCGGATCAGCAGGAAACTCCAGGGCTGCATGAAGCCGACGGAGGGTGCAGCATGCGCCGCCTCAAGCAGCCGTCGTACCAGGTCGTCCGGCAGCGGATCGGGAAGGAACTGGTCGCGGACGTCGCGACGCGTGTGAATGGCCCGGTAGACGGCCTGTTTGTCCTGATCGGCAAAGGGCGCCGTCCGGACGAGGAACTCGTTCGGTCTGTCGTGCATCGTAATCCCCACAATGCGCAACCACCCGCCGTCCACGCGGGAAAGGTCTATCTCGCCAGGCCGGTCTTCTGACTGGGCATCATCCAGGATGCGCGCCTTCCCGGATTGCTCCAGTGGCCGGGTTTCCCCTCGCGCATCATGTCCGCCTTACAGCGTTGGGCACGTGCCGGAATCTCGCCAGCTTCCCGATTCTCTCACCTAACGGTAAGCACCTGACGCCGGATCAATACCGCAAGAACCAGCCGCAGGACAGAGTGGAATGCGACAGGCTCAAGCCTCGACCGGGAAGTAGCGGACAAAGGCGAAAGCCGATCCGTCCGGCGCCCAGTTCGGGACATTGATCGAACCCTGACCGCCGAAAAACTCGATGAGTGTTTCGACATTGCCGCCATCGACGTCCATCAGTCGAAGCCGAACCTGCTTGTCGCGCGGATGACCTTCGACATCGGCATCGTAGGAGAGGAAGAGTATCTTCTTCCCATCCGGCGAAGGATGCGGGAACCAGTCACCATAACCGTCTGAGGTCAGCTGCTGCAGGTCGCTGCCATCGCTGCGCATGCGCCAGATCTGCATGGTGCCGGAACGGCTGGAGTTGAAATAGATCCACTGTCCATCAGGCGTGTAATCAGGGCCATCATTGTGCCCTTTGCCGTTCGTCAGCCGCCGCTCGGACCCGCCCTTGGTCGATATGGTATAGATATCGAAGGCGCCGTTGCGCTCGCCGCAATAGGCAAGCTCCTTACCGTCCGGCGACCAGCCGTGCCAGTAGGACGGCATTTTGTCGGTGACCTGACGCGGCTCGTCATCACCATCACCCAGCAGGTAGATGCAGGACTTGCCGAAAAGCGTATGATCGGAAAACGCGATCGAGGCGCCATCGGGCGAGATCCCATGATCGTTGTTGAGCCGCACGGCAAAACCCGTGTCGATCAGTTCCGGCTCGGGATCGTCTTCGTCGAGCGGCAACGCATAAAGAAGACCATCGCCGTTGATGACGAGAAACTCGCCATCGCGCGACCAGTTGGGCGCCTCGACGAGGTCATCCGTCTGCCAGACGACCTCGCATTCACGGGTCGTCATATCGTAGATCTCGACCGAACTGCGCATCATGGTCTCCTTGGAAAAGTCAGTCTGCGGTCGAGCGATTTTCCATCGCCTGGCGCAGTTTGGCGAAGATCGCCCGGCCCGTCTGCTCAACATGAGCACTGCGCCATTCGGTGTAGAAACCCCAGATCAGGCTGACGTTCAGCGTGAGGAACCCGATGCCGAGCATCTTGAAGCTCCCGTCCCACAGGCCGTAGCAGCCAATCGCGATCGAGGGCAGGAAATAGGCGGCGCCCGAGAGCGTCCGGTACAGCCCGCTATCCTGATTGTCATGCGCTCCGACAGCAAAGATATAGCTGCGCTCCTCCGCCGTGAAATCAGGCAAAGCAGCCAAGGCATCGATATCCTCTATCGACACGCTCAGCGATCCCGGAACCGGTTCGTGATCGGATAGCGGCGATCACGTCCGAAGTTCTTCTTGGTGATCTTCACGCCCGGCGCCGACTGGCGACGCTTGTATTCGGCGAGATAGAGCAGATGCTCGACCCGGTGAACGGTCGCAATGTCATGGCCGCGCGCGACGATCTCGTCGACACCCATCTCTTTTTCGACGAGGCATTCGAGAATGTCGTCAAGCACCGGATAGGGCGGCAGGGAATCCTGGTCGGTCTGGTTCGGGCGAAGTTCCGCAGACGGCGCCTTCGACAGGATATTCGCAGGGATCACCTCGCCGGACGGACCAAGCGCACCGGGCGGCACGTTTTCGTTGCGCCAGGCCGAGAGCGCATAGACCTGCATCTTGTAGAGGTCCTTGATCGGATTGAAGCCGCCATTCATGTCGCCGTAGAGCGTGGCATAACCCACCGACATCTCGGACTTGTTGCCGGTCGTCACCACCATTGAGCCGAACTTGTTGGAGATCGCCATCAGGATCGTGCCGCGCGTCCGGCTCTGCAGGTTCTCTTCGGTAATGCCGCTCTCGGTCCCCTCGAACATGTCGGAAAGCGACGAGAGGAAACCTTCGACCGGTTCCTGGATCGGCACGATGTCGTAGTGGCAGCCCAGCGCCTTGGCGCAGGCCTCGGCATCGGAGAAGCTCTCCTGCGAGGTATAGCGGTAAGGCAGCATGATCGTGCGCACCCGCTCCTCGCCGAGCGCATCCACGGCGATCGCCGCACAGATGGCGGAATCGATGCCACCCGAAAGCCCGAGCACGACGCTCTTGAAGCCGTTCTTGTTAACATAATCGCGAAAGCCGAGCACGCACGCGCGGTAGTCGGCCTCTTCCTTTTCCGGAATGCGCGACATCGGCCCCTGATCGCAACGCCAGCCATCCGCGGTCCGCTTCCAGGTCGTGACAGACAGCGTCTCCTCGAACTGGCTCATCTGGAAGGCGAGCGACTTGTCACCGTTGAAGGCGAAGCTTGCACCATCGAAGACCAGTTCGTCCTGACCACCGAGCTGGTTGGCGAAGATCAGCGGCAGGCCGGTCTCGATCACCTGGCGGAGCGCCACCTGATGACGGATATCCACCTTGCCACGATAATAGGGCGAGCCGTTCGGCACGAGCAGGATTTCGGCCCCCGTCTCGGCCAGCGTCTCGCAGACGCCGAGATCGTTCCAGATCTCTTCGCAGATCGGCACGCCGATCCGCACACCGCGGAAATTGACCGGTCCCGGCATCTCGCCTTCGGTAAACACCCGCTTCTCGTCGAATTCGCCATAGTTCGGAAGATCGATCTTGTCGCGGAAGGCGAGGATCTTGCCGCCATCGAGGATAACGACGGAATTGTGCCGTCCCTTCTCACCCTGACGCGGAAAGCCGACAATGACGCCCGGTCCGCCATCGGCGGTATCAGCCGCGAGCGTTTCGACAGCCTGCAGGCAGGCTTTCAGGAAGGACGGTTTCAGGACGAGATCTTCGGGCGGGTAGCCGGAAATGAAGAGCTCCGTCAGCAAGACGAGGTCAGCCCCCTGCCCGGCAGCGTCCGCACGAGCCGCACGCGCCTTGGCAAGATTGCCGACGACATCGCCGACAACAGGATTGAACTGTGCCACCGCAATGCGCAGGACGTCGGAGATCTTCTTTGTTTCGCTCATGACACCGATTTAGCGGCTCGTCGCACGGATCGCAACGTCGCTTCTTTCGAAGGCGGACTGCAGGCGAGCCCGACACTAACCAAACCGCGGAAAACACCGGGAACTTAAGCTCATATGTCGTGGTTCATGTAGCATTCATGACGCTTATGTGACACCTATGCGAACCTTTGATGACACCCTCCCATGATCTGGAGTTAGACGTGGTCCAAACGAGCCCGAAATCGCGAGTCGCAACAATTGTCAGCGCCTTTGGCGCGGTGCGCGAACGCGAATACGGCAGCTCCGCAATCGTCCAGCTCGCAATCCAGCTGATCAACACCGCACTGATCGCCGTCGCCATTGTCTTGCTGAGCGAGATCCTGGCGCGAGGCACCATGGTCGATGTGGTTGACTACATGACGGAGTCGAGCCGTCCGGGTCTGGTGGCGGTCGGTATCGTATTCCTGATACTCGCCTTTGCAGACGCAATCATTGGCAAGGCTTATCAGTCGACACTTCTCGTCGCCCCGCTGGCACTCCTGCCGGCCTTTTTCTCCGGCCAGAAACAGCTCTTCCTGTCGGATCCGCTCTTCCCCAGCGACCTTCTCTTCGGCCGCCAGATCCTGCAGCTCATGCCGGCGATGGTTGCCGCAGAACCGGTGAAAGCCGTCGCTCTCGCAATTGGCGGCCTTGTGGCCGTTGCGGCCTTCGTCGCGCTCATCTGGAAGAGCCGGAAGGTTTTCCCGCGCCTAAACCTGGCAAGCCGTGGAGTTCGGGCTGCTCTTGCCATTCCGCTGCTCGCAAGCTTCGCGTCGCTGATGGATCCGATGGCGTTTTCCGCTGTCCGGGATCGGCTGAACATCGTGCCGATGATGTGGGACCAGAAGGAAAACTATCGCCACAACGGCTTCCTGCTCGCCTTCGCCTTCAATGTACCGATGGCCAACGTCGCAGCACCCGACGGCTACAGCAAGGTCGCGATCACCGACATGCAGACCGATCTGCTGCCGGCTTCCTTCTTCTCCGGCCGTCAGGCCGATGTCATCGTGGTCATGAGCGAATCCCTCTGGGATCCGACCCGCATGAGCAGCATCCGCTATTCGGCGGACCCGATGCCGACCATCCGGGCGAGCCAATCCGGCCACGTCTTCTCGCCGGAATTCGGCGGCATGACCGCCAACGTCGAATTCGAGGCCTTGACCGGCTTTTCGAACGCTTTCCTGCCCTATGGCAGCATCCCCTATCAGCAGTATATCCGCCGCCCGGTCCCCTCGCTTGCGACCTTCTTTGAATCCAAGGGCTATGTGACGAAGGCCTTCCACCCCTTCCAGGGCTGGTTCTGGAACCGCAACAACGTCTACCAGTCGCTCGGCTTCCGCCAGTTCCATTCGGAAGAAACGATGCCGGCCATGGACAAGCGGGGCATCTTTGCGTCCGACGACGCGCTGACAAGCTACATCATCAAGGAGGCCGACAACACGGACGAGCCCTTCTTCTTCTTTGCCGTCACGCTGCAGGGCCACGGCCCTTACGAGCGAAACCGCTATGCAAAGAATACGATCGGCGTGGACGCACCCACCCTGTCCGAGCACAACGTGAGCGCACTGGAGACCTACACGCAGGGTGTGAAGGAAGCCGACCAGAGCCTCAAGGATCTGATGGACTGGGCCAAGAAGCGGCGCCGCGAAACGATCATTGTGCTGTTCGGCGACCATCTGCCGCCGCTGAACGAGGTCTATACAGAAAGCGGCTACATGGCGAATGTGGTGGCGACCCGCAAGGCGTCGGTCGAGACGATGAAGCGCGAGCATGAGACGCCGCTGGTCGTCTGGTCGTCGAAGCGTGGCGTCCAGAAGGATATCGGCTCCGTCAGCCCGTCGCAGCTGCCCTATTACATCGTGCGTATGGCAGGTTACCGCCATCCCTATTACACCGGCATGCTCGGTCGTGTGGCCGAACGTTACGCCGTCATCGACCGCCATCAGCTGATTGGCCGTAACAACAAGGCCCAGGCCGATTGGGCCCTTTCGGGCCGGATCGATCCGCTAATCCGCGACTATCGCCTGCTTCAGCATGACGTGATGTTCGGCGAAGGCTACGGTATGGATCGTTTCTTCCCGGAACAGTCGGGTAGACTTCAGCCCAGCAGCTAAGCGGGCCGTTACTTGCGATCACAATTATCCATAAAGAGAGTTTGACGGGGAACTGCTATTGCAGAGCCCCCCGATTTCGGCCATAGACTTTTTTTGTTCGACAAATCAGAGTTCTTGACAGTATTGCGAATGCTGTCGTGTCCGGATTGCGTGTGTAGCCGGACCCTTTGTTGGCACTCATAGTTTAGAGACGAGCCATTGCCATGCCGTTTTTGACGCGCGCCGAAATATTTGCACATCAGCTTTACCCGGCCATCGAAAAACAGATTGCCCAGCACCTGATTGCGATCCACATGCGCACACCGCGCATGTCGCGTCTCAAGGCATCGCATCGCAAGTGGCTGATGACGCAGTCGGTCTTTGCGCTGGCACTGCGGCGCACACCTGATGATCCGCTGTCGGGTCTGACAGCCACCCGCTTCGTCGAAACGGTCATGCGCCTTGGCGCAGCCAGCCGCAACACGGCAACTGGCTACCTTGCAGAGCTGGTCGCCTACAAGTTCTTGCGGGATGTTCCCGAAGTGCCCGACAAGCGCGTGCGCGTCCTCGAACCGACGGAACTCAGCCTGAATGGCCTGAGAAGCTGGTTCAACGGGCACCTCGCCTGCCTAGACCGCCTCGATGGCGGAAACCGGGAAATGACATCGCATGCGGAAGAGCGGATTTTCCTGATCGCCCAGCCGATCGGCGCTGAGCTTATGGTGGGCGATCCGATTTGGCGCGATCCGCCGGATACGATCGGCCATTTCCTGTGGTCGGATCTCGGCGGCATCGTACTGCACGATCTGATCTCTCGCCTGGACGACGTGAACCGCACGGCCGAGGCCCATTCCTGCGGCCCGGTCAGCCTCACGGATCTCAGCGAGACCTATCAGGTTTCGACCACCAACCTGAAACGCATGTTCAAAAAGGCCGAGACCGAGAACCTGCTGCATTGGGAACAGCCGCGACGCCGGGGTGATCTGATGCTCAGCAGCCGCTTCGTCGAGGATTATTTCGGCTGGCAGTCTGCTAAATTCGCCGCCGTCGATCTCTCCTACCACAACGCCCTGGCGGAACTCGGGATCGAGACAGGAGACGCCGACTCCGCCGCAGCCTGACGACGCTCAGTCGCGGCTCGCAGCATATTGCGGCAGTCCGTCATTGATCTCGTAGAAGTCGCCCTTGTCGGCGCAGAAGATGTGGTAGCCGCCTTCGAACTCCGTCGGGTTCGGGAAAAGGCCGGCCAGGAGCGAAATCCTGCCCTCTCCATCACCCTTCCAGTAGAGTGCCGAGCCACACTGGCGGCAGAAGGCCCGCTCCGCGTCGGCGCTTGCACGAAAGGTCCATATGCTATCGCGCCCCGTGATCTCGACGTCTGTGATCAGGGCATCGGTCGTCGCGTAGTAGAGCCCGGTCTGTCTCCGGCACTGCGAGCAGTGACAATAGCTGACCGGACCAAGTTTTCCGCGAACCGTGATCGTCACTGCGCCGCACAGGCAGCGCCCCGTCTTGTCTTGCATGATATCCACCTCCGAAACGAGAACCGGGCGAGCTTCGTGGAAGCCCGCCCGGTCGTCAAACTCGGAAAGCTGAACCTATGCTTCAGCCGTTCGCAACCATCATGCGCTTTTCATCGCGGCCACTCTTCATCCGCTCGGCGAGCAGGAAGGCCAGCTCCAGCGCCTGGTCGGCATTGAGGCGCGGGTCGCAATGGGTGTGGTAACGGTCCGCAAGATCGTTGCCGGTGACCGCGCGCGCGCCGCCGGTGCATTCGGTCACGTCCTTGCCGGTCATCTCGATATGGATGCCGCCCGGATGCGAGCCTTCCGCACGGTGGATCTGGAAGAAGCTTTCGACTTCCGACAGGATCCTCTCGAACGGGCGGGTCTTGTAGTTGTTGAGCGTGATCGTGTTGCCATGCATCGGATCGCAGGACCACACGACCTTGCGGCCTTCGCGCTCGACGGCACGGATAAGACGCGGCAGGTGCTCGGCAACCTTGTCGTGACCGAAACGGCAGATCAGCGTCAGGCGACCGGCCTCGTTCTGCGGGTTCAGGATGTCGATCAGGTTCAAGAGATCGTCCGCCTGCAGCGATGGGCCGCATTTCAAACCGATCGGGTTCTTGATGCCGCGGCAGTATTCCAGATGCGCATGGTCGGCCTGGCGGGTACGGTCGCCGATCCAGATCATGTGGCCGGATGTGGCGTACCAGTCGCCGGACGTGGAATCGACGCGGGTCAGCGCCTCTTCATAGCCGAGAAGCAGGGCTTCGTGGCTGGTGAAGAAATCGGTCTCGCGCAGGCTCGGATTGTTTTCCGAGGTGATACCGACGGCCTTCATGAAGTCCATCGTTTCAGAGATGCGATCGGCGAGCTTGCGGTAACGCTCGGCCTGCGGGCTGTCCTTGATGAAGCCGAGCATCCACTGATGGACGTTTTCGAGGTTGGCATAGCCACCCATGGCGAAAGCGCGCAGCAGGTTGAGCGTCGCGGCCGACTGACGATAGGCCATCAGCTGGCGTTCCGGGCTCGGAATGCGTGCGTCCTCGGTGAACTCGATGCCGTTGATGATGTCGCCGCGGTAGCTCGGAAGCTCGACGTCGCCAATCTTTTCCATGTCGGACGAGCGCGGCTTGGCAAACTGGCCGGCGATACGACCGACCTTGACCACCGGCAGCTGCGCACCGAAGGTCAGGACAACGGCCATCTGCAGGAAGGCGCGGAAGAAGTCGCGGATATTGTCGGCACCATGCTCGGCGAAGCTCTCGGCGCAGTCGCCGCCCTGCAGCAGGAATGCCTCGCCTTCGGCGACCTGGGCAAGCGACTTCTTCAGGCGACGGGCTTCACCCGCAAAGACCAGCGGCGGATAGGTCGAGAGCTGCTGCTCGGCAGCCTTCAATGCATCGAGGTCCGGATAAGCCGGAACCTGCTTGATGGGCTTCTGTCTCCAGCTGCTCGGGGTCCAATTCTGCGCCATGGTCTTCACCTGTCTGAAACTAACTGCGGCAACCTCCCGGCCGCATCGGATGGGGGCTTATAAACGGTTAATCTCCGCTTGCAAAGCCGTAGTTTAGGGACTTTCGAAGGGTGGGACACCGGGGGCGGACATCGTCCACATGAGGAAAAGTCGCCTCATCCGAACGAACCTAGCCCTGCGCTTGATATGACATGAACGTAAACGTAAGATCTGAGTTGACATCCGGAACGGGAGGTTCGGCATGACGAAACACGTGATGGAAAAATCCGAGATCCAGTTCGAAACCACGGATCATTTCCCCCTGCATGGCACATTGATGCGCGGCAGCGGCAATGGTCCGATGGCTCTCATCTCATCGGCCGCCGCCGTACCCCGCGGGTTTTACGCCCGCTTCGCCGAACACCTCGTAAGCCATCACGGTTTCAGAGCCGCACTGACCTACGACTATCGCGGGGTCGCCGGCTCACAGGCTCCGCGCCACTGGAAACGTCCTTTGCTGATGCGCGACTGGGCGCATTTCGACATGCCCGCCGCCCTGCATCGACTTGAACTGGAAGCACCCGATCACCCGCTCGTCGGCATCGGCCAGTCCTTCGGCGGACAGGTGCTTGCCCTTGGCGGGCGCTCGAAGCGCTTCTCCCGCTATCTGATGGTGGCGACAATGACGGGCTACTGGGGCAACACAAAGCCGCGCTTTCGTGTCTTCAGCCAGATGAACCTCGTCGGCGTTCCCCTGGCAACGCTGCTCGGCAGGGTCCCAGGCCAGATTGGCCTTGGCCAGACCCTGCCAGGCACCATCTTCCGGGAATGGGCGCGCTGGGGCAGACATCCCGAATACTTCTTCGCCGACCCGACGATGGATGCCGCCCGCCGCTTTGCGGAAGTCGAGACCCCGATCCTCGCGATCGGCCTGACGGACGACCCATGGGGCACACCGAAAGCGCAGCAGGCGCTGCTCAAATACTACAACCGTGCTCCGACGGAGATCCGCTGGATTTCGCCGGAGGAAGCTGGCGGCCGCGTCGGACACCTTGGTTTCTTCCGTTCAGCCTTCAAAGACACATTGTGGCAGCCGGCAATCGACTGGTTGAAACGTTGAGCAACTGCTGCACCGCACCATCGTTACCCACATGATTCACAGGGGCAATCCCGTCGCCGCATCAGCATTTCCTTGCAAAGCAAATCATTGATGCCAGCATGTAATGTCTGAAGAGACTGTGAGTTAAGCAGTCGTTCATGGATCCGGTCGGAGGCAAGCCTCACGCAAGCCTCGACCTCTACCTCGGCCACCCGGGGGCGTAGCGTGGTGTTCGGGAAGTTTCGGCTTCCCGCGTTGATCATGAGGATCGTGTGATGGCGTATGATTGGACTGGCATACAAACCCGAAAGAGCCGCAGACTGCGGATCATCCTGCTCTCTCTCCTGAGCCTCGCCGCCCTGTCGGCACCCGTTCTGGGCCTGGATCTCATCTCGAAACTTTGAGTGGCGAAGGCGGGCCTTTTCGAGGCCCGCAATGCCTGCCGAGCGTGAGAGCGGCGACGGATCAGACCCGTTCGCCGTTCCTGATCCGGTAGCTCGGCGTATACATGGTCACAAGTTCTTCCGCTGCCGTCGGATGAACCGCCATGGTCCGGTCGAAGTCATCCTTGGTGCAGCCGGCCTTCAGCGTGATGCCGAGAAGCTGCGCCATCTCGCCGGCGTCGTGTCCAAGAATGTGCGCGCCGACAACCTTGCGATCGGCCGCATTGACGATCAGCTTCATGATCATCTTCTCGGCGCGCCCCGACAGCGTCGCCTTCATCGGGCGGAACTGCGCTCGATAGACCTCGATCTCCTCGAACTTCTTCGCCGCGGCTTCTTCCGAGAGGCCAACCGTTCCGATTTCCGGCTGCGAGAAGACGGCGGTGGCAATCAGTTCGTGGTCAGGCGACGTCGGATTGTTCTTGTACTCCGTCTCGATGAAACACATCGCTTCGTGAATGGCGACGGGGGTCAACTGGACACGATCCGTGACGTCGCCGAGCGCAAAGACGCTCGGCACATTGGTGCGGGAATATCTGTCGACCACGATCGCACCGCGCTCGTTGGTCTCCACACCCGCAGCTTCGAGCCCAAGGCCCGTCGTGTTCGGATCGCGGCCGAGCGCCAGCATCACCTGCTCCACGACAAGCCGACCATTGTTGATCGTCTCGACTTCCAGATTGCCGGCGGCTGACTTCGACACCTTCTGGATGTGGTCATGGCAGACGATGCGAATACCCTTGGCTTCCATCGCCTCGTGCAAGCCGCGCCGCATGTCCAGGTCAAAGCGGCTGAGTATTTCCGCCCCGCGATAGATCAGCGTCGTCTCGACACCAAGCCCGTGAAAGATGTTCGCAAACTCCACCGCGATATAACCGCCGCCGGCGATCAGGATCGATCGAGGCAGCGCCTCCAGATGGAAGGCCTCATTGGAGGAAATGCAGAATTCGTGGCCAGGAAGTGCGGCATGGGGATTGGCGGCACCACCAACGGCCACGACGATACGCTCGGCGGTCACCTCCTTGCCGGACTTCACCAGGCGAACGCTATGCGGCCCGGTCAATTCGGCGCGCGTCTCCAGGATTTCGACGCCGGCGTTATCCAGCCCCTTGCGATAGAGGCCTTCGAGGCGCGCTATCTCCTTGTCCTTGGCCGCAATCAGCGATGGCCAGTCGAAACGGCTTTCTCCGACAGTCCAGCCGTAGCCAGCGGCATCTTCGAAATGTTCGTGGAATTGCGACGCATAAACGAACAGCTTCTTCGGCACGCAGCCCCGGATCACGCAGGTGCCGCCAAACCGGTACTCTTCTGCGATTGCAACCTTTTTGCCGAGGGATGCCGCGACCCGCGCACTGCGCACCCCGCCGGAGCCGCCACCGATGACGAAGAGGTCATAGTCGAATTGGCTCATGGGGGATCTCCTGCCCGGTCGGGCTCTGGCTGCAACTGCGCCTGATATAGGAGGCGAGAGCACAAAAAGAAAAGCCCGGGTTTTCGCCCGGGCTTAAAAATCAACGCTGGTCGACTTACGGCTGCGCCGCTTCAGCGGCAGGCTGTTCTGCCTGGACCTCGGCAAGCAGCGAATCATTCGCCTGCTGTTCCAGATCGCGTGCAATACCGGCAGTCCAGATATCCGCGGCCTTCAGCAGTTCGCGGGTGGCGATCGGACCATCCTTGAGAAGCTTCTTGCCCGTTTCGCTGCCGTAGAAGGCGGAGATCTCGTTCAGTTCCGCAGCGGTGAAGGCATTCGCGTAAACGACGGCTGCTTCACGCTCCAGATCGGCACGGCGCGCGGCGAGCTTGAGGGCTTCCTCTTCGACCTTCGCCGAGATGACGTCCTGCAGATTCGGATAGGCCTGGATGAGCTGGGCGGTCAGCCGGTCGACGATGTTCGGCAGGATGGCATCGAAGCGATCGGTCACGCCAAGTGCGCTGATCGCCTCGCGTGCAGCCTGCAGATGCTCTGCCGGCACATCCTGGGCCTTGGCGGAGACCGCACCCAGCATGACGCTACCGGCAATCACGGCGATCGAGGCGAAGCGGCCCATACGCGTAAAGCTGATCATGAAATTCTATGCTCCTGTTAGTTCTTCGGCTCCAGCACTCGCGCACCTGCCGGTCCGGCGATGATTGCAAGCGATGCCAGGTTTATGAAAAGGCCGTGTTCCACCACGCCGGGGATTTGATTGAGCCGGCTTGCCAATGCGTCTGCATCAGGAATGCGGCCAAAAGATGCGTCCAGAATGAGGTGACCGCCATCCGTCATGTACAGGCTTTCATCCGACCGGGTCCTGAGCTTCATCGGTCCGGACAGGCCTAATTCGGATGCCAAACGTTCGATAGCCAAGACGGTTGATGCCTGGCCGAACGGGTTGATCTCGATCGGCAGCGGGAATGCCCCAAGCGTCTCGACAAGCTTTGTTTCGTCGGCAATCACGATCATCCGTGTCGAAGCCGCAGCGACGATCTTCTCACGCAGCAGCGCACCGCCACCACCCTTGATCAGACGGAACTGCGGATCGATTTCATCAGCACCATCGATGGTCAGATCGAGCTCGGGCAATTCATCGAGCGACTTCAGGGGAACGCCAAGTTCGAGGCAGAGACGCGCCGTACGCTCGGAGGTCGGCACACCCTGCACCTTCAACCCACCGGCGACCTTCTCGGCCAGCAGGCGAACAAATTCCTCGGCCGTAGAACCGGTTCCGATCCCAAGACGCATGCCGTCTTCAACATGCTCCAGCGCCGCGGCTGCGGCCTTGATCTTCATTTCGCGGGCGTCCATGCGCCGAAAGCTCCCGTCCGTTTCGTTGGAAGCTGTTTACACGCCTCCTCGACCGAGTGAAAGCCCTGCATCGCCATGCGACATTGCCTTTTCAGAGGATTTCCCATAACCCGCGAACACATTGGAATTGTCTCGGGAGAGCCGGCTTGACCACCACGACCATCGTTTTCGACCTCGACGGTACCCTGATCGACACCGCACCCGATCTCGTTGAAAGCCTGAACCACACGATCGCGGCCCGCGATCTCGCACCCGTGAGCTACGAGGACCTGACGCATCTGGTCGGCCAGGGCGCGCGCGTGATGATCCAGCGCGCTTTTTCCCTGCGCGGCGCACCGATTGCAGAAGATGAGATCCCTGCCCTGCTCGACCGCTTCATCACCCACTATGAAGTCGGCATGCCGGGCAAGAGCCGCCCCTATCCCGGGCTGATCGAGGCACTCGAGCGAATGAAGGCTGCTGGCTATATTCTCGCTGTCTGCACCAACAAGATGGAGCGACTGGCGCTCCCGCTCCTCGAGCGTCTGGAACTAACAGCCTATTTCGCCACGATCACCGGCGGCGACACCTTCGCCTTTCGCAAACCGGATCCGGCGCATATTCTTGCGACGGTCGAGCGTGCCGGCGGTCAGCCAGGCAAGGTCCTGATGATCGGTGACAGCATCAACGACATCATGGCCGCCCGCAATGGCAACATCCCCTCGATCGCGGTGCCCTTCGGCTATTCGGACGTACCGGTGAAAGAGCTCGGCGCCTCGCGCATCATCGGCCATTTCGACGAACTGACGGTCGAACTCGTCGAACAGCTGGTTGGCTGAAGCGGCCAAAATGCAAATGGCGGACCGAGGGTCCGCCATCCGTCATGCCACAAATCCGATCGCAAACTCAGACGCGCGGCGCACGCGCGTCGGTCGTCGCCTTGAACGCCTTGGCCGTAAAGTCGTCGCGGCTATAGACGTCATCGAAGTACTCGATCACGCCATCCTTGTTCGGCCACGCCGTGAAGTATGAGACGTAGACCGGGATCTTCTCCGGCACCTGCACGGCGCGGTTCTGTCCCGATGCGATCTGCTTGCCAATCTCCTCGACGGTCGTGCCCATGACGGCTGCCGCCATGACCCGCGGCTCGGAGAGACGCACACAACCATGGCTCAGCGCGCGCATGTCCCTGTTAAAGTAGCTCTTCGACGGGGTATCATGCATGTAGATGGCGTGTTCGTTCGGGAACAGGATCTTGAGTTCGCCCAGCGCATTGTCACCACCAGGCGGCTGGCGCACATCGACCGCATGGGTGGCGTTCCAGTCGACCTGGCTTGAGGCCACTTTACGGCCACCATAGGAAACCTCATAGCCGAGACGATCGAGATAGGACGGATCGGCCCGGAGCTTCGGCAGCATCTCGTTGACGATGATCGACTTCGGCACGCCCCAATAGGGGTTGAACTCGACGGTCTGGATCTGATCCTGGAAGAAATAGGTCTGGTTCGCCTTCGAACCGACAACCACCCGCATCGACAGCTGCTCCTTGCCCTCGTTGACATAGGTCGCCTCGAAGGCCGGTGCGTTGATGAAGACGTGACGCGAACCGAGATCGGCCGGCAGCCAACGGATCGCCTCCATGGCGACCTGCAGCTTGGCGATCTTCTCGGCATTGGTGTGACCGGTCATTGCCCGGATCGTCGCAGGACCAACGACGCCGTCCGGCTTCAAGCCCTTCTCTTCCTGGAATTGCTCGACCAGAGCAACGAGTTCGGGGGTGTATTCCGGCGTCCCGGTATAGGCTGTCAGCGTCGCAGCATGCTGCGTGAGAACCGCGTCCGAAGCGACCTGCTTCAGGGCGCCGATGACCTGCGCCGTTTCGGGCTTGCTCTGGCCGGGCTTGAGAAGCGTGCCGGGCGCAATGGTGATGGTTTGCGTATCGGCCTTAGCATCCTCAGCCTTCAGTCGCGCGAGTTCATCGCGCAGTGCCACGAATTGCGGGCTCTTCGGATCGCGGTTGCGCAGATAGGCCGCGACGTCAGGGCTCATGCGCAGCATGTCGAGCACGGGCGCAACGTTCACGCCCTTGCGCTTGAAATCGTAGTAGCCGGAGATCTTGTTCGGATCGATCCGGCCGCGCGTGGTGTCCTGGACGTAGGTGAGAACCTTGGCGGACAGAGCAACCTCGAAGGCCATCAGTTCGCGCTGGCGTTTTTCGGGATCCGTCGGGTCGGCGGTCTCGGCCGGCATCGCCACAAGGTAATCGTCCGGCGACAGACCGACCGTGTCGGCGCTTGCGAGCGCCGACATCATGGCGCGACCGCGCTCGGAAATACCTTCTTCACTGGTCCAGATCAGCGGCTTGTTGGGGTTGCCGTAGTAGGCCTCAACGGTCTTGGCGACTTCATCCGTAGCGCGGACGGAGACATCGGACAGAAAACGGCGGGCGCCAAGCACTTCTGCGGAAGGTGCTTCAGTCGATCCGGCTGCCGCTTCCGTCACCGGCAGCGTGATCTTGATCGCGCGCTGCGCCTCGGGCTTGTAAGTATAGTAACGCGGGCCGGCGATTTTCGGCAGCGGCTCGGGATCGCCCATTTCGAGGCCGCCCTGGGCCTGGCTCTCCAGCGAGGCGGGAGCTGCCTGCTCCTTTGCCTGGCGTCCGGGCCCACCCCGGAGAAGATCGAGAAGCGTGGTGGCGGCAGCATCGCCCGGAAGAGTTCCGACCGCAGTCGTCGCAGCAAGAAGTGCGGTGACTGCGAATTTCCTGTTTCTCGTCATTCTCTGTTCCATCTCCCGGTCCGAGTCACAAAAGGACTCGCGGCGCGTTTGGCCATGCGCGGATCACTAGCGGATCGGCATTTCATTGAAAAGTTGGACAATGTCATGCGGGTTCACCCGTCGGCCTCAACTTTGCGTGACCCGACCGGCGATTTCCGCCATCGCCTCAGCGCAAACTAAATGGAAATATTCGTTAAATTTTGATTGACGTTAACAAATCCTGCACAGAGACGACGGACGAACCCTTTCAAGCCGCGGACAAATAGTCGTGAGACGTGCCGGAAAGGACACAGCCGCCCGACATCAGGCATGCGTGAGCGGCACCACAGATTACTTGACATAAATCGTCTACTTATGTTCATCGGCTTGCATCACATGCGTCGCTCCCTAAATGCAAAGCACCGCTCCGTTACCAGCCAGACCCACCATCTCACAGGCAGGAAAACCCATGGCCCATCGCACAGAAACCGACACTTTCGGCCCGATCGAGGTCGCCTCCGACCGCTATTGGGGCGCACAGGCTGAGCGGTCGCTCGGCAACTTCAAGATCGGCTGGGAGAAGCAGCCGCTGCCGATCGTGCGAGCGCTGGGGATCGTCAAGCAGGCGGCCGCGCGCGCCAATATGGCGCTCGGAAAGCTCGATCCTGCTCTCGGCGATGCGATCGTCACCGCGGCCCAGGAGGTGATCGACGGAAAGCTCAACGATCACTTTCCGCTTGTGGTCTGGCAGACGGGCTCCGGCACGCAATCGAACATGAATGCCAATGAGGTGATCTCGAACCGCGCCATCGAGATGCTGGGTGGCGAGATGGGCTCGAAAAAGCCTGTTCACCCCAACGATCATGTCAACATGAGCCAATCGTCGAACGACACCTATCCGACCGCCATGCATATCGCGGCGGCAGAACATGTCGTCCATCATCTGCTGCCGGCGCTCAAGCACCTTCACGCCGCGCTGGATGCCAAGGCGAAAGCCTTTGCGCACATCATCAAGATCGGCCGTACGCACACGCAGGATGCGACGCCTCTGACACTTGGTCAGGAATTTGGCGGTTATGCCGCTCAGGTCGCCTCATCGATCAAGCGCATCGAAATCACCCTGCCCGGCCTTTACGAACTCGCCCAGGGCGGCACGGCCGTTGGCACGGGCCTGAACGCCCCGATCGGCTTTGCCGAGAAGGTGGCGGACGAAATCTCCAAGATCACCGGCCTGCCCTTCATCACCGCGCCGAACAAGTTCGAAGCGCTGGCCGCCCATGACGCCATGGTCTTTGCCCATGGCGCGATCAATGCAGCCGCCGCAGCTCTCTTCAAGATAGCCAACGACATCCGCTTCCTCGGCTCGGGTCCCCGCGCCGGTCTCGGCGAACTGGCTCTCCCGGAAAACGAGCCCGGCTCGTCGATCATGCCGGGCAAGGTCAATCCGACCCAGTCGGAGGCCCTCACCCAGGTCTGCGCCCACATCTTCGGCAACCAGACGGCCATCACCTTCGCCGGCAGCCAGGGCCATTTCGAGCTCAACGTCTACAATCCGATGATGGCCTACAACTTCCTGCAGTCGGTCCAGTTGCTCGGTGACGCCGCCGTCTCCTTCACCGACAATTGCGTCGTCGGCATCGAGGCCCGCGAAGACAACATCCGCAAGGGTGTCGAGAATTCGCTGATGCTGGTGACGGCGCTCAACGGCAAGCTCGGTTACGACCTCTGCGCCAAGATCGCCAAGACAGCCCACAAGAACGGCACCACTCTGCGCGAGGAGGCCGTCGGCGGCGGCTATCTCACCAACGAGGAATTCGACCAATATGTGCGGCCGGAGCTGATGATCGGACCGCAGTGACGCCTGTCATCAGGTCCGCAAGACGCGAGGGGTACGAACCCCTCGCCTTCAGGGCTTCAATGTCTCCAGTCCGGTGCGAAGCGTATCCTTGGCTCTGAAAAGCGCCATGTCCGCTCTGTGCAGGAGGTCGGCCATTGCTTCATCACCCCGGCGTGGAGCAAGGCCAAAGGTCAGCTTGAGGCTGCCCGGAGAAAGCAGGCCGACTTCAAGTTGCTCGACGCTTCTCCGAATGGCCTCGCAGCAGGCATGGACCACGGCGGGCGCGTCATCGGCAAAAAGCAGCATGAAGGTCGTTCCCGACATGCGTGCAGCAATCTGTCGAGGCGCAAAATGTTGGCGCACCAGATCGCCGACGGCCACAAGCGAAAGATCGGCCACCTCGCGTCCATGCCTGGCACTCACGGCCTCGATCGTCTCCAGTTCGAAGACTACGACGATGATGTCGATGCCACCGTCGACTTGACCGGGAAGGTGCGGTAGCGGCACCGCGTAAGCGGCGCTGGCGTTCAAGAGACCGGTCAGCGGATCAAGTGCCGGCTGTCCGTTCACCCGCTCCGCAAGTGCCGAAATCTCCCCGACCATGCCGCAAACGGCCCGCGTGACCACCGAAATCTCGTCTTCACCGTGTTTGCTCAGCTTTTCCTCGGTAAAGGTGCCGCCGGCGCGGTATTGGCTGATTGCGCTCGCGAGGTTTCGCAGCGGTAGCGTCAGCCACCACATCGTTGCAAGGCAGGCAATCGTACCGATCAGTGTTGCCACCAGAACGACAAGGCCGACGGACAGCGCGTTCGAACTCGCGCCAGTGCCGAAGTTGAGCAGCAACGCGATCAACGGGATATGGATGCAGACGAAGCAAACCAGAAAAATCTTGACGACGATCGATCGGCGCCAGTTCGTTCCCTTCGTCACATTCAAGCCCATGATGCACCTCCGAATCCAACGCACGCAACGCGTGTCCGGGCCGGGGTTTTTCAGATACGCGGCCGCCCTGTCAACGCTTGAGCCTTCGGCTTTCGGCGCATTGAAATCTTAAGGGCTAACGCTTAAACCACCGCAAACTCCAAGCTGATGCCACGAAAGGCCCCGTGATGGCAGACGATCTGTTCCCAATTGGCGAAGACACGACCCCCTACCGCAAGATCACGTCCGACTTCGTGTCGGTCGAAAGCTTCAAGGGTCAGGAAATTCTCACGGTCGAGCCCGAGGGCTTGCGCCTGCTCGCCGAAACCGCGCTCTCGGATATCAACCACCTGCTGCGTCCCGGCCACCTGAAGCAGCTCGCCTCGATCCTCGAAGATCCCGAGGCAACCGACAATGATCGCTTCGTCGCCTTTGACCTCCTGAAGAATGCCAATATCGCAGCCGGCGGTATCCTGCCGATGTGCCAGGATACAGGAACCGCGATCGTCATGGGCAAGAAGGGCCGTCGCGTCTGGACGGACGGGCGGGATTACGCCGCACTGGCCGAGGGCGTGCGTGACGCCTATGAGCGCCGCAACCTGCGTTATTCGCAGCTCGCACCGATCAAGATGTTCGAGGAAAAGAACACCAAGACCAACCTGCCGGCCCAGATCGACCTCTATGAAGAGGGTGAGGATGCCTACAAGTTCTTATTTATGGCGAAGGGCGGCGGTTCGGCCAACAAGACCTTCCTCTATCAGGGAACGCCGTCGCTTCTGACCCATGACCGGATGATCGACTTCCTCAAGGAGAAGATCCTGACGCTGGGTACGGCAGCCTGTCCCCCCTACCATCTGGCGATCGTCATCGGCGGCCTCTCCGCCGAGATGACGCTAAAGACCGTCAAACTCGCCTCGGCGCGCTATCTCGACGACCTGCCGACCGAAGGCTCGGAGAGCGGCCACGCCTTCCGCGATCTGGAGATGGAAAAGGAAATCCACAAGCTCACCCAGTCTCTGGGCGTCGGCGCGCAGTTCGGCGGTAAGTATTTCTGTCATGACGTCCGTGTCATCCGCCTGCCCCGCCACGGCGCGTCGCTGCCGATCGGCCTCGGCGTCAGCTGTTCCGCCGACCGCCAGGCCAAGGGCAAGATCACCCGGGACGGTATCTACATCGAGCAGCTCGAGACAGATCCGTCGAAATACTTGCCCGAGATCGACGACACCGCCCTCTCTGCGTCGGTCGTCAAGATCGATCTCAACCAGCCGATGAGCGCGATCCTCGCCGAATTGACCAAGCATCCGGTCAAGACGCGCCTGTCGCTGACCGGCACGATCATCGTCGCCCGTGACCTCGCCCATTCAAAGATCCGCGACCGCCTGGAAAAGGGCGAAGGCATGCCGGACTACATGAAAAACCATCCGGTTTATTATGCCGGTCCGGCCAAGACCCCGACAGGCTACGCCTCCGGCTCCTTCGGCCCGACCACCGCCGGCCGCATGGACAGTTATGTCGACCAGTTCCAGTCTTTCGGCGGCTCCATGGTGATGCTGGCCAAGGGCAACCGTTCGCGCGCCGTGCGCGAGGCCTGCAAGACCCATGGCGGCTTCTACCTGGGATCGATCGGCGGCCCTGCCGCCCGTCTCGCCCAGGACTGCATCAAGAAGGTCGAGGTACTGGAGTATCCTGAACTTGGCATGGAAGCCGTCTGGAAGATCGAAGTCGAAGACTTTCCTGCCTTCATCGTCACCGACGACAAGGGCAACGATTTCTTCCAGGAATTCAATCTCGGCTGAAATTCGTCGAAAACAATGCTCGCACGTTGCGGAGGGAAACCTCCGCAACGGTAAATTACCGCTTGTTTTACAAGATGTTGTGAAAGTGGGCGCTAAGCGCTCATTTCGCGCCCGTCACTTCTCATGGCGAGAAGATTAAACATTTTCAAATCATTTGCCGCTAATTGAATCTTTGGACCCTTGAATGTCTCGAGTGACCACAATTGGAGTTGGCCGAATGAGCACGGCAACACCGCCAAAGACGCAGGTACCTGACGTTGCGGCACAGATAACATACGCAATGCGCTCGATGGGGGTCGCCCCGATCCCGCGCAATTATGAACTGTTCTATGAAGCCTATATCGGCTCCAATCCGTCTCTCACCCGCGAGCTGGCAGCACTCGGTAGCCGCGCCACGCAGGACGAGCTCGACGCGCTCGGAGAGCAGTATTTCGGCAACCATCAGGGCCGCGCCATCGAGAACGCCCATTCGAAGCTGATCGGCGAGCTGGATGGACTATTGCGCCTGCTGCAGCAGGAACAGACATCACTGCAAAGCTACAACCGGCTCCTCGGCGAAACCTATCACCGGATCAACTCGAAGAGCACGAACAGCACCGACATCCTGCGCAGCGCCATCAACATCCTGACGGAAGCCACAGGCTCGACCATGGCGCATGGCGAACAAACCGTCGTGCAGATGTCTGAACGGTCGAAGGAGATGGACGAAGTCCGTCGCGAACTCGACGAATACAAGCGAATTGCCAACACCGATTCCCTGACGCGCATTGCCAATCGTCGCGCCTTCGACGAAAAGCTCGCCGCCGTCTACACGAGCGATGCCAGACCGCTGGCGGCTCTCGTGCTCGCCGACATCGATAACTTCAAGAAGGTCAACGACGCCTACGGCCATCCGGTCGGCGACAAGATCCTCGCAACAGTTGCCACCGTGATCCGCAGCAATGTCCGCAAGGACTGCTTCGTCGCCCGCACAGGTGGCGAAGAGTTCGCGATCATCATCGAGGGCAACACCGCAGAGGAAATCTTCCAGACCTGCGAACGCGTCCGCATTGCGCTTGAAACGACGCCGTTCAAGAACTCCAAGACCGGCGTCAATTACGGCCCGATCACCATATCGCTCGGGTTCGCCATGGCCGCCGATGCTGAAGATGCCGGCGAACTTTACGCGAAGTCCGACATCGCCCTCTACTGCGCCAAGAATGCCGGCAGGAACCGGACGAAGCCCTATGAAGACGGGATGAAGAAGGACTTCACCAAGAGCTGGCTGATCTACAAACGGTGATCCCTTCCGGAGATCACCACATCGTCTTCGCAGCCCGCTCAGGCCATTCACGGTCATAGGTATCGCGATCGAAGTCCTGTTTTGCAGCCTTCAGCATGTCACCAGGCGTCGGCAGATCGTTCGCCGCGACCTGCCTTTCGACATTCCACAATTCCGCCCGCATCACGGCCCGCGCACACTGGAAGTATACCTCCTCGATCGTCACAACGACGACGCTTCGCGGATGGCGTCCATCCATCTCAAAGCTTTCCAGAAGTTCGGGCGCGACCGAAACCACAGCCCGGCCGTTGATCCGCATGACACTGTCCGAGCCCGGAATGAGAAACATCAGTGCAATGCGAGGGTCCCGCACGATGTTCAAAAGCGAATCCACGCGATTATTGCCGCGCCAGTCCGGAAGCGCGAGCGTCCGGTCGTCTTCTATCCGCACCACCGCGCCGCGATCGCCGCGGGGCGAGCAATCAAGGCCCTCCGGACCGACGGTCGCCAGCGCCACGAAGGGCGAGCGCTCGATCATCGTCCTGTAAGCCGAGGTCAAAGAGGCAGTCACCTTGGAGGTCGAGGCCTCTCCTGCCTCGCCATAAATCGCCTTCAAGTCCTCGACCGTCGTTATCACTGTCATGCCGAACTCCTCACTCCGACTGCCGAGCCTAGCGGCAGCCTCGGGTTAGGCAAGAGCAATGACGGCTCTATGACACCTTGCGGTCCCCGACCCTCGACATGCCCTCCGCGCCGGCGAGGAAGGAGGCAACCGCGGCGATGACCTCCGGCGCGCTGACGATCCTTCGATGTCCGTGGCCATTGGCCCAGAGATGACGCACATGCGGCGACACGCCGATATAGCGCTGCGCATGGCCGACATTGACCTCTTTGTCGTCTTCGGCATGCACCACGAGCAGCGGCCGATCGATGCGTCGTGCGACCGCGACACCATCAAGATCTTCGACCTGCGCGCCGACCAGATCCATGGCCCGATTGCGCATGGCGCCGACGCTGCCACGCCCAAGCCCCACCATGGAAGCAAAACCGTTGAACACCTCGCCCATGCTGGAAGGTGAGCCGATCAGCGCGATCCTGGGCGCATTTAGCGGCTGCAGTTCCGGAAACACGCGCCCTGCCGCCATCATGACGGCGGCACCACCGAAGGAGTGGCCAACGACGCCATCGAACCGCCCGAAATGGCGCTCGGCGGCAACGATGGCTTCGGCCGCAATCTTGAGGTCGAGCCGGCGGCCGCTGGACGCACCGTGCCCCGGCAGGTCAAGGACCACCACTTCGGCACCCGTTTCACGCAATCCGAGCGCCATTTCGGAGAGATACTCCGCACGCGAGCCCCAGCCGTGGACCACAAGAAACCTTGGGGCAGAACCGCTCCCCGACTGCGAACTGAGATGGTGGGCGGCGGCCATGCCGCGCGTCAGTGCCAGACGAACGGTCGAGGCCTGACGCAGCCGACTGCGTCCGGCGATGAAGACCTGCCGTGCCTTTTCGCCTTTCGGGCGGCGGCTCGGGGTTCGACAGAAAAGCTCGAAGGCAATCCGGCCGGCAACGGTCGGCGAGACCTTCTCCAGCTGCGCGAAAGCCAGGCGGGTGACCTTGAGAGGAAAGGATGGCATAGTCAGAATCCCATCATAATGTTCAATGCTGAACAATAAAGTACAAGAATGAACGAAAAGCAAGCCTTCCCCTGGGACCATCCTCGTTTTCGCAGTTGGATATCGGTGGCGCGCGCCTGCCAGCTGATGCAGCAGGCACTCGCACGCGCGCTCGCTCCGCTCGACATCAAGCCACCGCACCTCGATATCCTGGTCAATCTCTACCGGTTCGAGGGGATTTCCCAGCAGGAACTCGCCCGCAAGCTTCTGGTTGGTCGCTCCAATATGAGCATGCTGTTGCCGCAGATGGAAAAGCGCGGGCTTCTCGAGCGCAGGGCCGACCAACGGGACAAGCGAGTGCTGAGACTTTTCCTGACGGAAGAGGGCCGGAGCCTGAGCGAGAAGGCGATGCAGATCCAGACGGAGCTCATCGAGCGGACACTGTCTGCAACGCCGCTCGACGACTGCCAACGCCTCGCAGAGACGATGGACCTCCTGATCCAGCGCATGCTCTCGTCCGACGTTCTGGTCGATCCTGACCTCAGCGAGGATCGCGGCTGAGTTTCTTCTCTGCCAGTTCCTGTTCGTAAGCCGCGAACTTTTCGCCGCCGATCTCACCGAGTTCGCGCAGATAGTTCCAGGTGAAGATGCCGGTATCATGGCCGTCGTCAAAGGCGATGCGAACGGCATAATTGCCTGTCGGCACCATCTGCCGGATTGCGACATTGCGCTTGCCCGGCACGGTGACTTTCTGGCCTGGACCATGACCCTGGACTTCTGCCGAGGGAGACAGCACGCGCAGCATCTCGGCAGGAAGAGCGGCGACTACGCCGTCATTGAAGCTCACGGTCAGCAGGCGCCTGTCCTTGGACACCTTCAGTTCGGTCGGCCAGATCTCGGTCATGCAGTCCTCGCAGTGTTCCAGGCAGTTGGCGCAGACCTAGGTCGATCCCGCTCCGTTTGCAATCCGAATTGATGCAACGGGCCGGTGTCAACTTGACGCCTGCAAGGCTTGGCACCACATTGATCCAAACACCCGGGAGAGTTTTTTGGATCATAGCCCCGCCGATTGGCGCCATGCAGAACCGCTCGTTGACCAAGCAAGCCCGATGATCGACCCCTTTGGCCGGTCGGTTACCTACTTGCGCGTCTCCGTCACGGATCGATGTGATTTCCGCTGCACCTATTGCATGGCGGAGAACATGACCTTCCTGCCGAAGAAGGATCTCCTGACACTGGAAGAGCTCGACCGGCTCTGTTCCGCCTTCATCGCCAAGGGCGTGCGCAAGCTACGCCTGACAGGCGGCGAACCGCTGGTGCGCAAGAACATCATGCATCTCGTACGCGGCCTCTCCCGCCATCTCGGCAGCGGTCTGGACGAACTGACCCTCACCACCAACGGCTCGCAGCTCGCCCGCCATGCCGCAGAGCTTGCGGATTGCGGGGTTCGCCGCATCAACGTGTCCATTGACACGCTTGATCCTGCAAAATTCAAGGAAATCACCCGCTGGGGCGAACTCGACAAGGTGCTTGAAGGCATTCGCGCGGCCCAGGCCGCCGGCATCGGCATCAAACTCAACGCTGTCGCTTTGAAGGATTTCAATGAACACGGGATTCCGGAGCTGCTGCGCTTCGCCCATGGCGAAGGCATGGATCTGACGCTGATCGAGACCATGCCCATGGGCGAGACCGGCGAAGACCGGACAGACCAGTATCTGCCGCTCTCCCTCGTGCGTCAGAGGCTCGAAGAACAGTTTACCCTCGACGAAATTCCCTACCGCACCGGCGGCCCCGCCCGTTATGTCGAGGTGAAGGAAACCGGCGGGCGCCTCGGCTTCATCACGCCGCTCACCCACAATTTCTGCGAAAGCTGCAACCGTGTCCGGCTGACCTGCACCGGCACGCTCTACATGTGCCTCGGTCAGGATGATGCCGCAGACCTGCGTACCGCACTGCGCGCCTCCGACGACGATGCCTATCTGTCGGCCGCGATCGACGAAGCGATTTCGCGCAAGCCCAAGGGCCACGACTTCATCATCGATCGCGACCACCGCAAACCAGCGGTGGCCCGCCACATGAGCGTCACCGGCGGCTGAGTGCCGCCGGCTTGCTCTTCACAGTTACGCCGAGCGGCGATAGGCCTGTGGCGCAGCGCGCTCAGTATCGGTGCGGAAGCGCGAGATCTTGTGCATCAGGATATCGACCCGCTGACGCAGGCCTTGGATCTCGGCATTGTTTTCCTCGACCATGGCGGCATTCTGCTGGGTAATCAGCTCGACATCACGCACGGCGGACGTCACCTCGCTGATGCCGGTCGACTGCTCGCGGGTCGCAGCCGAAATGCGTTCGACGAGTGACTGTACCTCTTCGACCTGATCGATGATCGACTGCAGCGCGACACCGGTGTTCTCGACGAGTTCGACACCCGACTTGACCTGATTGCCGCTGACGGAGATCAGCGTCTTGATCTCCTTCGCCGCATTGGCGCAGCGCTGAGCAAGGTCACGCACTTCCTGCGCGACGACAGCAAAGCCACGACCAGCCTCGCCGGCCCGAGCCGCTTCGACACCCGCATTCAGTGCCAGCAGATTCGTCTGAAAGGCAATCTCGTCGATGACGCCGATGATGGTCGAGATCTTCTCAGAGGAACGGCTGATTTCAGCCATGGCCTCCACCGCCTTCTTGACCACCACGCCGGACTGGCGCGCGTGATCGCGGGCCGACTGCACGGATTGTGCGGTGCGCCCTGCCCCGTCGGCCGTCGAGCGTACGACATCGCTCAGATGCGAGAGCGCCCGTACGCTTTCCTCAAGCGCCGCGGCCTGCTGTTCGGTCCGGCGTGCAAGATCATCGGCGGAGACAGCAAGGTTCTCCGTACCGGCATTGATGTCGACGCTTGCCGCACGAACCTCTTCGAGCGTCGCACGCAGTGCTTCGACCGCCTGGTTGTATGTCGAGGCCATTGCGACGAAATCGGCCGGCAGGTCGTCACGCATGGAGACGTTGAGCTGGCCGTTGGCAAGTGCCTCAAGCACCGAGGACAGCGCTTCGAGCGCCGACCGCTGGTCGGCCTCGACGCGGGCCCGGTCCTGGGCACGCTGCGCGCTTTCCTGCTCCGAGCGCGTGCGCGCAGCTTCAGCCTCTTCTTCCAGTCGCCGGTTTTCGAGCGCCGCATCACGGAAAACGGTGACCGATCGCACCATATCGCCGATTTCGTCGCCGCGATTGCGGCCCTCGATCGGGACAGACAGGTCGCCACTCGCCAGTCGCGACATCACGCCGGTGATCCGCTTGAGCGGCGCACGCAGTGTCTCGACAAGCATCAGACCGCCGATGATCGCAAGCAGCGTCCCGACAACCATGGTGATCACGGAAATCGTCGCCGACCGTTCGCTGTCCTCGCGGCCGATTTCCTGGGCTTGGGCGACGAAATTTCGCAGCGATTCCATGGCGGCAGAAACGGCCGCATTGGCGGCCAGTCGCTCGTTCTGCCAGCTACGCCCGGCGTCGAGCCTAGCCTGGGACATCTCCGTGATTGCCGCCAGATGCGGTGCAATCTTTTGGGGGAAGTCGCGCAGTGCACTGTTCTTGGCGCCAAGTTCAGAGATCCGGCCGGCGACAGATTGAAGAGCGTCCATTTCGCGGATGACGACGATGCGGCGGTCGTCGTCGAGCGAACCCAGCATCTGCTGCACCCGCAACTCGATGGTCGCCACTCCGAGTGCTGCGGTATCGACGAGGGCCATCAGTTCCTTCTGCTCGGCAACGAGTCTGTCGAGGCTGACGAAACGGTCGGCGGCGACATCGCTGTTCTTGGCGGCCTGCAACGTGATCTTCTGCTCGATCTCAACGAGTTCGGACAGCACAAGGCCGAGTTCCCGGGCCTTGGCATCAACCGGGTTGGATTGGGCAAGGATCGTTTCGATCTTGCCGATTGCGGCACCAACCTCGCCAACAAGGACTTTGCCCTTTTCGGAGGCGATCTCGTTCGCCTTGGCCAGATCCTTCTGCATCGGAGCGAGATAGAGTTTCGCTTCGTCGAGCTGTTCTTCCGGTGTGAAGGCCATCTGCACGCCGACACGCAATTTGCCGAGACGATCAAGCAGCGACTTGAAGGCGGAGGCGTCGAACAGCAATTCCTTGGCGAAGCGCTCCTTGCCGGCAAGATCGTCGCGGACGAAATCGACCTGCTTGACGATCTGCTGGCCCTCCGCCTGCAAGGCGGCAACGGCCGCGTTCAGGCCAGAATCCAGTTCCTCGCGCGCGGTCTTGTTGTCCCACAAGGTTGAAGTCTGAGCCCGCATCTGGGCCGGCAACTGCGTCAGTGCCGACAGGTCGACGGTCTGAGCCTGCTTGGCGAGCACGCCATTCAGCACGCCGAGCCCCCTGTCCTGGCTGTCGATGGCCGAAAGAAGAGCTGCCCTGCTCTCCTCTGTCGGATCGAGGCTGAACTCCTGCAGGCCCTGCTGCAGCTTTTCCAGATCACTGATATTGCCGATCGTGGCACGCGTGACGGTCATATGCCCGTTGAGGGTGGTCGCAGTCCAATAGCCCAGGAGGCCGACACCGGCCATGAGCAGAACGAGAGGAACAACAAAAAGCAAAACTTTGGTGACGATCCTGCGACTTTGCAGGAGACGATCAATAAAACTCATGAGACCCTCGGGAAGGCCGAAATCCCGCGAGGTCATCGCGCAGGATCGAAGGAAAGGAGCCGCCTCATGCAGTTCCATCGGCGAGCTTGTCTTCGGGAGTTTGAGCAAAGGTTAACCGGATACCGCGTTTTTGGCACTGCAGCATCGTTTCAGGGCCATAACAGCTGGAATAAGGTTTCTCGCGCGTGCTCCTTGGTCTAGAACCGGCGGGTACGCACGGGAATCGAGCATGGCATTATCCGAGAACACCCGAGGCGCCCTTCTGATGGCGATCTCGATGGCGGGCTTCACCTTCAACGACGCTCTGACGAAATCGGTAACCGCTGAACTGACCGTGGCGCAGATCATGTTCGTGCGCGGCGCATTTACCGCGGTTCTGGTCTATATCGTTGCGCGCCGCATGGGTGCGCTCGACCACATCAAGAACATCCTGCAGCCCCTGATCCTGTTGCGCATCGCCTTCGAGACGGTCGCAGCCGTCGCCTTTCTCGCAGCACTCGGCCAGGTGCCGCTGGCCAATGCCTCGGCGATCCTGCAGTCTCTGCCTTTGGCCGTGACCCTTGGCGCCGCCTTGTTCTACAAGGAGCCCGTGGGCTGGCGTCGATGGACGGCGATCGGTCTCGGCTTCATCGGCGTGCTCGTCATCATCCAGCCAGGCCCTGAGGGCTTTACGCTCGCCTCGCTCTACATCGTCTTTTGCGTGATCACCGCAGCCGGCCGTGATCTCGTCACGCGCCGGATCGATCAGAGCATCTCGTCGCTCTCCGTCACCCTTTTCACCGCAGCCTCCATCTCCTTTGCCGGCCTGCTGCTCATTCCCGCCTTTGGTGGCTGGCAACCGATGTCCGGCAGCGCGCTCGGCAAGCTCGCCTTTGCCTCGATCTTCCTGTTTGCCGGCTATCAGGCGATCATCATGGCCATGCGCACCGGCGAGATCTCCTTCATCGCGCCCTTCCGCTACACCAGCCTGCTCTGGGCGGTTCTGCTCGGCATGCTCTTCTTCGGTGAAGTGCCGGATGTCTGGATGATCGTCGGCGCTACCATTGTCATCGGCTCCGGCCTCTACACATTCTATCGCGAGAGCAAGCGGAAGGCGGCCCTCGCCCGCCGCGCCGATCCGGCCTCCCCGGGCTGATCTCGTTTGCAGTGCAAGGACATTTGAGCGTGCAGCAGCAGTCTCGCTTTTTCGACAGGACCACGGCCCCGCATATCGTCAGTCTCGTGGCGATTGCCGGATTGTCGGCGCTGACGATGAACATCTTTCTGCCGGCGCTGCCTGCCATGGCCCTCGATTTGCGTGTCGACTACGACCGGGTGCAGGTCCTGGTCTCAGGCTATATTGCGATGACCGCCCTGGTGCAGCTGGTAATCGGCCCTCTGTCGGATCGCTACGGCCGGCGACCGGTGATGATCGGCGCATTGCTGATCCTGATCGTTTCCTCGCTGGTCTGCCTGCTGGCAAGCTCGATCGAGGTCCTGACATTCGCCCGGATGATCCAGACGGCTGTGGTCGCAGGTCTCGTTCTCTCCCGCGCCATTATCCGCGACATGGTCCCCATGGACGAAGCCGCCTCGATGATCGGATATGTCACCATGGGAATGACGCTGATCCCGATGGTCGGCCCGACGCTCGGCGGCGTGCTCAGCGACAATTTCGGCTGGCGCTCGAATTTCGCAGCCATCCTGATTGCAGCACTTGCCGTCCTGTTGCTCGTCTACCGCGATCTCGGCGAGACCAACCGCCAGAAGAGCGGCAGTTTTTCCGAGCAGTTCCGGGCTTGGCCACGGCTTCTCGCGTCCCCCCGCTTCTGGGGCTACACCATGGCCGGCACCTTCACGTCTGGCGCCTTCTTCGCCTTTCTCGGCGGTGCACCCTTCGTCGGCGGCACACTGATGGACCTGACGCCCAGCATGCTCGGCCTGCAATTCATGTTCATCGCATCTGGATATATCGCCGGCAACTATCTGTCCGGACGTTTCGCTCGCCGCGCAGGCATAGACATGATGATGCTGGTCGGCGGCGTGGTCGCCCTGGTCGGCGCCGCCATTCCGATCATCTTGCTTGCCCAGGGATATGTCTCCTATCTAGCCTTCTTCGCCCCGCAGGTCGTGGTCGGCTTCGGCAATGGCCTCTCCCTTCCGAGCACCAATGCCGGCATCGTCAGTGTCCGGCCGGAACTCGCAGGCTCGGCTTCCGGGCTCGGTGGCGCCATCACCATGGGCGGCGGCGCCTTCGTCTCCTGGCTTGCATCCCGCATCCTGTCGGTCGAAACCGGCGCCATGCCCTTGCTTCTCGTCATGCTCGCCTGCTGCATCCTTGCCCTCGTCGCGGTTGCTTTCCTGCGCTTCGCGCCAGGGCAAGAAGGGTGATCCCGTGATGTACGAGTTCCAACCGCCCGCCGTCATTCTCGCTGGCGGCTTGTCGCGCCGAATGGGCGCAGACAAGGCGGAACTGAAACTGCGAGCGATACCGCTAGCCCTCAGGGTGGCCGAACGGTTGCAGCCGCAGGCTTCCGCAGTCTACCTCAACGCTTCTGAAGGACATCCGCTTGCAGCGCGTCTCCCGCTGATCCCGGACACGCGTCCCGACCGGCCCGGTCCACTCGCTGGAGTGCTGGCAGGCATGAAGCGATTTACCGAATTACCTGATGCAGCCACGCATCTCCTGACCACCCCCTGCGACACGCCCTTCCTGCCCAGCGATCTGGTGATGCGCCTGGCAGAAGTCGCGAGAAGCGAAGTGATCGTGCTGGCAGCCAGCAACGGCCGCACCCATCCGATCACGGCGCTCTGGCCGGTCGCTTTGGCAGAGGATCTCGAACATTGGCTTGATGACCCGAAGCATCGCCGCGTCTTCGACTACGTCGCCCGCCACCCGGTGGAGGTTGTGGATTTCGACCCTTTCGAAGGGCCCTTTGGTCCAGTCGACCCCTTCTTCAACATCAATACGCCCGACGACCTCGCAATCGCCGAGGCCATCGTCGATCAGGGTTCAAGATGACCAAAACCCCGCGCATTTTCGGCATTGCCGGCTGGAAAAATTCCGGAAAAACCGGGCTTGCCGTGCGGCTGGTCGAGGAATTCACCCGGCGCGGCTACAAGATCTCGACCATCAAACACGCCCATCATGACTTCGACATCGACAAGGTCGGTGCCGACAGCTATCGGCACCGCGAGGCCGGCGCCCACGAGGTCGTCATCGTGTCCGGAACCCGTTATGCCATCATGCACGAGCTGCGTGGCGCTCCCGAACCGAGTTTCGAGGAAATCCTCGCCCGCATCGGCCCCTGCGACCTCGTGCTGATCGAAGGCTACAAGCGAGAGCCCGTCCCGAAGATCGAAGCGCGTCGGGAAGCATCCGCCAACCGAGAACCTTTGGCACCAACGGATCCGCACATCCGCGCGATCGCGGCTGATCACCGCGTCGAGGACACCGATCTGCCGGTCTTCGACCTCGACGACACCACGGCGATTGCCGACTTCATCGCCTCGGTCACGGGGCTGCCACCGCTGTCCTGACATACCCCCGACAGAAAAGGCCGCCGGATCGCTCCGGCGGCCTTCTTCGTTTCGTCAGTTGGTCGATCAATCGTTGCTCGACACACCGGCCGGGCGGACCAGCGTGGTCACGCGGCGGATCGCGACGCGGCGGTTCTGCTGTTCGGCCGCTTCCGTGCGGATCTTCAGGAAGCGCTCGCCGTAGCCCTGGACCGACATGTTTTCCGGCGGGATGCCGTAAACTTCGGTCAGTAGGTTCGCGACGGTTTCTGCACGCCGGTCGGAAAGGACGAGGTTCGAACGATCCGAACCGACGGCGTCCGTATGGCCTTCGATCAGGAAGACTTCGCCCGGATCCTTTTCGAGCAGCTGCTCAATCGCCTGGGCAACCTTGCGCAGTGTACGAGCCTGTTCCAGCGGCACCTCGGCAGAACCCGACGGGAAGGTAATCGTATCGAGGTCGATACGACGAACCTTGTCGCGGATACGCGCCGACGACTTCACTTCGTCGATCGAATAGACGCGCTCGACACGCTCGACCGGCGGCTGGCCGAGGAACTCATAGTAGTCCCGGTCCGGCGAACGCGTTGTGCTGACGATGTAGTCGCTGACCGGAATGGTCAGACGCATCGGCGGCAAGGACAGACCGACGTCGACATACATGGTCGGACGTTCCCTGTCGGCTTCCGGCGAATACATCAGTACATATTCCCGACCACGCGGAGAAATGCGCGAACGGATGATGATGTCACCGTAACGGTTGTAGACCGTCACCAGCTTGCTGCCGTCGGCACGCTCGATGGTCTCACGCGTGCGGCCACGCGGGAGCTGCTCGTAATAGGTCTCCTCGGCATCGTAGCGCAGACGTTCGCGGTCGTCGCCACGAACAACGATCCGGTCGCCGACATTGATGACCGTGCGGTTATCGATCTGCTCGATGACCCGGACCTCTGTGACCTGATTGACCACATTGTTCTGCACGATCGTGTTGTTGGTGACGTTATTGGTGACATTGTTGGTCACCGTGCTGTTCGACACGTTGTTGACGACGGTTGTCGGCACTTCGAAGGTCGGCGCAGCATCAAGCGTCGTGCCCTGCTCGGCAATCGTCGCCTGCATCGTCTCCTGATCGGCGGCGGTCGTTTCGACCTGAGCCTCAGCATCGGTTTCCGGCGGCGGCGCCACATCTTCCTGGGCACGCAATTCGTTGCGCTGCTCACGCACACCCTCGCCGCCCGTGTTGTCGGCATCCTTGTCGCTGTCGAGGACGGCTGCACCGTTTTCAACCGGCAGAACGACCGTCTCGGACGTCTGGGACGGATCCTCGGCGATGGCTTCCTTCTCTTCGGTCGTGCGGGTGTCGGTGATCTCCTGCACCGGCTGATCAGCCGGCGGTTCTACGGCAGGAACGAGCACTTGCTCGCCTTCCGGCTGGCCTTCGGCTGGTACGTCCTCACCGGTTGCCTGCTCTTCCACGGGCTGCTGGTCGGCCGGCTGTTCAGCCTGATTGGCAGGCACTTCGCCTTCGGTCGCCGGCTGTTCGCCTGCAGCGTCCTGACCGGGGCGCAGCTCTTCTTCGGCGGCAGGAGCCTGCTCGTCGGTCTGCTGGGGAGCCGCTTCTTCCTCGGTCGCCTGCTGTTCTTCAGCGGGCTGCTGCTCCTCGGTCGGCTCAGTTGCGGGAGCCGGGCATTCAGCTTCGGAGGCTGCCTGCGAACCATCGGCACAGGTCACGGCCTGCGGTTCCTCGACAGGTTGCGCTTCTTCAGCCTGCTGCTGGGCTTCCGCCTCTGCGGCAGCCTGAGCTTCGGCTTCGGCCTGACGCTGAGCTTCCGCTTCTGCAGCGGCCTGTGCTTCCGCTTCAGCGGCTGCCTGTGCCTCTGCCTCGGCAGCGGCCTGAGCTTCTGCCTCAGCCTGACGCTGGGCTTCTGCTTCGGCAGCGGCCTGAGCTTCAGCTTCGGCGGCTGCCTGAGCTTCTGCTTCGGCCTGACGCTGGGCTTCTGCCTCGGCGGCAGCCTGAGCCTCGGCTTCCGCCTGACGTTGAGCTTCAGCTTCAGCTTCTGCGGCGGCCTGAGCCTCGGCTTCCGCCTGACGCTGAGCTTCCGCCTCAGCGGCAGCCTGGGCTTCTGCTTCAGCCTGACGCTGCGCCTCTGCCTCGGCGGCAGCCTGAGCTTCCGCTTCGGCCTGGCGGCGTGCTTCTTCCTCAGCCGCCGCCTGGGCATCGCGGGCAGCGCACGTCTCAGCATCAGGCGCTTCCGAGCCGTCCGTGCAGGTGACGGCCTGGGCCAGCTGGATCAGCTGTTCTTCAGCCTGTCGCGTCTGCGTCTGGCGTTCTGGATGTCCGGTGACCGACGCAGCGACCGGCTTCGCCAGTACCGCGACAGACAGGACCGGGATTGCCACTGTGTTGAGCAATCTCTTGTTGAACATACCTTGCGTTTCCTTCCCTACGCACGGGCCGGTGACAGTGTCATCCGGGTCCGTGCTGTTGAATGCGTGCTCGATTGTGCGAACCGAAGCTGCTGCCAAACTAGATTTCTCATAATTAACCGTGGCTGAACGAGTTGGAGCCGCTTTTGCTCCACCAGACAACACCGTTTGGAACAAAAAAATGTCTTCCGTGGCCCCAGGTGGAATTAAGGGGGCAAATTTTGTCGATCACGCGGTTTGTAGTTGATTTCGGCTGGGAAACCAGACGAATATTGGGCCCAAGTGTGGTCGACCATACCACACGATCACGGACAGCCGCCTCAAAACAACAAACGGCGTCCACCCAACAGAGAGGATCTCATGCGTATTCCGACACGTTTTCTGGCCGCAGCATCGATCGCTGCCCTTTCGCTCTTTGCCGGTTCGGCCATGGCGCAGGAAAAGCTGATCATCGGCACCGAAGGCGCCTATCCGCCCTTCAACAACCTTGAAGCCGACGGCTCGCTGTCTGGTTTCGACATCGACATCGCCAAGGCGCTTTGCGAGGAGATGAAGGTCACCTGCGAATTCGTCACCCAGGATTGGGACGGCATCATTCCAGCCCTTCAGGCCAAGAAGTTCGACGCCATCATCGCATCCATGTCGATCACCCCGGAACGTCTGGAGAAGGTCGACTTCTCAAAGAAGTACTACAACACTCCGCCGGCCGTTGCCGTGCCGAAGGATTCGACCATCACCGACGTGGCCGGCCTCGCAGGCAAGACGATCGGCGCCCAGTCTTCGACCACGCATGCCAACTATGCGGAAAAGCATATGGCGGACAGCGAGCTGAAGCTCTACCCGACCGCTGACGAATACAAGCTCGACCTCGAAGGCGGCCGCGTTGACGCCGTCGTCGACGATATCGTCGTTCTCTCGGAATGGCTGAAGACCGAAGCCGGCGCCTGCTGCAAGATCCTGACGCCGCTTCCGGTTGATGTCGAAATCAACGGTGATGGTGCAGGTATTGCCGTCCGCAAGGGCGAAACAGAGCTGGCCGACAAGTTCACCGCAGCGATCGCCGGCATCCGTGCCAATGGCAAGTACGAAGAAATCAACAAGAAGTACTTCGATTTCGACGTTTACGGCGAGTGATCCCGGGATAGACCGATAAAACCAAGTGGCGGAAGTCGAACACTTCCGCCATTTTGCATTTGAACTGCAACGACATGAAAAAGGCGGGAAAAACCGCCAAGGGGGAATGGCATGGGCGGATTGTCTTCCGCGCTCGGCTCGATCTGGGACTGGATCAATTACACGTTCGATCCGCTCTGTGGTCCCGTCGGGCTCTTCCGGCTGTTGGCGACCGATACGCTTGTCGGCTGCGGCGACACCGGCTGGGGCGACGAGATTGCCTTCGGCGTCAAGGTGACGATCTCGCTGGCACTTGCGACACTGCCCGTCGGTCTTGCCCTCGGCTTCCTGATTGCACTGGCGCGCCAATCGGGTGAATGGAGCCTGCGGGCTGCGACCGGCGTCTACACGACCATCTTTCGCGGGCTGCCCGAACTCCTGACACTCTTCATCGTCTATTTCGGCTTCCAGATTCTCGTCCAGTCCGTCCTGACCTGGCTCGGGATCGACCAACGCGTCGAGATCAATGCTTTCGTGGCCGGCATGATCGCCCTCTCCGTCGTCTTCTCGTCCTATGCCTCGGAAGTTCTGCTGTCGGCGTTCCAGGCTATCCCGCGCGGTCAGTACGAGGCCGGTAGCGCAGTCGGTCTGTCGAGGCGCAAGACCATGTGGCTGATCATCGTGCCCCAGTTGATCCGCATCGCCCTTCCGGGCCTCAGCAATCTCTGGCTGGTGCTCCTGAAGGATACGGCGCTCGTCTCGGTCATCGGCCTGGCAGATATCGTGCGGCAGACCGGTGTGGCGGCGCGCGTGACCAAGGAAGCCTTCATGTTCTACGGGATCGCCTGCCTTCTCTATCTCGTGCTTGCAACAGTCTCCTCGATCGGCCTGAACGCCATCGCACGCTGGGCAAACCGCGCGGAGGCGAGCCGATGACCCACGCATTGGAGATGATCCCTGCCCGCCCGGCGCCACCGGTGAAGGCAAGCCGCATCAACCTGGCCCGCGTCGCGGGCTACGGAATCCTCACTCTCTGGGCTGTTCTCGGGCTCGCACTTGTCTGGTACCTCGCATCGAGCTGGGATCCGGCAAAGATCGAGCGCTATGGCTGGCGCTACCTGGACGGTCTCGCCACCACCCTGATGCTGACCTTCGGGTCGATCACGCTCGGCGCGCTCCTTTCCCTTCCCGTCACCTTCGCCCGCATGGCGCGAAACCCGATCCTGAACACGATCGCCTATGCCTATGTTTACGTCTTCCGCAGCACGCCGATGCTGTTGCAGATCTTCCTGATCTATTATGGCCTCGGCTCCTTCCGTCCGCAGATCGAGGCGATCGGCCTCTGGTGGTTCTTCCGCGAGGCCTGGTATTGCGCGCTGTTTGCCATGACGCTGAACACGGCAGCCTATCAGGCGGAAATCCTGCGCGGTGCGATCGAAAGCGTACCGCGTGGTCAGACGGAAGGTGCCAAGTCTCTTGGCCTGCCCACGTCGATTACCTTCTGGAAGATCATCCTGCCGCAGGCCCTGATCGTCGCTCTTCGCCCCTATGGCAACGAGATCATCTTCATGATCAAGGGCTCAGCCGTCGTCGCAGTCGTCACCGTTCTCGATCTCATGGGCCAGACCCGCTACGCCTTCTCGCGCACCTTCGACTACCAGACCTATCTCTGGGCGGCGATCTTCTATCTCGCCATCGTCGAGGCGCTGCGCCACGCATGGGGTGCGATCGAGGCGCGACTGACCCGTCACCTGAAACGCTGACCATGGGTTGGCGACCCCGTCTTGGGTCGCCGCCCGACTTTATTAGCACTTCCTTCACCAACAGATGTTTCCATCATGTCAGGGCCCGCGTCGGTCGCGGCCCCGGTCGGTCGCGGAAGCGATGACACCGCCCGCGTCGATCCGTCTTCCACGAGAACACGGGGAACGTCGGCACATGAACAGCGAAATGGAACTGATGCTGAAGGGTTACGGGCTGACAACCGCCCAGATCCTCTACCGCCTGCCCGATCACCCTTCCCTGCTGCAGACCTATATCTGGCAGCACTACGATCTGGCTCCGGACTTTCCGGAGATGCGCGGCTTCCTGCGCTTCTGGCAGGACAAGATCGAAGGCCCGCTCCACTCGGTGACCTATGTGCACAAGAGGATGATCGCGGCCAGCGAATGGCGTTCTCTGAAGGGCGAGTTCATTCTGCACTGAGATCAGACATGCACCTCGCCATGGGCAATTTCCCCATCTTTCGGCTCCCGGTATAGGATGGCGAGGAGCAGCGCGATATAGATGGCGCCGACCAGCGCCAGCACGATGCCGCCATGCAGCGGTCCAAGATGGGCGTTCTGGACGATTTGGGACAGGCTGCTGACGAACTCGGCGGGCGCCTCGTTCTGTTGCAGCTTCGGGCTGGAGATTTTAAGCGCCCAGGCGAGAAGCAGAATGAGATACATCCAGATGTAGTTTCGCCGGATACGACGGAAGAGTGCTTCGCGGTACGCCATCAGGAAGACGGGCCGTCGAAGGCTGGCCGCGATCGCCGCCGCCCAATCGGGTTTCAATTCGGCCTGCGGGCAGAGCGCCTGGGAGAAATAGTGCCGCTCGAGCTGGCGGACCCGCGCCCGGTAGACATCGAAGAAGCGATAGCGGCGCGCCTCGATAAAGAGGAAGACCGAGACCAGAAGCATGGCGAACAGCACCACGCCATGATGCGACGACGGCGTTGACAGCGAAACGGACAAAAGGCCCGCCACGACCGTCATAGACCAGTTCGTCGTTCGGTCTATCCGGTCGCGCCAGCTCGTCATGCGACCGATCTCGCCCCGATAATAGTGGATGATCATGTTGGCCTTCTCGGCCGAACTCGCCGGCAAGGCCGGTGCGAGGCGCGCGGGCTCTGCGCTCTCCAGCGGCAGGATGCCGGACTTATCCTCAGACGTTTGTTCCATGCTTAGCTCCCTGATCAGGAAACACCAAGAGCCCCCGCAGTGTTCCGTTTGCATTGCCAAGCTCGGCCTGACCCGTTAGACGACCGGCAAAGGCCCGATGAGCGGCCGCGATAACAGGAGCCTTACATGGCCAAGATCGACGAAGAAGCCCTTGCAGAAGCCTATAACCGCGCACTCACCCTTGAGAAGGCAGGCGATATCGACGCAGCTGTCAAGGCCTATGAGGAAGTGCTGGCGATCGACCCCGATGACCACGGCGGCGCATCGGTCCGTATTGCTGCACTTGGCCGCGGCGAAGCCCCGCCCAAAGCACCCGACGCCTATGTCGAGACGCTCTTCGACCAGCACGCCGATGCCTTCGAGGACATTCTCGTCGAACAGCTCGGCTACACCGTGCCGATGATGGTCCGCCAGCGCCTGCAGTCGCTCGGTCTCGGCCCGTTCAAGCGCCTTCTCGACCTCGGCTGTGGCACAGGCCTGACCGGCGGCGCGCTGCGCGACGTGGTGGACGACATGACCGGGATCGACATTTCCGAAAAGATGGTCGAGATCGCCCATGAAAAGGATCTCTACGAGACCCTCTATGTGGCCGAACTCGAGGATTTCCTCGAGGACAATGACGACGAACCCTTCGACCTCGTGACCGCGACAGACGTGCTGCCCTATCTCGGCGCCCTCGAACCGCTTTTCTTTGGCGCTGCCGAGAACATGAGCGACGGCGGTATCTTCGTCTTCTCCTCCGAAACGATGCCGGACGACATCATGGCCGGGAGGCCCTTCATGGTCGGCCCGCACCAGCGCTTCGTACATTCCGAGATCTATGTGCGCGAACGGCTCGCCGCGACAGGCTTCGAAGTGGTCGAGATCACCGACATCAACGTACGCATGCAGGACGGCAACCCGTCGCCAGGGCATCTGGTCGTCGCGAAAAAGACCGCAACCTAAACCCAAGGATGCATTTTCCACCCAGGGCTGCATGCGATTAGTAGCCAAGAAGCGCCCGATCCCTAGGCTTCCCCTGACAAAAAGGGGGAAGTCATGCAAACAGAAGTTGCCACTGCGCTTGGCGGGAGCGGGCCCGTCATCTGGACGCTTATCTTAGCGTTTGTAATCTCTCTGGTGACCGTCTTCGCCTTGATCTTCGGGCGATACGAGATCAGGTTGCGGCGTTTGCGCCTCATCCGGGACTACGTCAAAACCTTTCCGGTCGTCGATCAGGCTGAGGATGCGACGAGCCCCTCCTTCGAGTTTGTCCGGACCAAATATGCCGCCGATGTGAGAGGCAATGGCGAGAACGGTGACGCGAGTGCGCATCACACAGGACGATCTCCGGAAGACATCATCACCGAGATCAACGAGACGATCTCACAGACACGGTTTTTCCTCAATCGCGGTGACATGAGACTGCTCGTCGCGGCCCTTCCCTATTCGCTGGTCGTCTTTGCCGGGTTCACGCTAACCCTCTCAGGCTTTGGATGTCTTGCACCGACCGGGGACTGCCCAAGCATTCCGACCTTCAACCTCCTGACCGTCGGAGGAATGAATTTTGCGGCAGATACCGCCGCAACCGACCTCAGGCAGCTCGCCGAAAACGTCCTGACTGTCGCAGCTATTACATTTGTCGGCGCCTACCTGTCCTCTCTGCGCTATCTCATCCAGGCGCTCGCGGTCTTCGATCTGAACGGCTACACGATGATCCGACAGGCGGCGATGATCGTGATCTCGGTGCTTGCCTCGGCCGCACTCTATCGAGCCTTGCCGGATCTCAGTGCGGTCCAGGAGGTGATCAGCATCGAGAGAAACGCGCCCGTCACCGAGCTGTCCTCTCTCTGGATCTTGCTTGGCTTGGCCTTCGGCCTGCTGCCCGGCAGCGTGCTGCAGTTCATCCTCGTCAAGGTGGGGAGCCAGATCAACTGGATCAAGCAATCCGACAACCGCTTCATCGAGTGGACAAGGGTCGTACCGCTCGACGCGATCGACGGCATCGACTTCTTCACGCGCTTCCGGTTGGAAGAATGCGGAATCTCCGATGTGCAGTCGCTCGCCACCTACAATCCGATCATGCTGCACATCGAAACACCCTTCGGCATCTACCAGACGGTTGACTGGATAGCCCAGGCCCAACTGTGCTGCGTCGTCGGTCTCGATCGTTTTCTGCTGTTGCGCCAGTTCAACGTCCGCACGATCTTCGACCTGGAACGGGCCCTGAAACAGAACCGTAACAGCGACACCTCAACGGAAGAAAAGGCGATCGATGCCTTTGACCGCATCTATGCAGCAGTTCTTCTGGCCCCGACCGGGCCGATGAAGCACGTTCAGGAAACGAGTACGGCAAAATTCCTGATTCCCGGTGCAGACGGGCAGATCAAGGAAGTCGATGCGCGGGAATTCAGCATCTGGGCACTGACGACCATCAGTGAAACGCCGGAGATGTCCTCGCGCGCCATCGAGCATCTGATGGACTGGATCGGCGACGACCTCCATGTTCGCCGTCTGCGGCGATTGTGGAACGAGATCTCAAGCCGTCTGGGCAAGATGAGCCTTGAACTGACCCCGGACGATGAGATCCGTCGGAAAGCGGCTGCCCCCGACACTGCCCAATAACAGTAGAAGGCCTTTCAAGGCCACGGAGCTTCGACTATGCATGTCTCATACCGCAAGGCAGGAGAGACGAAATGGCAAAGGTCGCATTCATCGGTTTGGGCGTGATGGGTTTTCCCATGGCAGGACACCTGAAGGTCAAGGGTGGCCACGAGGTAAAGGTCTATAACCGCACGACGGCCAAGGCCGAGGACTGGGTGGCGAAGTTCGGCGGCAGCCATGGCTTGACCCCGGCTGAGGCCGCAGAGGGCGCAGATTTCGTCTTCACCTGCGTTGGCAACGACGACGACCTGCGTTCGGTCACGTTGGGCGAAAACGGCGTGATTGCAGCTATGAAGCCGGGCGCGATCCTGATCGACAACACCACGGCCTCCGCCGAGGTCGCCCGCGAACTCGCCGAAGCCACCGCGGCCAAAGGCTGCGGCTTCATCGACGCTCCGGTCTCGGGCGGCCAGGCAGGTGCTGAAAACGGTGTGCTCACCGTGATGTGCGGCGGCGAACCGGACACCTTCGAGACCGCCAAGCCGATCATCGACTCCTTTGCCCGCATGGTCGGCCTGATGGGCCCCGCCGGCGCTGGCCAGTTGACCAAGATGGTCAACCAGATCTGCATTGCAGGCCTCGTCCAGGGCCTGGCCGAGGGCGTGCATTTCGGCAAGAAGGCCGGCCTCGACATCGAAAAGGTGATAGAGGTCATCTCCAAGGGGGCTGCCGGCTCCTGGCAGATGGAAAACCGCCACAAGACCATGAACCAGGGCAAATACGAATTCGGTTTTGCCGTCGACTGGATGCGCAAGGACCTCGACATCGTGCTCTCGGAAGCGCGCCGCAACGGTGCGAACCTGCCGGTCACGGCGCTCGTCGATCAGTTCTACGGCGAGGTGCAGAAACTCGGCGGCAACCGCTGGGACACATCTTCCCTGCTGGCCCGGCTCGAAACAAAATGATCGGCCCCTCCTCCACCGCAGCCGAGATCATCGCATACTTGCGCTCGATGCGGTCGGAGGAGAACATAGCCGGCTTGGCGCGCTACGGGATTGTCACCGAGGATGCCCTTGGCATCGGCAATCCCGCTTTGCGGCAGATGGCCAAGGTGATCGGCCCGAATCAGGCGCGCGCGAAAGACCTCTGGGCATCCGGCATACGAGAAGCGCGCCTGCTGGCGATCTGGACTTTCGTTCCGACGCTGCTGTCATCGGACGACATCCGGCGGCTCGCCGACGAATTCAACTCGTGGGAAATCGTCGACGCGGCGGCCGACCTGCTGACCGGGACGCCCGGCTGGCGCAAACTGGTTGAAGACTTCGCCGCCGACGACCGGGAGTTCATCCGCAGAAGCGCCTTCGCCATGATCGCGGGCGCGACCGTTCACAACCGGAATGAGCCGGACGCGACGTTCCTCGAATGGCTGCCATTGATTGAGCGGCACGCCACCGATCCCCGCAACTTCGTCAAGAAGGCTGTGAACTGGGCCTTGCGCAACACGGGCAAGCGCAGCCGCGCCTGCCACACGGGTGCGGTCCTTCTGGCTGAAAAACTGGCGGGAAAGAGCGATGCCACAGCCCGCGGGATCGGCAAGGATGCCTTGCGGGAAATGCGCGACCCCAAGCGGATCGCGAAGCTCAGGTAATCGCCAGCGCGGTCTATTCTTCGCCGGCTTTATTATTGTCGAGCACCATGTAGTCGAGCGGCAGCTCGGTCGTATATTTGATCCGCTCCATGGCAAAGGCCGAAGACACGTCGCGGATCTCGATCTTGGCGATCATCCGCTTGTAGAAGGCATCATAGGCCGCGATGTCAGGCACGACGACGCGCAGCAGATAATCGACATCGCCGCTCATGCGGTAGAACTCGACCACTTCCGGAAACTCGGACACGACCTCGGAGAACCGCTTCAGCCACTCGATCGAGTGACTGGACGTGCGGATCGAGACGAACACCGTCACCTTGGTGTTGACCTTGGCGGGATCGAGCAATGCCACGCGCCGACGGATGACACCGTCCTCTTCCATCTTCTGGATGCGGCGCCAGCAAGGCGTCGTGGACAACCCGACCTTTTTGGCGAGATCGGCAACGGCCAGCGTCGAATCTTCCTGAAGAATACGGAGAATTTTGCGATCGAGGCGGTCCATGGCAAACCCTATAAAAACTGATTTTTCTTGATATAGCCGATTTGATAAAAATTATGGAAAATCATTTCAAGCTATCAACAAGGAAACCTCTCGTCGCAGCACCGGCAGCACCTCGGCCTCGAACCAGGGGTGACGTTTCAGCCAGGCCGTGTTTCGCCAGCTCGGATGGGGAAGGGGCAAGACGCGTGGCCCCTCGCGATTGGCGAGAAGGAAGTCCCGCCAATGGGTCACCGTCTCGGTCATGGTCTTGCGGCGCAGCCGTCCAAGATGCCAGGCCTGCGCATATTGCCCGATGGCGAGAATGAGCTCGACCCGCGGCATGGCATCCATCACCGTCTGTCGCCAATGCGGCGCACATTCCCGGCGCGGCGGCAGATCGTGTCCGTTCTCGTCATAGCCGGGAAAACAGAAGCCCATCGGCGCAATCGCCAGCTTGCTGCGATCATAGAAGGTGTCGCGATCAATGCCCAACCATTGGCGCAGGCGGTCACCGGAGGCGTCGTTGAAGGGGATGCCCGTCTCATGCACCCGAAGCCCCGGCGCCTGCCCGGCAATCAGCACCCGTGCCGTCGCCGAAAGCCAGGCGACCGGTCGAGGCTCATGCGGCATGCGCCGCTCGGGGCCACCGGCCGGACAATCGCGACAAATGCGACAGCGGGCGATCGCGCTCGACAAGGCGTCGATCGTCGGCGGCACGTCATCGCGGGGCATGCTCGGCAGCGAAGGATTGTCAGCGGCCATTCTCTCTTTCGTCCTCAAAACCAATGTGTCAGCCATCGCGGCAGTAACGCCTCGACCCAACCCGTGAGTTCCGCTTCCTCGATCTGTCGTTGTCGTCGCCAGTCAGCCGGGCGCTCGAAATTGCCCCGCCAGATCCCCTCGCCCGCCCGCCGAGCCTCTGCCTCGCTCGCAAGGTAACGTCCATCGGCAACGACAGACCCGGTCCGCACCAGTATCTCGCCGAGATCGTCGAGGCCCCGCTTGCAGACCACGAGCAACCGGCCGTAGCGATCACGGCGTGTACCTGTGCATTCGAAGCCACGCCCGGACACGAGCGCAATCAGGGCTCGGCGCGCCTCCTCGCCGCAGGCATAGGGTGCCCCATCCGCCGCCTTGCAAACCTGAGAAAGTTCGGGTGCATCGATCCCTTCGATCCGCAGCCGTTCGCCGTCTGCGCTGAGCGTGTCGCCATCGATCACTGAGAACGAGCCGGAAAAGCGCAGCGCCTGTTCGTTCTCGAGCTTGGCGATGACAAGCAATGCGAGCGCCAGGATGGCGAGCCCTAGAACCAGGTCGCGCAGGCGCCGAACGTGTCTCGTCACATTTCCACCCACTTCAACAACAGATCCTTTTTACACATGGCAAACAAAACCTTCCAAGACAGGATCTTCTTAAGATTTGGCCGCTAGGGTTCACCAAGGCGCGGAAGACTGCAACGCAATGAGTAACGGCGTAGATACATCGGCGGACAAAAACGTTCTCGACCTGACGCGACACAATCGCAACAGGGCAACGACGCGCGCTGTCCGCACCACCCGTGAACGTCTTCAGACGGGTCCGGGCACCTCCCCGGCCTTCGATGCAGAGATCCTCGCGATGCATGTCGGCGCCTGCCTGCAGGGTGCGGCCGTCATCCCGATCACGATCCTACTGATCGCGGCCTCCGGTGCCTATTTCACTGCGCAGCCGCATTTCATCATCTGGGGCCTCTTTGCGCTCACGATGCATGCAATCGGCATCCTGATCGTCAGGCGCGCATCCAAGACCGAAATCTCGCCGGAAAACCAGATCAGATGGCGTCGCATCTTGCTGGCCGCGCAGGCAGCCATGGGACTGTCCTGGGCGATCTTCGTCCTGCAGGACTGCGACACCTGCAATCCGACAGCTTTCACCTTCTACAAGGGTGCCGTGCTACTGGTGGCCCTTTCCATTACGGCCATGGCCAGCATGCTTTTGCGTCAGGCCGTGCTGTTCGGCTTCCTGCCCACGGTGGCGGCGCTGACCGTCGTGTCGATCACCGGCCGGAATATCCTCGACATCGGCCTGACGGCGGTTTTCACCACTGCGCTGATCTTCTTCATCTACATCACCAACCGACTGCATCAGGCCAATCTCAAGCTTCTGTCCTTCCAGACGGAAAAGGACGACCTGATTGCGGAACTGGAAGTCGCCAAGTCCCTGTCCGATGAGGCAAGGCGTCGGGCCGAAGAGGCCAATATGGCAAAGTCGCGCTTCCTCGCCTCCATGTCCCACGAACTGCGAACCCCGCTCAACGCCATCCTCGGATTTTCCGAAGTCATGGCGACGGAAGTGCTCGGGCCGCTGAACAACCCGCTCTACAAGGAATATGCTGGAGACATCCACCGCTCGGGAAGCCATCTGCTCGAACTGATCAACGAGATCCTCGACCTGTCGCGGATCGAGGCCGGCAAATACGAGCTGAGCGAAGAAAGCGTGTCTCTCCTGGAGGTCGCCGAAGACTGCATCGGCATGATCCAGCTGCGCGCCAAATCGAAGAACATCCGCATCGACCAGCAATTCGAAAAGGCACTGCCGTCACTCTGGGCTGACGAAAAGGCTCTGCGCCAGGTGATCCTGAACCTCTTGTCGAATGCGGTGAAGTTCACACCCCAGGGCGGCGAGATCATGGTCAAGGCCGGCTGGACCGCCGGCGGCGGACAATACATCTCGATCAAGGACAACGGCCCGGGCATTCCGGAAAACGAAATCCCGGTGGTGCTTTCCGCCTTTGGTCAGGGCTCGATCGCGATCAAGAGCGCCGAACAGGGCACGGGGCTCGGCCTGCCCATCGTCCAGGCGATCCTCGCCAAGCATGGCGGCGAATTCAAGCTGAAGTCGAAGCTCAGGGAAGGCACGGAAGTCATCGCCATCCTGCCATCGAGCCGCGTGCTCGAAAGCCTGCCGGCTGTCTCGGAAGTCAAAGCCATCGAACCGCGCCGCCGGCAATTCGCCTGATCAGGCGAGAAACAGCCGGCTGATGACGACGTAAGCAGCAAAGGCGCCATTGGCCATAATCAGGCAGAAGACAGCAAAGGATCCTAGATCCTTGGCATTGCGGCCGACCGTCGAGATCTCCGGCGAGATGCGGTCGACCAGTTCTTCGATCGCCGTGTTGAGCGCCTCCACCGAAAACATCAGCATCATCAAAACGACGAAGCCGAGGAATTCAAAGAGGCTCGCACCGACGAGAACGAACACGACCAGACCGCCGACAAATGCCAGAAGCTCATGCCGGAAGGCCGCTTCCTGGATCAGACGTCGAAATCCCTGAGCCGAATACTGAGCGGCGGCAAAGAGATGCGCGATACCTGTCTTCTTCTTGATGACTTTAGAGGCGAGCGGCTCCGCATCGCCGGGCTTTGATGTGCGATCACTCATGTGACTTGTTGGATACCCCAGCCTGTTCGAAGGTTGCCATGCCGGAATGGCAGGCCGCCGCAGCCTTGACGATGCCGGCCGCGAGTGCCGCACCGGTACCCTCACCGAGCCGCATGCCAAGCGCCAGAAGCGGCGTCTTGCCGAGGCGTTCGATTGCGCGCAGATGACCAGGCTCGCCCGAAACGTGGCCGATCAGGCAGTGATCGAGCGCGGAAGGATTGGCCGCCTTCAGGATCGAGGCAGCGGCGGTTGCCACATAGCCGTCGATCAGGACCGGGATCTTTTCCATACGGGCTGCGAGGATCGCGCCGGCCATTGCCGCGATTTCGCGACCGCCGAGGCGTCGCAACACTTCCAGCGGATCGGACAGATGTTCCCGGTGGAACTCGACCGCCTGCTTGACGGCGGCAACCTTGCGCGCCAAAACATCGCCTTCCGAGCCAGTGCCCGGACCGACCCAGTCCTCTGCCTCACCGCCATAGAGCGCGAGGTTGATCGCGGCCGCAATCGTCGTGTTGCCGATGCCCATTTCACCGATGCAAAGAAGATCGGTTCCGCCGGCAATCGCCTCCATGCCGAAGGCCATGGTCGCCGCGCAGTCGCGCTCCGAGAGCGCTGGCTCGCAGGTGATATCGCCGGTCGGATAGTCGAGCGCCAAGTCGAAGATCTTGAGCCCAAGGTCATGCGTGACGCAGATCTGGTTGATGGCCGCACCGCCGGCCGCAAAGTTCTCGACCATCTGCTGGGTCACAGACGGCGGGAACGGCGTGATGCCATGTCGGGTCACCCCGTGATTACCGGCGAAGATCGCGACCAGTGGACGATTGACCGCAGGCGCGCGACCACTCCAGGCGGCAAGCCACATGGCAATCTCTTCGAGCCGTCCAAGCGCGCCCGGCGGCTTGGTCAGCTGCTTGTCGCGTTCGCGCGCCGCCACGAGCGCCGCAGTGCTGGGTCCCGGCAGGTCACGCAACAGCGTGCGAAAATCGTCGAATGGCAGGCCGGTAACGCTCATGGGTCGGGCTTCCTTGTATTCTTCCAGCAAATCAGGCTTTGTGGCCTCTCTCATAGAGACCGGACCCGCGCCGCTCAACTCAAAAAAGCGACGCAGGCGGTCGAGAACGAAACGGAAAGGAACCATGCAGGTCGTCGAGAACCTCGTCACGAAAACGGCGCGTGCCATTTCCTTCCTCAGCCGCCTGTCGGTACCGGATCGCTTCTTTGCAGGCCATGACGGAAGCCTTAGCCGCACGGTCGCCGGATTCCCGCTGGCTGGCCTGATCATCGCCCTCCCCGCTGCCTTGATCATGGCACTCCTGTCGGCCTCCGGTGTCGACCCGGTGCTTGTGGCTCTGATAGGTATCGGGCTGCAGGTCATGCTGACCGGCGCCCTGCACGAGGACGGCCTGTCAGACACCGCGGACGGGCTCGGAGGTGGTCGCAGCCGCGAGAAGGCGCTGGCGATCATGAAGGATAGCCGCATTGGCACCTATGGTGCGCTGGCGCTGATCCTGTCGATCGCGCTCCGTGTCGCGGCGCTCGCGATCCTGATCGAAACCCTACCACCGCTTGCCATGGCCCTTGCCTGGCTGGCTGCAGCAAACCTCAGCCGAAGCCTTATGGTCTGGCACTGGTCCGCCCTGCCCTCGGCTCGGCCGGATGGCGTGGCTGGATCGGCCGGCGCCCCTGATCCGGAGGCGACGCGCATAGCCCTCTTTCTCGGTGGCGTATTGACGGCCGGCATCGGCCTCCTTGCCCTCCCGTTCCACGCGTGGTTTGCCGCCGGTCTGTTTGCGGCCGGCATCGTGGCGGCCTTCACGCGCCACTGCCGCAGGCGCATCGATGGGCATACCGGCGACACGATCGGCGCCAGTCAACAACTCTGCGAGATCGCCTTCCTCGTGGCCCTTGCCATCATTCTCTGAGCGACCGATATAGGAGCGAAACCAAAGGGCTCGCGATGGAATCTCCCTGCATTCTGATCTGTTCGATCGATGACAAGACCGGCTACTGCTTTGGCTGCGGCCGAACGCGCGAAGAGATCGGCCTGTGGACGAGCTATACCGGCCTCGAGCGGCGATCGATCATGGCTGAACTGCCGGCGCGCCTCGAAAACGTCGAGCGCAAGCCCCGCCGCGAAACGCGCCGAACGCGACTGGTGCGCGAACGCGAGGGCGGCTGATGCGTTTTGCTATCGGCATCGCCATTCTTGCGATCGGCCTCGTCATTCTCGTGATGAACCACGATAGCGGCCAAAGCTTCGGCCTGGACAACGAAGCCTTCGGCCGCCTGGTCGTGGCGCTACCAATCCTGCTGATGATCTCGGCCGGGATTCTGGTCGGCCGGCGCAATCTGGGCCAGAGCCTGCGCCAGATGGCGATCTGGGTGCTGATCGCTCTCGTCCTCGTCACCGGCTATCTCTATCGCGGCGATTTTCGCAGCGTTGGCGAGCGTGTTCTCGCAGGCCTGATCCCGGGTCGGGCGATTACAGTCACGACAGCCGATGGTTCCGCCGAAGTGATCCTGCACAAGGCGCTCGGTGGGCATTTCGAGACCACGGTCGAGATTGGTGCCGTCGCCGTGCCCGTGCTGATCGACACCGGAGCGAGTTCCGTCGCATTGCGTTACGAAGACGCCATGCTGATGGGGATCGATCCTGGCGAGCTCAGCTTCACCCGCACGGTGCTTACCGCCAACGGTCGCGCCTCCGCTGCCCCCTTGCGCATTCCTGAAATGCGGCTCGGTCCCATCGTTCGAACAAACGTGGATGCCGTCGTGCTCGAAGAAGGCCTGCTCGACCAGAGCCTTCTCGGCATGAGTTTTCTCTCGACGCTGAGTTCCATGCAGATGCAAACTGACGAACTCAGGCTGCGTGATTGACGGATCGCTTCAGGGTCGGAGCTTGTAGCCCGTCTTGAAGATCCAGGCGAGGAAACCGAGGCATGCGGCGAGGAAAATGCCGATCATGCCGAGGCTGATGAGCGGATGCACATCCGACACCTCGAAGAAGCTCCAGCGGAAACCGCTCACCAGATAGAGCACCGGATTGAGATGGCTGACAGCCTGCCAGAACGGCGGAAGCATGTCGATCGAGTAGAAGGTACCGCCCAGGAAGGTGAGCGGCGGCACGACCAGCGACGGCACGAGGCTCAACTGCTCGAAATTCTTCGCCAAAATGCCGATGATGAAGCCGGCGAGGCTGAATGTGATCGATGTCAGCACCATGAAGAACAGCATGAGTGCGGGATGTTCGATCTGCAGATCGACGAAGAACATCGCCGTTGCCAGGATGATCAGCCCAATCATCATGCCCTTCGTGGCAGCAGCTCCGACATAGCCGATCAGGATCTCCGTCATCGCCACCGGCGCCGAGAGGATTTCATAAATCGTGCCGGTGAACTTCGGGAAATAGATGCCCGCCGAACCATTCGAGACGCATTGGGTGATGAGCGCCAGCATGATCAGACCGGGCGTGATGAAGGCGCCATAGGAGACGCCGCCGATCTCTTCCATGCGCGAGCCAACGGCTGCCCCGAAGACGATAAAATAGAGCGCTGTGGACAGGACAGGCGAGATCACGCTCTGCAGCAGTGTGCGGCGCATCCGCGCCATCTCGTAGACATAGATGGACTTGATCGCTTCGATGTTCATGCAGCCTCTCCGATCAACGAGACGAAAATGTCTTCCAGAGACGTCTGGCGCGTGGAGACATCGCTGAATTTCAGGCCGGCGGCATCGATCGCAGCCAGAAGCCGGGCAATCTCTCCGTCTTCGCTACCAAGTTCGTAATCGTAGACAAGTTCGCGGCCATCTTCTCCGAGTGCCAGAGAATAGCCGGCAAGCGCTGCCGGTATCGCCTGGATTGGCTCGGTGAGCACGATCGTCAGTTGCTTGCGCCCGAGCTTGCGCATCAGCGTATTCTTCTCCTCGACCAGCAGCAGTTTGCCACGATTGATGACGCCCACACGGTCGGCGATGCCCTGCGCCTCCTCGATGTAGTGGGTGGTGAGGATGATGGTCACGCCGGTCTTGCGCAGGCGCTCGACGAGCTGCCACATGTCCTTGCGCAGCGCCACGTCGACGCCGGCGGTGGGCTCGTCGAGGAAGAGGATGCGCGGCTGGTGCGACAGCGCCTTGGCGATCAACACCCGCCGCTTCATGCCACCCGACAATTCGCGAAGCGCATTGTTGCGTTTCTCGTAGAGGCTGAGATCCCTAAGGATCTGGTCGATATAGGCGGGATCGGGCTTCTTGCCGTGCAGGCCCCGCGAGAAACTGACTGTGTTGAACACCGTCTCGAACATGTCGGTCGTCAGTTCCTGCGGCACCAGACCGATCTCGGCCCGGGTCTTGCGAAAGTCCTTGACCACGTCATGACCGGAGACCGTCACCTGCCCGCCACTGGGATTGGTCATGCCGCAGATGATCGAGATCAGCGTCGTCTTGCCGGCGCCGTTGGGACCGAGAAGTGCGAGGATCTCGCCTTCTTCAATGTCGAAACTGACGCTGTCGAGCGCCTTGAAACCGTTGGAATAGGTCTTGGAGAGAGAATTGATAGAAATAATGGGAGGCATTTGACTCTCCGGGCTGCGGATGGTCGCACACATATGGGCATACGCCCGCGGCACGACCAGAGCGCAATGGAATTCAGGTCAGGAAAGCATGGTCTCGGAATAGACACGGTTCCGGCCGTAGCTTTTCGCGAGGTAAAGCAACTGGTCGGCCGCTGCGAGATAATTGCTGAAACTCTCCCGTCCGGCGATTTCCGCAAGCCCGATCGAGATGGTCACGTTGATATCCTGGTCGTCGAGTGCCACTCGCAGGCTCTCGATCTCGCGCCGCAATGTCTCGCAGAGCGCTGATCCCTTTTCGACATCGAGGCCCAGCATCAAGACACTGAACTCCTCGCCACCGAGCCGGGCCATGAGGTGACCGCTGCCGTCGAGCCGGCGCGCGAGCTTGGCACCGACCGCCTGCAGAACCCGGTCGCCGATTTCATGGCCATAGGTGTCGTTGAGCTTCTTGAAATGATCAATGTCGAGCATGGCGATGCAGCATGGCTCGCGCCGCTCGAGACGTCCTGCCACTTGCGCCGGCCCCTCGTCGAAAAAGTAGCGACGGTTAGGAAGACCTGTCAGATAATCGCTGAACGCGGCCACGCGGAGCTGCCTGAGCTGCGCAAGCGTTTCGATATTGTGCTGGATACGGCACTGCAACTCCTCGATGACATAGGGACGATAGACAAAGTCATTCGCGCCGGCCTTCAGGAAGCTTGCCGACAAGAGGCGGTCGGCGGACGAGGAAATGCCGATGATCCTCAGACGGTCGCTATTGTGGTCGCGGCGGATTCGTCGCGTCAGTTCATAGCCGTCCATGTCAGGCATGTTGTAATCGGTAATCACGAGCTCGATATGCGGCTGGCGCGTCAGGATATCCATGGCCTGATATCCGGTCGACGCCTCGTAGACCTGGAACTTCTGCACACGCAGGAGATCGGCCAGCATGGCCCGGGCCGAAGGCAGGTCGTCGACGACGAGCACGCCGACCTGTCGATTGCCAAGGAGGCGCAGGACCGACGAGACGACGAGGTCGATCGCGCCTTCATTGTTCTTGACGTGGTAATCGGCGACGCCTTTCTGTAGCAGACGCTCGCGCAGGTCACGATTGAAGTCGGCAGTGAACACGACCGCCGGAATTCCTTGAGCGATCACGGCATCAAGAATTTCGCCGTCCGATGCACCGGGCAGGTTCAAATCGACGACTGCGACGTCGAACTTCTCACCGCCGCGCATCACGTTGCGAAAGACGTCTGCCGAGGCGCATTGGGTCACCTGGCAGAAGAAGTCGTTTTCCAATCGGTGACGCATCACCTGGGAGACCGCGCGGGAATCCTCGATGATCAGGACTCGGCCCTGCTCCGCGCGTTTTGAACCCACGACAGCGGGCTTGGTGTCAAACTGCTCAGAAAAATACATAAAATATCCACCGAATTCCCGAGATCGCTCAACAAGCGACCTCCTCCCTCGGCAGAACACTAGCGACCTTAATTATAAGTCGCACCTATTTTTTGCGGGCTTGCGCAGCTTTAATCTGAACGAGCGTGTCCAGGTTCTGGTTCACGCGGCAATAGAACTCTTCGTCGATGAAGGGACGCAGCATGAAGTCGTTTCCGCCAACCTTCAGGAAGCGTGCCGACAGCAGTCGGTTGGTCGACGACGAGACGCCGATGATTCGCAGTTCATGCGACCCGCGCACCGAACGGATGCGTCGCGTCAGTTCGAAACCGTCGATATCGGGCATGTTGTAGTCTGTGACCACGAGGCCGATATCCGAATTGGCCTTCAGGATCTCGATCGCCTTGGCGCCACTCTCGGCGAGGCTGACGCGGAAATTGTAGCGGCGCAGGCGGCTCGACAGAAGGGCGCGTGCGGTCGGGCTGTCATCGACGATCAAAACGTGGTGACGGTGGTTGGTCAGGAAGCGATAGACCGACTCCGCAAGCATTTCGACGGCAAAGACATTGTCCTTGAGGATATAGTCAACGATGTCCTTGGCGAGCAGCTTTTCGCGCATCTCGTCCTGGAAAGTCCCTGTGAAGACCACGGTCGGGATGTTGCAGTCGATCAGGTATTCCAGCGCTTCGCCGTTTTCGGCGCCCGGCAGGTTGATGTTCGAGATCGCCAGCACCACCGGCTCCTGCGACAGCTCATTGGCCATCTGCAAGTCCTCGAACGTGCGGCATATCTCGATGTCGACACCCATCAGCTCCTTCAGGCGCTGACTGATCATCTGCGTGAAGACATTGGAGTCCTCACCGAGAACAATCCGAACGTCGGGAAATGTCTCTCCCGAATACTGCATTCCAGAAATGCCGAGAACTGCCATGACCAGCCTTCACTGTCTTGTTTATTTGTAAGACATCTAACAAAGGCCCTTTGCGGAAGCGTTAACTCAGGCCCTCGGCCCGTATCAACACTCCCGCATAGTTAAGCATTCAAGAATATCCAGGTATCTCGGCGAGCAGCGTCAAAGCCGTTCACTTGATGGTGGCGATACCATCCTTGATTTCGACGGTTTCATCACCGGCGAGCCCGATCCGGTCTCCGTTGGGCAGCGTCAGGAAACACCCGGATGCGCAGATCGTGTCGGAGCCCCCGGCATCGAGCGAAATCTCGGTTCGTGTGCCTTCTTCGACCACGACGATAACCACGGCGGAGCTGCCGGTGTTCAGCACCGAGGCTGCCAGTGTCGGCCCCGCCAACAAGCTGCTAACCACCACGACAACCAGCTGCGCATAGAACTGCTTCATGCCGATAGCGGAGCCAAAGGCTCCGTCCTCTCAATCGCGCCCGGTACACTTCCGACCGCTCCTGCCCCTCTTGTGCCCCATTTGGCCTGAATGGCGGCTGAATGCGGCGTTCATGGCAGGAGTTTGTCATCATCCGGGTCCGGAGACAATTCCTCCGCCACCTCGGGACGATCGTCCGCCCGTTTCTTGCGCCGGACAAGAGCTTGCCGGTCATGCTCCTGGAGATGCAGCATGACGTCCTGATGCGGGTAAGGCATGACGATGTCGCGGGCGCGGAAACGTCTGAGGATTTCGATACGGACTTCGTTGCGCACCCGCAGACCATCGGCGATGTCACCGAGGTGGAAACGAAGTTCGAAATCGAGCGAGGATGCACCGAAGCGCAAGAACTCGACATGCGGCTCGGGATTGCGCAAGACGTCGGTCCGCTCGTTGACCACGGCCAGCAACACGTCAATCACCTCCTGCGGATCGGCATCATAGGCCACGCTGACCGGCACTTCGGAGCGCTGCATGCGGTTGCGATGCGTCCAGTTGCCGAGCGGCGAGTTGATGAGCTCGGAATTCGGCACGATGATCGACTGGCGCCGGAAGGTCTCGATTTCGGTCGCACGGACCGAGATTCGCTTGACAATGCCTTCATTGACCCCGGTGATCACGTGGTCGCCGACCTTGAAGGGGCGCTCGACCAGCAGGATCAGGCCGGAGACGAAGTTGGAAACGATGTTCTGCAGGCCAAAGCCGATACCGAGAGACAGGGCACCGGCAACAAGCGCCAGGCTGGAGAGATCGATACCGGCTGCTGAAATGCCGATGATGCCGGCAATGCCGGTACCGAGATAACCGACACCGGTCTTCACCGAATTGCGCACGCCGACGTCGATATGGCTGCGCGCCATGACATTGCCGTCCAGCCACTTCTGGAACCAGCGCGTCACGAACAGGCCGGCAGCGAAAAGCAGGATACCGCCGAGAATTCCGAAGATCGAGATGCGGATCGTGCCGACATTTATCTCGGTAAAGAGGTTGAAGAGCCAGAGCTGCAGATCGCGCGGCTGGAACCCCCAGGACATCAGGATGAGCGGAATGCCGGTCACGAGCGCAAAGGCGTAGATGACCAGACCGGCGCCGATACCGCTCTGGTCCAGCACGACAGCCGAGAGGCGGAAACGGCGGCCGATAAACCGACCGACCCTGGTTTCACCGAACTGATTGGGAGCGGAAATCGCCTTGCCGGTCAGGATGCCGATATACATCGTCGCCAGAACCGCGCCCGTGAGAACGATCTGGGTCGCGAGGAAACGCGCGAGCCCGACATAGCCGATGGCAGCAGCGAGGATCAGGACGGCGCCGACTATCCGAAGCGTGATCGCCACCGCCCGTGGCCAGGGCCGTCCCCGGACAGCGGGATCCCCTGACTCGGCGAGCACCGGCCGCAGGAAGGACACGAAGAACAGCAGCAGGCCGATGACCACGGAGGAGGCAAAGCTGCGCATCACCGTCAGCACGACTGGCGAGCTGTAGCTCTCGTTAATGACGGACACGACGTAATCGAGACCGTTGACGAGCGCCATCAGGAAGATTGCGATACTGAGGTCGCGCGCACCCTTATTTGAAAGCTTGACCAACCGCCAGTTAGGCGCCGCGGGCGCAAGCACCGCTCTTGAAATGGCCATGACGAAAAAGACAAGACCGATCAATGCAAAGACCGATGCAACGATCGGAGCGATGTCGGTTCTCAGCACATTGAACGTATCGAGCAGGAAATAGGTGGAAGCCAGAAAGAAGCTGAGTGCCAGAGACGGCAGGATCGTCGAGAAGAAGGCGACCGAGAAGCGGCTGAGATAGGAGGGGGCTTCGTTGGTCGGATCGCGCCTGTTGATCCGTCCGAACAGACGGTACTCGACAAACAGGATCAGCGAAGCCAAGGCCATCGATAGAAAAACTGCAATGGCCAATTGCAAGGCCTTGAACTTGATGACGAAGCTCAGCCAGCTCGTGATGCTGCGCTGAACCCGCGCCGCATCGGCGGAGAAAGACTGGAGCGCCTCCTCGAGCACACTTCCATTGATTTCGGTATGCTCGAGCAGCCGGCTGGTAAACAGTGCCCGACGCGTGTCCGAGACCCGATCGGACAGCGTCTTCGCCTCGATCGACAGATCCTCGGCCTGGCCGGTGAGCGCATTGACTTCCGCCCGCGCGGCATTGAGCCGCGACCTCTCCTCAGCGACGCTCGCGCTTTCGGCGGGCTGCCCCTCGGCGGGTGGCTCGCCCAGTTCCGTCAACCGACCCTGAATGGCATCGATCCGAGGACGCAAATCGACGGTAATCGCAAGCGCTTCCCGCCCGAGAGCATCGGACTGAACCTTGAGATCTGCAAGGACGCCGTCTTCCTGGAGGTTTTTCTCGACCTGATCGCGCAGGCCGGTCAGGCGCGCTCGCGCTTCCTCGACGCGCTTCTCGGCGGCGACGATCTGCTCGTCACGTTGAGGCGGCGGCGCGACCGGGGCAGCAGCCGGGGCCAATGTCTCAGGTTGCAGCTGCGGCCCCTCGGGCGCTTCAACCGGGGCCGGCTCAGTCACCGCCGGCGTGGCATCGGTGTCCTGTGCCAGACCGACGCCTGGCGTAAGCATGAAAGAAGAACCCGCCGCCAGCAGGCAGAACGCGACGGCGAAAGAAATCGAACGGAATCGGATCAAAACGTGGTCCAGTGCGTGGATGAAAGCCGCAGGACAATAGATCCAGTTAAAGGCAAAAGAAAGAAGGGCTTAATGGAAGAACCCGCCGCCCCTGACGGACCGGCGGGCCAAATTGATGCTTCAGGCGAAAGTCTGTCGCAAAGCTTCGAAACGCGCGACCTGATCTTCCAGGAGATTGCGCTCCTTGTCGCGACGGACGAAGACCTTGAACATAGCCTTTCCGTCGGCATTCATGAACCAGACAGAACAAGACCGGCGCCCATGGAAGCCGCGATCGACGAAAGCGATCGAGACACAACGTTCCTTGCGGATGTGACCGCCGATCGGACTGTCGCCATGAATGTTGAACCAGCCATGGCCTTCGCTGCCTTCCGGCAGGCTGCCCTCGACTTCGAGCACGATGTCTTCGGTGTGGACGATCATCAGGATCTCGCCCCAGGATGTGAGGTCCTTCCAGATCGGCTCCCACTTCTCGGAAGGCACCAGCACAGCGGCCCCTTCCGGGAGGTTGGCGAGCACGTCGGCAGGTGTCACCTCGGCCTTGGCGGCGATCTGTTCGATGACACCGTCAGGCTTTTCGGCGAGCGCCGCCAGCGCCCGCTCGCGTCTTTCGCCGTGGCTTTGCGTCAACGTGTCCATCTAGGCCTCACGCGGCTTCGGAAGCTGAGCGCTTGCCCGAGCGGTCTTCGTGGATGATGACGTCAAAGCCCTCGAAATGCGGGCCAGAGAGATACTGAACCTTGCTCTCGCCAGCGCGTGCATGGGCGGCGCGGAACTGCTCAGACTTGGTCCAGGCGACGAAATGGCCATGGGTCTCCCACACGGTATGCGAGGCATACAGCGTATGGTCTTCGGCCTTCGGACCCTTCAGCATGTGGAATTCGATGTAACCCGGCATTTCGGCCAGTCGGCCTTCGCGGGCCTTCCACTGGTTCTCGAAGGCTTCCTCGAAGCCCGGGACGACGCGAAAACGGTTCATGGCGATGTACATGGGTCTGCTTCCCTCTTTGCAAGACAAGATCTGATCGTCGCGATCGGGCATGCGCTCGGCTGGCGAGTTTACCTCGAAAACCGGCGTTCTGAAACGACCGCGCTCTGTTGCCTTCCTATTTAAACTTGTGTAGCACAGTCAAGTTAAATGTCGGGAGTTCCCCGCACATGCGTATTCTCATTATCGGCGATCCGGAGACGGCTTTGTGCCTGCCTCCAGGCGCCCGGATCATAGGTTCGAGCACATCCATGTTGTCCCTTCGCCCATCCCGCCGCAAGCTCCTCTCCGCCCTCGCCTTCTCGCTTTCTTTGACGCTTGTTCTGCCGCAGACGGCAGGGGCCAAGGATGCCGAGCGGATCGTCGCGATTGGCGGCACCGTGACGGAGATCATCTATGCGCTCGGTGAGGGGGACAGGGTGGTCGCCGTCGACACGACGAGCCTTTATCCGCCGGAGGCAAGCTCCAAGCCTGATATCGGCTATGTTCGCCAGGTCTCGGCAGAAGGTGTCCTCTCCCAAAGACCCGATCTGATCATCGCGGAAGCCGGTGCCGGCCCTATCGATTCGATCAACATCCTCAAGGCGAGCGGCCTCAGCTTCGTCAGCATCCCCTCGCCCCCTGAAACATCGGCTATCCCAGCAAGGATCCGCGCCATCGGCCAGGCAATCGGGCGCGCGGAAAAGGCAGACGAACTGGCAAAGTCGGTCGAGGCCAGCCTCAAAGCCATTGAAGACAAGGTGAAGGCGGCAACAGGGCCGAAGAAGAAAGTCCTGTTCGCTCTCTCCCTCGCCAATGGACGCGTCATGGCGGCCGGCAGTGAGAGCTCTGCAGACGCGATGATCCGGCTGGCCGGTGGCGAGAACGCCGTGTCCACGATCTCCGGTTACAAGCCGCTGACCGATGAAGCGGTGATTGCCGCAGCCCCCGACGTTATCCTCGTGATGAGCGGCGGCGCCCAGCATCTGACGGCCGAAAAGGCATTTGAACTCCCCGCCCTTGCAGCAACCCCGGCCGGCGCGAACAAGGCCTTCCTCACCATGGACGGCCTCTATCTCCTCGGTCTTGGACCGCGTGCTGCCGACGCCGCCCGTGACCTGAACGCCATGCTCTATCCGGAAGGGCAGTAATCGTGAACACGCTGGCCCAGATGTCGACCCTCGGCAGGCGTGACGGAGATCGCTCCGCTCTCGGGTTTATCGTTCTTGCGCTGCTGGCAGTCCTGCTGGCAATCGCGGTCTTCATTTCGATCGTGATCGGTCCAACCGGCGTCGGCCTGCCGCATCTGATCGCCTATGTGACCGGCGATCATGCGAGCATGGACCAGCAGAACCTGATAATCTTGGAAGCTGTGCGCCTGCCACGCACCGGCATGGGCCTCCTGATCGGCGCAGCACTGGGTGTCTCCGGCGCCATGATGCAGGGCCTCTTCCGCAATCCGCTGGCCGACCCCGGCATCGTCGGGGTCACTTCCGGGGCAGCACTTGCCGCCGTGATCGCCATCGTGCTTGGGCCCACACTGCTATTTCCGTTGCAGGTAGTGTTCGGCGAACAGTTTCTGCCGCTGATGGCCTTCCTCGGTGGTCTCGGCAACACCTTCCTGCTCTACGTCATCGCCACCCGTAACGGCCAGACATCGACGACAGCCCTGATCCTCTCGGGGATTGCGATTGCCGCAATGACAGGGGCTGCCACCGGCCTCCTGATCTTCATCGCCGATGACCGGGCGCTGCGCGACATCACTTTCTGGTCTCTCGGCTCATTGAGCGGCGCAACGACGGACAAAATCATCGCCATCCTGCCTTTCGTTGTCTTCGTGCTGGCGATCATCCCCTTCGTCGCACGCGGGCTCGACGCACTGATCCTCGGTGACGCCGCAGCCTTCCACATGGGCGTACCCGTGCAGCGGCTGAAGCGCATGACGATCCTCGCCGTGGCAGCCGCCTGTGGCGCAACCGTAGCCGCTGCCGGCTCGATTGGCTTCATCGGAATCGTCGTGCCGCATCTGCTGCGTCTCGCGATCGGTCCGTCACATCGCTTCCTGCTGCCGGCTTCCGCGCTCGGCGGGGCAGCCTTGCTGCTTCTCGCGGACACGGTCGCCCGCACTATCGCCGCACCGGCAGAACTGCCGATCGGCATCATCACCGCGATCCTCGGCGCGCCCGTCTTCCTGATGCTTCTACTCGGCAAACAGGGCCGCCAGGCCATGGAGGGCTTGTAATGATCCGCGCACACGACATCACAATCAGCCGCGGTGGACGCGTTCTCGTCGACAAGGTCAGCCTTCACCTGGAAGCCGGCAAGGTCACCGTGATCATCGGCCCCAACGGGGCGGGCAAGTCCACCCTGTTGAAGACCCTTTCGGGCGAGATGCGCCCCGACCACGGTGACATCCTTTACCAGGACCGGCGTATCGCCTCGCTGAGCCCCGTGGAGCTCGCCCGAGAGCGGGCAGTGCTGCCGCAATCCACAGCACTATCCTTCCCCTTCACGGCGCTTGAGGTGGTGCGCATGGGCGCCGTTGCGCATGGCAGCCGCGATCCGAATCTTGCGGGACGCCAGGCGCTCGTCCGTGTGGGGCTGAGTGGCTTTGAGGGGCGCAGCTACAACGCGCTATCAGGTGGCGAACAACAGCGCGTGCAGCTGGCCCGCGTGCTGGCACAGATGCCCGATCCTGTTCTTGATGGTCGTCCACGCGCGATCTTCCTCGACGAGCCGACGGCAAGCCTCGATATCGGTCACCAGATCTCGGTTCTTGAGCTCGCCCGTGACTTTGCCCGACGCGGCGGTGTCGTCCTGGCCATTCTGCACGACCTCAACCTTGCCGCCGAGTTCGCAGATCATTTGGCCGTCCTTCACCACGGCAAACTCATCCGGGAAGGCCATCCGAAGGAAACCATCGACGATGGGACCATCGCGCATGTCTACGGCATTGCTGGCAGTGTCGGACGGCTGCCGAGCGCGGCGATACCCTATGTCTTGCCCCAGGCCCGGTTCAGCGCGACACGCTGAGCCGGCTACCTTAGTTGTCCACAGTTATCCACAGGGCAAAATCAACGAACGCGCACAAAAAACCGCAACGAACAAGGAACAGACGCGACCAGGGGTGAGAACGCCTAGAGAACATCGGCGACCAGAGCGACAGATGTCCGCCCGCTTTTTCCAGCGACTTTTTGATAGCCGGCTAAGCTGGTTTGTGACTCGGCCAGGAAGGGCTTGCCGAACGACCAGTCAGGTTGATTATCGCCATCCAGGCACGCCCTGAAGACACCAACAAACCCGAGGTGCGCAGAACTGCGCATAAGGCCAACATATTGTTTTGAAGAAGAAAATGGTGGGTGATGTAGGGCTCGAACCTACGACCCGCTGATTAAGAGTCAGCTGCTCTACCAACTGAGCTAATCACCCGCCTGACACCGTTTCCGGTCTCGTCCGCCCCGTTTCTGGTGGCGTGACCGGGCGTATAAACAGGATCTGCGACCTTGTCTAGCGCCGCTGCAAAAATTCTTGGCCGTTTGGTCAAAAAAATTTCAAAAACCTGGAAATACCCAATGTTTTCAGAGATCCAGAGTTCCCGTGGCCAGGCGGACGGCCTGACCACCGATCCGCGCCCGCGAGACGGCGCCGTCTTTCACATCGATATGCAGGTGAATGTAGGAAGGGCGGCTCATCTCAACCCCCTGCTCGATCATCATCGGGTGATGACCGTCCGGCAGTGCGTCGAAATGATGGATGGCGCCTGAAAGCGCTGCCACGGCAGACCCAGTCGCGGGATCCTCGTGAATGCCCATATCGGGCGAGAACATCCGCGCATGGAATTTTGCGGCATGATGCACCCCGCCGCGACAATAGATGTAGGCAGACGTCAGTCGCCCCTCGCTCATCGGCGCCACGCGTTCCCACAGTTGCGGTTCGAATTCGACGCTCTCGATCGTCGCCACATCGTGCAGAGGCACGAGAAGAAACGGGACGCCGGCACTCCACACCGTCGGCACATGGTTTTCAAACCCTATGGCGCTGGCCTTGACGGACAACGCATCGGCAAGCCCTTGGCGATCAAGTTGCAACTCATGGCGGCTCGACAGGCGCGGTAGGTCGAATTCGGCGAAGCTCGCTTCCCCAGGTCTGACCCGGACGGCACAGCGCACCGGACCAATCGTCTCCTCCAGCACGGAAACGAGATCCATGTTGGCGGTCTCGCCACTATAGGCGCGCTCGGCCAGCGCAATCGCGCTACCCACCGTCGGGTGCCCGGCAAAGGGCAGTTCTCGGCCAGGGGTAAAGATCCGGATCCGGGCGGTGTGCGATGCGTGATCGGCGGGCTGGACGAAAACGGTCTCCGAGAGGTTCATCTCTCCGGCAATTGTTTGCATCATCTCGTCGGACAGGCCGGCACCGTCGAAGATCACAGCGAGCGGATTGCCCGCCAGTTTGCGGTCGGTGAACACGTCATAGATGGCATACTGTCTCGCCACGGGCCTATCTCCGTTGAAGGTCACGCTCGCGGCACACACTGCCCGAGGCGAAACGGCAAGGCAAGCCGAGCCCCGATCATCCTCGATCCTGAAAATACCAGCTGAGAATCGGCAGCATCGCGGCCCCGTAACGCTGCGCTGCAGGATCGCCAGAGCGGATCACGACCGCACGGGAGATTTCCGGCTCCGAACAATCGCGGGCAAAGGCGTCGATCCGATCGGCAAGAGCCTCCGCCGTCTCCGAAAACGTGAAGACGCGTGCCAAGGTGAGGCGTCGCGAGCGATAGCTGGCGTAAAGCACAGGATCGGCATGCGCCAGATCAAGATCGAGCCCTGTCTCCTCCATCACCTCGCGCCGCATGTTGCCCTCGATGTCGCAGGCCCCGTCAACGACATCGGACAAGTCGAGCGAGCCCGCCGCAAAATAGACCTGTCCGGGATTGGCGGTGTGCGGCGCCATCTCGACCGCGACCAGCGCCCCGTCGGATGAGACGATGACGGGATAGCCGAACAGGTGACAGGCACCGGCAAGCTCCGGCTGGCGCCGCCACCAGAGGAAGGTGGCAAAGTTCGACACATGGCCGAGTGCCTCAAGATGCCCATCGCGATAGCGGATCTGACGCTGCAGGATCATCCGGCCGTTGAAGAGTGCCGGGTTCGCCGTCACCTCACGCTCCCAGTTGGCAGAGATGGCAGTGCTCTGAGTGAGGTCCAGCGGATGCGGATCGGCTGCCACCCTGAGCGCCAGCGAGCGAACCGGATACAGGCTACCATCGGTCGGCAGGCCAACCTCGTCAGTCAAGAGATCGCTCATCGCAGATGCAAGGTGATGGCGATCGGGCAGTGGTCGGATGCCTTGGGCCGGTCCCATCCGGTACGCGGATAGCGTTCGACCTCCTGCCCCGGCGGAAAGGGTGTGCGGAATGGCTGACCGTTGCGGATGACCTCTGGTAGCGCCTGCGGATTGGCCTGTGCGAGCCCTTTGGAAAGCCAGATATAGTCGAGCTGACACAGGTGCTGCTCTTCGGGACCGCGCGAATGATAGAGCGTCCAGCGATCGAGCGGGTCCCGCCGCAGCATGGGGTTTTCGGCAAAACCGTCATGTGAGAACACATCGAGCGCACTCGGCAGATCCGGCCGGTGGACGTAGTCATATCCCGAGCGCCGATCTCCGATCACGTCGATGCGCTCCTGATAGTCGTTCATGTCGCCGCAGATCACGAAGTTGTGCCGCGAAGCACTCTCTGACCCAAAACGATTCTCGATGATGTGCCGTACCGCCTTTGCCTCGGCCGCGCGGATCGGCATGGTCGAGGTGCGGCCATCCATTCCATCACGGCCATTGGTCATCGACTTGAAATGCACCACGTAGACCGTGAGTGGCCGACCTCCGACGCGCAGGTCGAGTTCCAGGCAGTCGCGTTTGAAGATCCGGTCATCCGGCCGGACCCGTTCCCCGAGCCCCGGATGATAGAGGCCGAGATCGTGATAGGTGAGCGCTGCATGGCTGGTGACGTCGCGCAGCTCGATCGGCTGACCGTCGCGGGTCTTCTCTCGCATCAGCACGGCAACGTCGATGCCGCGGCTGTCATTACCCTCGACCAGATATTTCTGCCGATAGCCAGAGCCGATCATGCGGAAGAGATAGCCGTATTCGAAGGCCTTGAGCGCCTCCATGTTGTCGACCTCCTGCAGGCACAGGATGTCGGCATTGGTGTCCGCAATCGCCAGCGCCGAGAGCTGCCGGGTGTCGTCGGTGGAGGATACGACCCGCGCCGCTTCGAGCCGCTGGTAGTCGGCTTCCGACTTGATGTCGAACAGCTTCAACACCCGATCGGATTTCAGCTGGTTGCGATAGCCGGTGAAATCGAAGCGGGCGATCAGGTTTTCGATGTTGAAGGTCGCGATGCGAATGGACATGAACACCTGACGGGAGATCGGTTGCGAAAGCGGCGGATCGACGGCAGTCAATCACGCCCCTTCCGTATCCGCAACCCAAAGCAGGCGCGCCTAAAGCTGTCAGGCCGCCTGGGCCAGCGCATGCCCGACGAGTCGGCCCAGACGACGGATGCCTTCCTCGATCATCGCTTCGTTGGCGCAGGAATAGGAAAGCCGGATCGTATTGGAACCGGAACGATCGGCAAAGAAGGCTTGGCCCGGTACGAAAGCCACCTTTTCCGTCTCGACCGACCGGGCCAGCAGTTCTGCGCCGTCCATACCGTTAGGCAGCGTGACCCAGACGAACATCCCGCCCTCCGGCCGCGTCCATTCGGCACCTTCGGGCATGTATTTTTCCAGCGCCGCCAGCATGGCATCGCGGCGCGCCACATAGGCTGCCCGTATCTTCGCAATCTGTGCCGGAAAGTGCTGTGAGGCCACCTCGGCCACGACCATCTGGTTGATCGTCGAGGAATGCAGATCCGCCGCCTGTTTCATCAACACAAGCTTGCGGATGACCGGCTTGGCAGCCACGACATAGCCGACGCGCAGACCCGGTGCCAGCGTCTTGGAAAAGCTGCCGCAATAGATGGTCCGGCAGGCGTCGATGCCGCCGCTGCGGGCAATGTCGAGCGCAAGGATGGGCGCGATGGCCTCGCCGTCATAGCGCAGATGTTGATAGGCCGCGTCTTCGATCACCGGAATGTCGAGCTCGTCGGCCAAGGCCAGGATCTGGTGCCGCTCCTCAAGGCTGACAGTCTGACCCGTCGGATTGGCGAAATCGGTGGAGAGATAGGCAAACTTCACGGCACTCCCCTGCGTCGCCGCCTCCGCCCTGTAGCTCTCGGGCGTCCGGTTTCCGATCGACAGCTGATCATAGGCAGGTTCATAGGCATTGAAGGCCTGCAACGCGCCGAGATAGGTCGGCCAGGTCACAAGCGCCGTGTCGCCGGGCGACAGAAACAGCTTCCCGAGATAGTCGAGCGCCTGTTGCGAGCCTGACGTGATGAAGATGTTGTCGAGCTCGCAGGCGATGCCCAACCGCCCCATTTCCTCCTTCAACCAGGCACGCAGCGGCAGATACCCCTCAGACACCGAATACTGCAGCGCGCCGCCGGCCTTTCCATCGGCAAACAGGCCGGCATAAGCCTCGGCAAACTCCCGTTCGGGAAACAGTGCCGGATCGGGAATGCCACCTGCAAACGAGATGATGTCCGGCTTGTCGAGGAGCTTCAGGAGCTCTCGAATTTCGGAGGCGCGCATGCGGGACGAACGCGTGGCAAAGACATGATCCCAGTTCAGCATCGGTGTTTCCTCAAGACTTGTTGTTATCTGAGGCAGCAGACCATGAAAACCTCGATAGGTCAACAATACTGACCTATCGAGGTTGACCACTGCACTTTACAGTTTGGCAACCATGTTGCTGCTGTTTCTTCAGGCAAGCCTAAAACGCGAGATGATTCGCTCTATAGTCTCCGCAACAGTGAAAGGACCCGCCACTTGCCGATGCAAAAGCTTACCCTGCCGATGGTCGGCATCGACAATGAAGCGGATCCGCCCTGGGAGCATCTAAGCACTCTCTTCCATATATTCCCCCACATCGTCGCAGCCATCGCGATCCTGTCGGCCGCCACCCTCCCATATATGGAGGGTCGGACGTTCGAGGTCCTGGTCGTGTTTGCGATCCTCTCGCTGCAGGTGATCATGCGAGGGGTTGCCGACCTTGGCTTCCGGCGACGGCATCCATCCGACACGGCGCAGAAATGGCTCAAGCGATTCACCCTTGTCTCGGTCCTTTCGGGCGTCGCCTGGGGCGCTTCACTTGCCATCCTCTATAGCGGCGGCAGCCCCGACACGCAGGTGGTCATCCTCGCCATCGGTTGCGGCATCCTCCAATCGAGTGCGGCACGCGCCTATATGGCGCCCCGTTCTACGCTGCTGGTCATTTTCGTGATGATCGCCTCGATCAACCTGGTCGCGGTCCGCGAGGGCAACTGGATCATGGTTCCGATCTGCCTCGCCTATGTCGGCTTTCTCGCCAGCTACATGATCCGGCTGATCGCCATGGACGAGAGACGCCTGGCGGCAGAGACGAAGACCCGAACGCTGGTGGCAGCCCTGGCCGAAAGCAACGAGAAACTCACCTATGCCAACGAGCAATTGCGCCGTCATGCCGAGACCGACGCCCTGACGGGCCTTGGCAACAGGCGTGGCTTCGACGTGCAGTTAAGCCATCGTCTCGGTCGATACCGCAATGACCGCGAACCTCTGGCGCTGCTCCTGATCGACATCGACCACTTCAAACTCTTCAACGACACCCGGGGCCACCAGGCCGGGGACGCTGCACTTCAGGTGGTGGCGGAAGTGATCGCTGCATGCATGCGGGACGTCGACGGCACGGCTGCACGCTATGGCGGAGAAGAATTCGCCGTCGTCCTGCAGGGCAATCATGCCCTGGAGCCGGCTGTCTTCGGCGAAGATCTGCGCAAACGCGTCGCTTCCCTGTTCCTGCCGACGGCAGATGGTGGATCAGCGGACCTGACTGTCAGCATCGGCGTTGCAACCGCTGGCCCTGAAGACGATGAGCGCAGCCTGATCGCCCTTGCCGATCGCAGGCTATACGATGCCAAGGCCTGCGGCAGGAACAGGGTCTTTGACACCGACCATGAGGAAAGGCTCGTGGGCTCCGCCTGAGCACGCCACACGGATACGAAAAAGCCGGAGAAGTTTCCCTCTCCGGCCTCTCATTCATCCCTGAAGATGAAGATCAGTTGCGGGCCTTGTCGACCAGCTGGTTCTTGGCGATCCACGGCATCATGCCGCGCAGCTTGGCACCGACTTCTTCGATCTGGTGGCTGTCGTTCATGCGGCGGATACCCTTGAAGCGGGCAGCACCGGCACGGTATTCCTGCATCCAGTCCGAGGTGAACTTGCCGGTCTGGATGTCGTGCAGCACGCGCTTCATTTCAGCCTTGGTTTCAGCCGTGATGATGCGCGGACCGGTGACGTATTCGCCCCACTCGGCGGTGTTCGAGATCGAGTAGTTCATGTTGGCGATGCCGCCTTCATAGATCAGGTCGACGATCAGCTTCACTTCGTGCAGGCACTCGAAATAGGCCATTTCCGGCGCGTAGCCGCCTTCGACCAGTGTTTCGAAGCCAGCGCGGATCAGCTCGACGAGACCGCCGCAGAGAACGACCTGTTCGCCGAAGAGGTCGGTTTCGCACTCTTCCTTGAAGGAGGTTTCGATGATGCCCGAACGGCCGCCGCCAACGCCACAGGCGTAGGAGAGAGCGAGTTCAAGCGCGTTGCCCGAACCGTTGTGATGGATTGCGACGAGGCAGGGAACGCCGCCGCCCTTCTGGTATTCGCCGCGAACCGTGTGGCCGGGGCCCTTCGGAGCGATCATGACAACGTCGACGGTCGACTTCGGCTCGATGAGGCCGAAATGGACGTTCAGGCCGTGCGCGAATGCGATGGCGGCGCCGTCGCGGATGTTCGGTGCGATGTCGGCCTTGTAGATGTCGGCCTGGAGTTCGTCCGGGGTCGCCATCATCATCAGGTCGGCCCAGGCGGCAGCTTCGGCAACCGTCATGACCTTGAGACCATCGGCTTCAGCCTTCTTGATGGTCGGCGAACCGGCCTTCAGGGCAACGACGAGGTTCTGTGCGCCCGAATCCTTGAGGTTCAGCGCATGGGCGCGGCCCTGCGAACCGTAGCCGATGATGGCAACCTTCTTCGACTTGATCAGGTTCAAGTCGGCATCACGATCGTAATAGACGCGCATTGTAGTGTCCTTCCCTATGCTTTTCAGTTGTGGTGGATGTTGTTGATCGGAGAGCCGGAACGGGATGCCCCATCCAGGCCCGCCAGTACGCGGTCGGTCCCGTAGAGAGCGAGAAAGGCGGAAACCGCCTTCGTCGCCCGGGCGCCGAATTTGTGGGTCTGCGGCGCCTCGCCGAGCAGCATGCGGACATGCAGATCGCTGACGATCAGGCCGTAAAGGGTACGGTACGCGTCCTCGCCATCGCCGAAACGCAACAGGCCGTCACGCTGACCGGCATCGAGCAGCGCCCTCGCCCGGCGATCGATCTGGCGCCGACCACGCTCCAGAAGCAACGTGCCGAGCTTCGAACCGTCACGGCTCGACTGGCCGATGGCCAGCCGGTTGAGGGCGAGCGAAACATCGCCGGCGAGAACCTCGAGCAGATCCTGGGCAAAGACCTCCAGATGATCTGTAAGGGTGGCAACAGTCAGGCGCTCACCCGGCCGCTCAAACGTCCGTACCTTGCTGGCTTGATAGGAAATCATCGCTGACAGCAGACCATCGCGGTCGCCGAACCATTTGTAGAGGCTTTCCTTGGAGCAATTGGCAGCGCGCGCCAGACCGGCCGTGGTGACTGCCTTGTCGCCGCCCTCCACGAGGAGACGCAGAGCCTCCGCCAGAACGGCGTTCTGACGCGGCGTAAATTCCGAAGTCTGATTGTCGATGGACATGGCCGGCTCCTGGTACCGTACGGTACGGTTCGCACGCTTTATGTACCGCGGAGGCGGGCGGGTCAAGAATGAATTTGCGAAAAAAGCAAGCAGATGCCTCAGGAAGGAGATCCTGTTTTGAGCATCACTCCCTCCCCTTTCACCCCACCAAGCTGTCACAAAAGGGTGATTGTGACAAAAAATAATCGTTGTAT
>NZ_LJIB01000031.1:0-84069 GCF_001295785.1 Rhizobium sp. AAP116
GGGGGGGGGGGGGGGGGGGGGGGGGCGGACCGGCAAAGCGTTTTCCACATGGCGTTGCGCAATGCGCCCCCCCCTCATCCGGCGCTTTCGCGCCACCTTCTCCCCGCTGGGAAGAAGAGGGAGAGCACCGCTCGCGACACCGCGTGCCCTCAAGGGGAAAGTTGGGTGATCACCAGCCGATATCGGTGTGGACGAAATCGTCACCCTTGTAGGCGACCCTCGTCTGGCTTGCTGTCGCGCAGGCATGAGCGAAACAATCGCCCATGTTGAGGCGGGCTGCATGGTTGACGATCTTGCCGAACCGCTGGGCGGCATCCAGAGCTTTATTGGCAACGTCGTCCGCAATGTTAACATCACGGGCCTCCAGATCGGTAATGAACTGGTCGACGAGACGCCTGGCCGTGGCGACCATGTCGGCGGTCGCGGGATTGCCCGGACCCGCCAGTCGGCGCGCGACAGAAATGCTCGTTTCGAGTTTCATGACTGCGGAAACGTAAAACGGCCCGCCTTCTTTCTCCAATCGATCCATGAGCGCATCGGCATCATCCTCCCGGGCGATGATCGCGACGGCAACGGAGGCGTCGATGAAGATCATCAGTCGTCCTCGCCCCACATCTCGTCGGATTCCCGCTTGTGATCACCAGGATGGAAGGGGCCGGCTGCGTCGGCCATGGCAAGCGTGGTGGCAAGGCGATTGCGAACCGATAGCTTCGCCTTGCGGCTTGCAATGGCGTCCTTCAGCGCATCCCTCACTGCCTCCACCTTGGTCGTCCGGGTGAGGCCGATCAGTTCGTTGGTGAGTTGGTCCACCTCGGGATCCCTGATGTAAAGTGGCATGCCAGCATATCCTCTTGAGGATTTGAATATATCCTCGCTAGCAGGTCTTTGCCAGTCCAAGGTTTTGTGCGCGTCGCCAGTCGCTCGGGCTTTCGCCTGTCACGCGCAGGAATTCCCGGTTGAAGTTGGATTTGGTCATGAAGCCCGCCTCGAAAAGGATGCGGGTGACGGGCATGTCGGTGTCGCCAAGCAGGCGGCAGGCCTCTGTGATGCGGTGGTTGTTGACGTAGTGCGAGACGCTGATGCCGTGGACGCGGTTGACCGCTTCCGAGACGGCGCGGGCAGGCAGGCCGAGGCGGCGTGCAAGACGGGCAAGGTTGAGATCTGGATCCGCCCAGAGGCGTTTCTCCCGCATCAGGTCATCAAGCGCGGTTGCGATCTGGCGGTGATCTTCGGTGGCGGTCCTCGTCGGTGTGGAAGAAGCAGGGACAGAGGCGGAGGTGTTCGCCGCATCCATGGGCACGGCTGACGGCCGGTCGCGGTCGGACATGGCGCGAGGCTCAAGAGCGCTCGCCTGATCGACCGTAGCATCAGCCCCCTCGCCCGCCTCTTCCTGGCCGGCGGTGACGGCGCTGATGCCGAGGAGCAGCAGGATCAGCGTGGTGGCGGCCGAGACGACCATGGGCGAATAGCGACCGCCGGACCACAGCATGTCGAGGCTGATCACGACATCCGTCAGCGCCGAGGCAATGAGGGCGATGCCGGTCAGCATCAGGGCGCGGAAGGAGCGCAGCGAGCCATCGAGGCGGGCGGCGATCAGCCCATCGGGACCAAGGCGGGCGAGCCAGAGCAGCCCCAGACCATAACCGAGGAAGTTGGCGATGATGACGAGATCGACCGGCGCCCGGCCAATCAGAAGCAGCATCAGCGTCGCGGCTGTCGGGAGAAGATGGGGCCAGTCGCGGACCGAGAGCCCAGGTTCTTCACGGGTGAGATCGCGGAAGGCGAGGAAGGAGAGCGCCGGCACGAGGCTCGCCATGACCGGCAAGGCCGGCAGCACGGCCATCACCCCATAGCCCCAGCGCAACCCGACCAGCAGGCTCTGCACCACGTAAAGCGACAGCAGCGCGAGGAAGAGGCTGTTGCGGCGCCAGCTTTCGCGGCCTTCACCGAGAAGGCGGACGAGGAAGACGGCAAGGAACAGGGCGACGAGGAAGGAGAGCGGGACGAGCAGCATGCGGATGTTTCGATCATGGAGGCCAAGTGAACGTGGTGCGACCATGACCGAAAGCGCGATCCCGGTCGACCCGGATCGCGATCGAGGTCGCGGATGCCAGGTTTATCGACGGAAATGAGGGCATCGAAACCGGCCGGCCGAAACGGACGCGCCAAACCAGGAGTGCCTTTCATGCGCAAACGAACCATCCTTCTTTCCATCCTCGGCGGGATCATCGGCCTCGCCATCATCGACGGCAGTGTGCAGATGATCCGGGCAAGCGACGCGCTGTCAGGTCCGATCGATCTCACCGGCGTGACCCAGCTTTCGGTGACCGGGGCTGCGAGCGACATCTCCATTTCCACGGCGGGCGACGGCGCGCGGGAGGCTGTTCTCTCAGGCACGCGCCATGGCTGGGGCGCGCTCTGGCGGTCCGGCTGGTTTGCCGGCGATTGCATGGGTGAGGCTCAGATGCGTCGGGACGGCGATACGCTTCATGTCGACATGGGCGATCGGGGCGGCTTCTTCGGCTGGAACGATTGGGACGACTGCACGCTGTCGCTCACCGCAACCTTGCCGCCGCAGACCCGGATCTCGATCCGCCAGGATGCCGCGCGCATGCGGCTTGACGGAGACTTCGGTGCCATCACCGTCGACAGCGATGCCGGAGACTTTGCCCTGACCGGCCATGCGGCTTCCGTCGCCGTCTCGGGCGCGGCCTTGCGTGCACGGCTCGCTTTCGAGCGGGTGATGAACACCGAGGAGATCCGCATTTCAGGCCAGATGCTGGATGCCACGGTGAAGTTCCTTGTGCCGACACCGATCTCCTATGGCGTCGAGGCCGTCGCCTCCTTCGTCGACAGTGCCTTGCCGAACACGCCCGGTGCCAAGCCCGAGATCCGCATTCGCGGCGAGATGGCGCGGGTGCGGATCGAGTGAGGCGGCGGGCACCGCCGTGCTCGGAGCGGAGGCAGGCTGAGAGGGTGGGCGGACCCGTGATTGACTGACTGCGCTCCGCACCCCCTCATCCGGCGCTTGCGCGCCACCTTCTCCCCGCTGGGGAGAAGAGGGAGAACGGCGTCAGCGGTTAACCACCCTCCCCTTGAGGGGGAGGGTCGGAGCGGAGCTCCGGGGTGGGGTGAATGGGCAAAGCACCGGCTCTGCCCAGTGCATTGTAGCCGCCGGACGTTTCACCCCCACGCGCCGCTTTCGCGGCGACCTCCCCCCCTCAAGGGGGCGGTGGAGAGCGCTAGCCCTGCCTGCCGTCACAGCCGCGACAGGATGTCATGGAACAACGCCATTCGGGTGCCGTTGTCATGGCTCATGGCCGTCGTCTTCGATAAGCGCTGAGGCGCGATCGATGATCGAACGGACATCGTGCTCATGGCCCGGCCGAGACGGACGGGCCTTGCAAGACAGGAGAATTTCCATGCCGCAATCGACCACGACCAACCGCCGCTTCGTTCTGGCAGAGCGCCCCAAGGGCGAACCCAACGATCAGACGCTGCGGCTTGAGACCGTCGACATTCCCGAACCGGCAGACGGCCAGATGCTGCTGCGCATCGTCTTTCTTTCGCTCGACCCTTACATGCGCGGGCGGATGAGTGATGCTCCCTCCTATGCGGCGCCGGTCGAGATCGGCCAGACCATGGTCGGTGGTACCGTGTCGCGCGTGGTGACCTCGAAGCTCGAGGGCTTCCAAGAGGGTGACTGGGTCGTCGGCTTCACCGGCTGGCAGGACCATGCGCTTTCCGACGGCCGGGGCGTGACGCCGCTCGGCGCCCATCCCAGCCATCCCTCGTGGGCGCTCGGCGTGACCGGCATGCCCGGCTTTACCGCCTGGTCGGGCCTCAAGGAAATCGGCAAGCCGAAGGCCGGCGAAACGCTGGTGGTAGCAGGTGCGACCGGTCCCGTCGGCTCGACCGTCGGCCAGATCGGCAAGATCCTCGGGCTGAAGGTCGTCGGCATTGCCGGTGGGCCGGACAAATGCGCCCATGCCACCGACACGCTCGGCTTCGATGCCTGTGTCGACTACAAGGCGGATGGATTTGCGGACGCGTTGAAGCAGGCAGTGCCCGACGGCATCGACATCTATTTCGAGAATGTCGGCGGCCAGGTGTTCGATGCGGTCGCACCGCTTCTCAACACGGCTGCGCGCATCCCGCTTTGCGGACTGATCGCCCAGTATAATGCGACCTCGCTTCCCGAGGGGCCGGACCGGTTGGGCTGGCTGATGGGGCTCTTCCTGAAGAAGCGCGTCACCGTTCGCGGCTTCATCGTCTTCGACGACTTCGGCCATCTTTATCCGGAACTTTCGAAGGAGATGGCCGGCTGGGTCGAGGCCGGCAAAATCAAATACCGCGAAGAGATGATCGACGGGCTGGAACAGGCGCCGAGCGCCTTTATCGGTCTGCTTCGTGGCGAGGCCTTCGGCAAGCGGGTGATCCGCGTCGGGCCGGATGACTGACCCCGCGGGTGGTTCGATCCTTCGAGGCCCTCGCTTTTGCGAGGGCGCCTCAGGGTGAGGGCCGCATCAATCTCCTGACATACGACTTCCCAGACAGATCAACACAAAGGACAAGCCACAATGAAAATCCTCATGGTTCTCACCTCGCATGACCAGCTCGGCGACACCGGCAAGAAGACCGGCTTCTGGCTCGAAGAATTCGCCGCCCCCTACTACGTGATGAAGGATGCAGGTGCTGAAATCACGCTCGCCTCGCCGAAGGGCGGCCAGCCGCCGCTCGATCCGAAGAGCGACGAACCTGATGCGCAGACCGAAGCGACCGATCGGTTCAAGGCGGACCAGACGGCGCAGCAGCTGCTGGCCTCGACCACGCCGCTGTCGCATATCGACCCGGCTGATTTCGACGCGGTCTTTTATCCGGGTGGCCACGGCCCGCTCTGGGATCTGGCCGAAGACCGGGACAGCATCGCGCTGATCGAGGCCTTCGCGGCCAAGGATCTGCCGATCGGTGCTGTCTGCCACGCGCCGGGCGTGCTGCGTCACGTCAAGGGCAAGGACGGCCAGCCGCTCGTTTCAGGCCGCAAGGTGACGGGCTTCACCAATTCGGAAGAAGAAGCCGTTGGCCTGACGGAGGTCGTGCCCTTCCTCGTCGAGGACATGCTGCAGGAGCGCGGCGGGCATTATGACAAGGGCGCCGACTGGGGCGTGTATGTCGTGACCGACGGCAAACTGGTCACCGGCCAGAACCCGGCCTCATCGGAAGAGGCGGCAAAGGCGCTGCTGAAGCTGCTTTAAGGCAACTCGTCCACCCTCCTCTTGAGGGGGAGGGTCGGAGCGGAGCTCCGCGGTGGGGTGAACTTCGGGGGCGGCCTCGAAGCCATCACCCCACCCGCTGCTTTGCGGCGACCTCCCCCCTCAAGGGGAGGTGAGAGGATCAGCCCAGCTTCAGTTCCATCATCGTCAGATCCAGCCAGCGGCCGAATTTCTGGCCGACCTCGTGGTGGGTGCCGACGAGACGGAAGCCGAGCGAGGTGTGGAGCGCGATTGAGCCCTTGTTGCCGGCTTCGATGGCGGCGACCATGACGTGGATGCCACCTGTCTTCGCGCGCTCGATCAGCGCCGTCATCAGCGCCTTGCCGAGCCCATGGCCGTAGTGATCCTTCTCGACATAGACGGAATGTTCGACCGAGGCGCGGAAGCCATCGAAGGGCCGCCAGTCGCCATAGGAGGCGTAGCCGGCGATCGTTCCGTCGATATCCGCAACCAGGATCGGGAAGCCTCTTGTCTGGCGGAGATCGAACCAGGCGCGGCGGTTGTCGAGATCAACAAGCGTCTCGTTCCAGATCGCGGTGGTCTCGGCGACGGCGTGATTGTAGATGGCGAGGATGGCGGGAAGATCAGCTGGCGTTGCGTCGCGGAGGATGAGGGGCATGATGCGGCTTTTGCAATTTGTGGCGGAAAAACCGCCCTGCGGGAACGAGATGTGACGGGCGATACTTCGCCGCATCGACACATCGGGCAACAAGGGTGCAAAGGCAAGACCATCACAGACGGAAAAGAGTTTTCATGACCTCCATGCTTCCCGGCCTCCTCACCCGCTATGTGCTCGTTTTTGTCGCGGCACAGCTGTTCATCTATCTCCTCGTGCTGGTGCTCGACAATTTCGGCTGGGGCGACAGCCTGTCTTCGGCGGGCAATGTGGCCGTGCTGATGGCCGCCGGCTCGTCTGCGGGTACGTTCGTGGCCCAGCGGCTGAAAGGCCGGCCGAGCTGGGGATTGAGCCTCAAGCTTTCGGCCCTGCTTGCCGTCGTCGCTGTGCTCATCGGCTCCTTGATCCTTCTCGCGATCGTCTGGGTGAACGGGATCAGCGGCGCGGAATTGCAGCTCCTCGCCGCGCAGATGGGCATGACGCCAGTCATGGCGACGCTGGTGTTGGCGGCGGTGTCGCTGACGCTCAGTTTTCCGATGACGCTTGCAGGCTTTCGCATCGGTGCCGGTCAGGTGGCCAAGCAGATCGAGAAGCAGGCGAAGATGACGGGGATCTGAGGCAACCCACCTCTCGGCGTCATGCTCGGCCTTGCGCCGAGCATCTGCTGCCGGTGGATTGTGTGGGACAGGAGCGGAGGCGTTGAGGCCGAAGCAGACCTCAGTAGATCCTCGGGACAAGCCCGAGGATGACGATCGGGGAAAGGTTGAGGCCCCTCAGCCCAGGCTGATGGCCGTGAACACCGCCGAATAGTGGACGATGGCGGCCGTTACCACGAAGGCGTGCCAGATGGCGTTCTGGAAGCGCAGGCGTTCCCAGACATGGAAGACGACGCCGGCGGAATAGATGCAGCCGCCGACGATGATCAGTGTCAGGGTCACGCCCGGGATGATCTCGGAGATCGGGCCCATGGCCAGCGCCCCGCTCCAGCCCATGCCGAGATAGAGCAGGATGGCGAGACGATCATAGCGCCCGGGAAAGCGGAACTTCAGCCAGATGCCGGTAAACGCCGTGATCCAGATGCCGATCAGCAGTGCGAGGATCAGGGGACGATCGGCCCCCTGGATCAGGAAGGGCGTGTAGGTCGAGGCGATCAGGATGAAGATCGCGGAGTGGTCGAAGCGGCGCAGGATCCACTTCACCCGCGAATGCGGCCACATATTGTAGGTGAAGGAAACCCCCAGCGAGATGATCAGGCCGAGGCCATAGATCCAGCTGGCGGCGATGTTGGCGTAGTCCGAATAGACGGTGGCGTAGAAGATCAGCGCGGTGGCGCCGACCAGCGCAAAGACCACGCCGATGCCATGGATGATCCCGTCGGCGACCAGCTCGTGCAGGTCGTAGGCGCGGCCAAACTTGAAAGGATCGGTGGTCATCGGGGCTCTTCGTTTCTCGGCAGGGGACGGATCGGCGGGCAGTCGAAGCATTGCGGCAATGATGGCGGAAAAGCCCGCAACCGACAAGCCGAAGCACCATCACGAACATGTCGATCCGGTAATCTTGCTTGCTTGCCTTCTCAGCTCACGCCGCCTACCAATCAATGATTACCAATGCCTTTTCACGCTTCGGATAGACAATGCGTTTCACCATTCTCGCGACGTTTGCCGCCCTCCTCACCTATTGCTGGTTCCTGCTCAAGGTCGGCCAGGCGCGCAAGAAGTTCCGCGTCGAGGCGCCGAAGACGACCGGCAATGCCGATTTCGAGCGGATCTTCCGGGTGCAGCAGAACACGGTGGAGCAAATGGTGCTCTTTCTGCCGTCGCTGTGGATCTTCGGTTTTTACGTCTCCGACATGCTGGCCGGGCTGCTCGGCCTTTCCTGGACGGCGGCGCGGGTGCTCTATGCCGCGGAATATTACGCCGATGCCAAGACGCGCGGACCGGGGGCGGCGCTGACCTTCCTGATCGGCATCGTGCTGCTGGTCGGCGGCACGGTGGGCGCGCTGCTGGGCGGGGCGTGAGGCGGGGGGGCCTTTTGCCGACACAACTTCCGGCTTCGTGCCCGAATTGCAGGCAGTCGCCTGCCCTACGGCCAGATTTCGCTGAGAATGCACTGCTTTTGTTCATTTGCTTATTATGAAGGCGAAATTTAAGCAATTATGACGTTTATTAGTACATCGTTTGCAATTGATAAACGATCGACCTTTAGCCTCTCGTAACACGGCCAGATGGAGGAGGTCGGGACAAGCAGGCTGGATCATTTCCAGGCAGTCGCAGACTGCAAGGATCGTATTCACCATTTTCCCGATGATTGCCTTCGCTTGCGTTTCACAATCCAGGCGTTTCGAGGAAGATCATGACCATTAGACTGAAGCTCTTGTCCTGCATCTCCCTTCTGACCACGGTGATTGTGGTGATTTCCGCCTTTTCCTTCTTCACCATGAACGAGCAATCGAAGCTTGCGAATTCGATTGTGGCTGATCGCGTCATTCCGATGGAGCAGCTCAAGGTGATTGCTGATGCCTATGCGGTGGAGATCGTCGACGCGGTCCACAAGGTGCGGTCTGGCACTTTCAGCGTCGAACAGGGGCAGCAAAGCGTCGATGCTGCGATGGGCAAGATCGAAAGCAAGTGGGCGGAATACGTCGCCACCTATCTGACGCCCGAGGAGAAGGCCATTGCCGACGAGTTTCTCAAAGTCCGGCAGGGGGCTGATGCCGGTGTGAAGGAGTTGCAGGCGCTGCTTGTGGCCAAGGACATGCAGGGACTGGCCAGTTTCGCCGACAAGCAGCTCTATCCGACCATCGATCCGCTCGGCACCGAGATTTCCCGGCTGATCGAGTTGCAGATCCGGGTGGCGAAGGAGAATCTGGCGGCCGGCAACGCATTGAAGTCCATGCTGACGACGCTGATGGTGGTGCTGTCAGTGGTGGCGGCCGGCATTGCCGCCTTCTCGATCTGGACCGTCACGGTCGGCGTCATCCGGCCGGTCAGTTCGATCACCACTGCCATGGACCGTCTGGCGCATGGCGATCTTGATGTCGCCATCTATGGCGAGGGCCGGCGCGACGAGATCGGCGTGATGGCCTCGACGGTCGTCGTGTTCCGCGACAATGCCCGCGAGCGGGTGCGGCTGGAGAAAGAGGCCGACGACAATCGTCAGGCCGCGGAAGCGGAGCGCCTCGCGCATGAGCGCCAGCAGGCTGTGGACGCAGCGGAAGTGCACTTTGCCGTCGAACGGATCGGCCATGCACTCGGACAATTGGCGGATGGCAAGCTGACCTATCGGATCACGGAAGCCTTTGCCGAGCGGCTGGATGCGATCCGGGTAAATTTCAACGATGCGGTGGCGAAGCTCGAGGATGCGATGCGCCGTGTCGGCCAGAACGCGCAGGTGATCGCCGCCGGATCTGGCCAGATCCATGCCGCCGCCGACGACCTGTCGAAGCGCACCGAGCGCCAGGCCGCTTCCGTCGAGGAGACAGCCGCAGCGCTCGAGCAGATCACCACCACCATCGGCGAAACCAGCCATCGGGCCCGAGAGGCCGGGCGGCAGGTGACCGAGACACGCAGCGCGGCGGAACGGTCCGGATCGATCGTCCAGCGGGCGGTTTCCGCCATGCAGGAGATCGAAGGCTCGTCGAAGGAAATCACCACGATCATCACCGTGATCGACGAGATCGCCTTCCAGACCAATCTGCTCGCCCTGAATGCCGGCGTCGAAGCCGCGCGTGCCGGCGAGGCCGGCAAGGGCTTTGCCGTCGTGGCGCAGGAAGTGCGCGAACTTGCCCAGCGTTCGGCGGGCGCGGCAAAGGAAATCCGCTCACTGATCGGCAAGTCGGGCGACCAGGTGAAAAACGGCGTCGAGCTCGTGGTGGCGACCGGCAAGGCGCTGGATGAAATCGTCGCCCAGGTTCAGGCGGTCAGCATCAACGTGAATGCGATCGTCGAAGCCTCCGGCGACCAGGCGACAGGCCTCAAGGAGATCAACACCGCCGTCGCCGTCATGGATCAGGGTACGCAGCAGAATGCCGCCATGGTCGAGGAATCGACTGCGGCCAGCCACTCGCTGGCCAAGGAGGCGGAGGCGCTGTTCCAGCTGATCGGAAAATTCGAGATCGGCGGACAGAGCAATCCGGGTCAGCCGGGCATGCGCCGGGCGGCATAACAGTCCCCCCTATGGCGACCCCAGCCGATGAGCGACGCTCACGGCTGCGGTTTGCCTGTCTCCAGGTTCGGCGCAAGATCAGGCGCGTCAGCCGGGATCGGATTGGCTTCGAGATCGGCGATCAAGGCCTTCATCTCGGCGATCTCGCGCACCTGTGCCTCGATGATCTCGTCGGCGAGCTCTCGCACGCGCGGGTCACGAATATGGGCGCGCTCGCTGGTCATGATCGCAATCGAATGGTGCGGGATCATCGCCTTCATGTAGCTCACGTCGTCTACCGTCTCCTGACTGCGCACGAGCCAGAGCGCGAAGGCAAAGACGATGACGCTGCCGGCGATGATCACCGCGTTCAGCCGCTGGTTCTTGTACATGGACGCCATGAACCCCATCATGATCACCGCCATGACGGCGCCCATCAGAATCGCCATCCAGGTACGGGTCTGACTGTAGGTCACATGATCGAGCGCATAGGTGTTGAGATACATCAGGCCAAACATCACCACCGTCGAAGTGGCAATCATGGCAGCAAATCGGGTGTAGGTCATGGAGGCCTCCGGGACATACTTTGGTGCCGGGTAGGCTCAAGGGTGCCCCGGCTAAGAATGCCAACAGCGGGGACGGGTGATTGTTCCATGGGTGGCGGGTTGACCGGTAGAGGACGAGGAGCCACGCCGCTGGAATTGTATTGCGATTTGCATTACATTTGTAAAAGCCAAACTCTACGAGGTAATTCCGATGCCCCTCCCCGATCGCAAGGACTACCCCATTTCCATGCGCCTGCCGGAAGCGGATGTGGCGATGATCGACCGAGCGGCGACTCTTAAAGGCCGGTCGCGGACAGACTTCGTCCGCGATGCGGCCGTGCGCGCCGCCGAAGAAGCACTCATGGAACAACAGCTCATCCGGATGACGGAGGAAGGCTTTGCCGACTTCATGGCGCTGATGGCGGCGCCGGTGGAGGTTGTGCCTGAACTGGTTGAGGTCATGCGCCGCCCTGCCCCCTGGGAGGCGGGTTACAGAGCGAAGGACTGAGCATGGCGCTTTCCGCTCCCGAGCCGCTGCATGACGGCCACGATCTGAGCGGCTTTTCCTGTGGCAAGCCTGCGCTCGACACCTGGCTGAAAACACGGGCGCGTGCCAATCAGGAGAACGGCTTTACCGTCGTGATCGTGGTGCATGATGCAGGCCGCGTCGTCGGCTATTACGGCCTCTCGCCGACGGCCGCGCTGCCGGCGTCCCTGCCCCGCCCGATCCGCACCGGCCAGCCGCCCAACCCCATCCCATGCCTGCTGCTCGGGCAGCTTGCCGTCGATCAATCCTATGCCGGACATGGGATCGGGACAGGTCTGATCAAACATGCGCTTACCCGCTGCGTGCAGGGCGCAGCGCTTATTGGCGGGCGGGCGCTGATCGCCAATGCGATTGATGAGGAGGCGCGGCTGTTCTGGACGCGGCGCGGATTTCTGCCGTCGAAAGATGATCCGTTTCGGCTGTTGCGGCCGATCTCGCATATTGCGGCGGCGCTTGAGGCGGCGGAAAAGCATCACGGATAACCTGCCCTCTGGTTACTGCGCGCGCCAAACAGAAACGAGGGGACTTTCGCCCCCTCGCCTATTTCAGTTCAGTGTCACAACGCTCACGCCGTCTGCATGGCACCAGGGCCAGGCACCGCCCCGGGGGGGCACTTGCCGAGGATGATCATGCCGAGAACTTCGTCCTTGGTGACGTCTTCGGTGCGGGCATGGCCCACCACGCGGCCGTTCTTCATGACGAAGACGCGGTCGGCGAGGTCGAAGACATCGTGGATGTCGTGGCTGATCAGGAAGATGCCGATGCCGTCCTTCTTCAGCTGCTGGATGAGGTCGCCGACCTGGGCGGTTTCCTGCGGGCCCAAGGCGGCCGTCGGTTCGTCCATGATCAGGATCTGGGCGTCGAAGAGGATCGCGCGGGCGATCGCCACCGACTGGCGCTGACCACCGGAGAGCGCCTTGACCGGCTCCTTGAAGCGCTGGAAGTTGGGGTTCAGGCGACCCATGACTTCACGCGCCTTGGCTTCCATCGCGACATCATCGAGCGTGCCCCAGGCGGTGCGCAGCTCGCGGCCGAGATAGAGGTTGGCCGCGGCATCAACGTTATCGGCGACGGCGAGCGTCTGGTAGATCGTCTCGATGCCATATTTCTTGGCGTCGCGCGGGTTGTTGATGTCGGCAAAATCGCCGCGGACCAGGATATCGCCGTTGTCGCGCTTGTAGGCGCCCGAGAGTATCTTGATCAGGGTCGACTTGCCGGCACCGTTATGCCCGAGCAGGGCCACGACTTCGCCGGGGAAGAGGTCGATCGAGGCGTCGTCGACGGCGTGAATGCCGCCGAAGGAAATGGAAACGTTGCGCATTTCCACGAGGGGGGTGCGGTTTTCAGACATGAGTTCAACTCCCCTTACTTCGCACGCGAGCGGTAGACGGTGTCGAGCCAGACCGCGACGACGAGCACGATACCGATGACGATGCTCTGGAGCGGTGTGTCGAGACCGAGCAGAACCATGCCCGAGTTCAGTGATTGCATGACGATGGCGCCGAGCATGGCGCCGGCGATTGTGCCGACACCGCCGGCAAGCGAGGTGCCGCCGATGACGGCTGCGGCGATGGTGTAGAGCTCGTCGAGCGTGCCCTGGGCATTGGTCGCGGCATTCAGGCGGGCCGTCGAGATGGCGGCGGCGATGGCGCAGAGTGCACCCATCAGCGCGAACAGCTTGACGGTGACCCACTTGACCTTGATGCCGGCGAGTTCTGCGGCTTCCGGGTTGCCACCGATCGCGAAGACATAGCGGCCGAAGCGGGTGCGGTTGGTGATGAAGGCCATGACCATGGCGATGCCGATGGCGATCAGAACCGGCACGGCGATGCCGAGACCGATCTGCAGGCCACCTTCCGGCCAGGCAATGCCGTTTTCTTCAGCATAGCGGCGGGCCAGATTGACCGGCATGTAATAGCTGTTGGCGACCCAGACGGCGCCGAGAACGGCCGCGCAGCCGGAGGCAACGAGGAAATATTCCGCCCAGACCGGGCGCAGCGGGAAGCCGAAGCGGCGGCGCTGGCGACGGGTGTTGAGGATCGACAGGACGATCATCAGGCAGGCGACGAGGCCGACAATCCAGCTTGCCGTGACGCCGATCGAACCATCGGCACCACCGCCCATCAGACGATAGGTGGTGTCCATCGGAGCGACGGTGGCACCCGAGGTGACCATCCAGGCCGCACCACGCCAGACGAGCAGGCCGCCGAGGGTGACGATGAAGGCGGGCACGCCGAGGAAGGCGATGATGGCGCCATGCAGCGCGCCGATCGCCGTGCCAACGAGGATGCCGGCCGACAGCGCGATGATCCACATCATCGGATGTTCGAAGCCGATGATCGGCGGCAGGATGCGGGCCTGAAGCACCGCCATGATCATGCCGACGAAACCGAGAATGGAGCCGACCGAGAGGTCGATGTTGCGGGTGACGATGACCAGCACCATGCCCGTGGCCATGACCGAGACGGAAGCCGCCTGAACCGAAAGGTTCCAGAGGTTACGCGGGGTCAGGAACAGGCCGTTCGACAGGATGTCGAAGCCGACCCAGATGAACCCAAGAGCGATGACCATGCCCAGCAGGCGCGTGTCGATTTCGGTGGCTTGAAAGAAGCGCTTCAGCGCTGAAACATTGGATGCCCGAGCACCATGCGCGGGTGTGGCAAGGCTGTGATCCGCCATACGAAAAATTCTCCCCAGTCGTTTGTCGGCTTGCGAAGGGCCGCGCCTTGCGCGGGCTTGCGGGCATTGGACCCGCCATGCGGATCGAGGCATCTGACGTTCTTCGGCGGCTGTTGCCTGGTCGTGCGGCGGCCCCTTAAAGCCGGCCGATACCTTGCTGCCGCGATGCTCTCGACCAGTCGAAACGCCGCAGCGCAAAAGGCTGCGGCGTTCCGGCTCAAGCTCTGTGGTCAGTCACTTCAGGATCAGTTGCAGGCGGCAACAGAACCGGCGGCAACGCCCTGGCATGCTTCTTCCTTGGAGATCCAGCCAGCGTCGATGACGACGTTGAGGTTGTCCTTGGTGATCGGCAGCGGAGCGATGAAGAAGGAGTTCATTTCGACACCCTTCGGGCCGCCAGCGAACTTCACGGTGCCTTCGATCTCGTCCATCGACTTGCCGGCGGCGAGTTCGTTGGCGATTTCAGCAGCACGCTTACCGAGTTCGCGGCTGTCCTTCCAGACAGACACGGTCTGGGTGCCGAGAGCGACGCGGTTCAGAGCGGCCTTGTCGCCGTCCTGACCGGAGACCGGAACGGAACCGGCGAGACCCTGGGCTTCCAGAGCAGCAACCACACCGCCGGCCATGCCGTCGTTCGACGAGACAACAGCGTCAACGGCGTTGTTGTTGGCGGTCAGGAACTGCTCCATGTTCTTCTGGGCAGCTTCCGGCTTCCAGCCGTCCGTGTAGGCTTCGCCGACGTTCTTGATCTTGCCGCCGTCAATGGCTTCCTTCAGGACTTCGATCTGACCCGAATAGAGGAAGTCAGAGTTCGGATCGGTCGAGGCGCCCTTGATGAAGACGTAATTGCCTTCCGGCTTCGCCTTGAACACTTCGCGAGCCTGCATGCGGCCCACTTCCTTGTTGTCGAAGGTGATGTAGTAGGCGTCCGGGTTCTCGATCAGACGGTCGTAACCGACGACCGGGATACCTTCAGCCGTTGCCTTTTCGATCGCCGGAGCAATGGCTTCCGAATCCTGGGCCAGAACGATCAGAGCGTTTGCGCCCTGGGCGATCAGGCTTTCGATGTCGGTGAGCTGCTTGGCGGCAGACGTCTGGGCGTCGGCAGAGATGTACTTGTTGCCGGCTGCTTCGAGGGCTGCCTTGATCGCTGCCTCGTCCGTCTTCCAACGCTCTTCCTGGAAGTTCGACCAGGAAACGCCGACGGTCAGACCTTCGGCATTGGCGACAGAATGCAGGCTCACGATGACGGCAGTTGCTGCCATCAGCTTCATAACGGATTTCATTTTTAAAACCTCCCAAGGTGATAGCGGACCGTCGGAAGACCTCCCAACCTACGACCCGCTGCGAAACTGTCCTTACCCCATGGACCCCCGTCCAATGGTTTTTCTCGACAGTCGAGAAAATAACTGGCAGAAGATTCTCACGCTGTCAACACGGCCCGGAGGAGGCTTGCAAAGACAGTTGCCAAATGCTTTGGGAGGAGCATGCGGTGGACCATACGAGAGCGGGCGACAAGCCCATCATGACAGCCAGTCCGAGGGCGAGCACGGAGGCCGTTCGCCATCAGAACAACGGGCTTGTGCTCAAGGTGCTCAGGCGCGAAGGGCCGCTTGCCCATACCGATCTGTCGACGGCGACGGGGCTTTCCTCGGCGACCGTATCGGCAATTACCTCGCATCTCGAGAAAAATGGCTTGCTGGAACGGCGCGAGGTGGCGAATGCCGGCCAGCGCGGACGTCCGCGGGCACTCTTTGCCCGTCGCCGTGACGCCGCCCATGTGATTGCGGTGCGCATCTCCTCGCATGCGGTGCAATATTCGCTCGCCGATTATCGCGGCACGATGATCGACCGATTCGAGGAGGCGCGCGAACAGGGGGCGGAATCGCCCAAGCACTTCATTGAGGGCTTCCGGGCGGCGCTTGAGCGCCTGATCCAGCGGTCGCGCCTGCCAGCGTCTTCGATCTCGACCATCTCGATCTCCAGCAAGGGGCTGGTGGACCGGGAGGGGGCGAAGCTTCTGTGGTCGCCGGTGTTCGGCTATCAGGAACTCGACTTCGTGACGGCGCTTTCCGGCTTCAGCGGCAGCCGGATCCACCTCTTCAACGAGAGCCTGCTCGTCACCCATGCGCTGGCGCTCAGGCTGGAGAAGAACAGGGGCGCACCGCTCGCCTCGCTTGCCACGCTGTCGCTCGGCCATTCGATCGGGCTCGGGATTGCCTATCGCGACCAGCATGGCGATCTCGAAATCCGGGCGCCGAATTTCGGCCATATGCTGCATGCGAGCGACGGCAAGCTCTGTCGCTGCGGCGCGATTGGCTGCATCGAGGCCTCTGCCGGCTTTTACGGCATCCTGCGCATGGCATTCGAAGTGCCGCCGGACACGATCCCGGCGAAATTCGTGCCGCTTGCCGAGATGGAGAAGATCGCAAGCCGCGCCCGCCAGGGACACCGCGCCTCCGAATATGCCTTCCGCCAGGCAGGACTTGCGCTTGGCCAGGGATTGTCACGCATGCTGAGCCTCGCCGAGGAGACCATGCCGATCGCGATCACCGGCCCCGGCACACGTTTCATGGATCTCTTGACACGCGGCCTCGACGAGGGGCTGGCGCAATCGCAACATGTGCGCGTGCGCGGCGCGCCGGAGATCCTTATTATCACCGAGGAAGAGACGCTTGTCTTCGAGGGGCATGTGGACCGGGCGCTGACGGAGATTGATCAGGATCTGGGTGGGTAGCGGACGCCGCACTCGGCTTCCGGGCCAGAGATGGCCCGGGGAACTCATTTTTTGGATCGACGCCTCTGTAAAGCTCAGGCATAGCAGCAGGCGATTACAATTGAAGTGCTGACTTGCAGTTATCGTCGTGTAGCTGCGTCAACTGATCGAGCGCCCGACCGGGCAGCGGGAGATCGGCCGTGCCCAGAGAGAGACCCCGATGATCAAGATCATGGTATTGCTGCATGCGGCTCAAGGCCGGGACTGGCAGACGCCGCCGAAGGGCACCAGCCTGAAGACCCTGGGCGAGGCCGAGGAACAGGGGCTGATCGAGATCAGGGGCGAGTTTCAGAAGCGCCAGTTCCGGCTGACGACCCGCGGCTTTTCGACCGTCGAACACGACCGAAAGCGGCTCGCGGCACGCCGCAGCTGATTGTGGTCAGAGGTTGGCCCCTGCCCGCTTGAACGGCAGACGCCTGAGCCCTACCCTCCTTTCAAGGAGGACGTTTCATGACAGACGCGATCGCATCCCATGCTGACGCCAGGACCGGGTCCGGGCGCCAAGCCTATGTCTTCGATGCCTATGGCACTCTCTTTGACGTGCATGCAGCCGTGCGCCGGCATGCGACGGCGATCGGGCCGGATGCCCCGGCGCTCTCCGATCTCTGGCGGGTGAAGCAGCTGGAATATACCTGGGTGACCAGTCTGATGGGGCAGTACCGGGACTTTCGCGCGCTGACCGAAGATGCGCTCGACTTTTGCCTCGCGCGGTTTCCCGGTGTCGACAAGGGCTTGCGGGCGGATCTGCTCGACGCCTATCGCAAGCTCGACTGTTTTGCAGAGGTGCCAGAGGTGCTGGCGGCGTTGCGCAAGACCGGGGCACGGATCGCGATCCTCTCCAACGGCACGCCCACCATGCTGGATGAAGCGGTTGTTGCGGCCCGGATTGGGCACTTGATCGACGACATCTTCTCGGTCGAGCCCTTGAAGATCTACAAGACGGCGCCTGCGGCTTATGCGCTGGTCACCTCGGCCTACAAGATTGCCGCCCCGGATATCGCCTTCCAGTCCTCGAACCGCTGGGACATTGCCGGTGCCAAGGCCTTCGGCATGACCTGCCACTGGATCAACAGAAGCGGTGCGCCGAACGAATACGCCGATTTTGCACCCGACAAGGTGTTGTCGTCGCTTTCGGGACTCGTCGAGATTGCCGGATGAACTGGTCAGCGCGCAATATCTGCAGTTCGAGGACGAACGAACGCGGCCGGCGCGGGATCTGCTTGCGCGTGTGCGCGACTATCCGCCGATGGCGGGCGGACGGGCCGCGCTAGCCTTGCCCCGGCTCTTTATCGTGGCCTAGACAAACCGAGCGTATCTGGCGTGATGGCATCGTGACCGCTATAGAGACCGCCACGATCCGGCGCTGACGCGCCACTGACTTCACGAAAGATGAAAACGCTGATGACGAAGACCTGGAGCAAGCCCGTGATCCTGCACGGGATCGGCGAAGAGGGCGAGGATGTTGTGGTCGACAGTTCACTCGGCGCCTCCTGGGCGCTGATCGAGGACTGGCCGGAAGAGGAGAGCGAGGCGCTGGATAAGGCCCTTCTGGTGCTCGGCGCCGTCGCGCAGGGCAAAGCCAAGGAAGAGGATGGTCGCAGAGCCCTGATTTCGGCGGCGACGGCAGCAGGCGTGAAGTTTACCGCCTGAGCGGCACCTTTGACTTAAGGCGTGACGCTTGCGGTGTCGGTGGTATCGGTCGGCAGGACGACATCATCGGCAGACGTTGGCGCCAGCGGATCCGGCGCAGTGACCATCTCGTCAGCCGGATCGGGGGCCGGGTCCGTCACAGGATCGACAACGGGATCCAGCACGGGAACAACGACCGGCTCGACCGGCATTGCCGCAGCAAGTTCTTCCCGGATCTCATCGATCTTGCCGACGGCTGGACCGACACCGAGAAGCTCCTTGGCCCATTCGAGCGTTGCGTCGTCGACGACGGCACCTGGCTATGCTGCGGCCTGAAGGGCCGCCCTCAGCGCCTCGTCGTCAAGCGCCGCATCTGTCGGCACCGTGTCGATACCGCTGGCCAGTTCATAGGTGGCATAGGCGGTGACATAATTCCTGATCGCGCTCATGCGGGGATCGGAGCTGTTGAGATAGGCGCGATAGTTGCGATTGAGCGAGTTCAATCCGGCGAGTTCTGCCCTGAGCGGTCCGACGGCAGGCTTCATCTTGGGCACCGAGGCGAGCGTGGTGATCGGCTCGAGCGGTTGGCGAGTGGCAGACTTTGTTTCGGTGCGCCCCTGGCGACGCTCCACGCTCTGGGCCTTGCCTGTCAGTGTCGCGAATGCATCGGTGAAGAAATTACCCGTCTTGCCCCTCTCGCCGGCCTTGCCGGGAGATTTTCCACGCTCTGAGGACTTTGCTTCGCGGGTCTCGGCGCTGCGACCATTGCCACCTCCATTGCTGCCGCCACCGCCGCCGCCATTGCCGCCACCGCCGCCGTTACCGCCACCATTTCCTCCGCCGTTGCCGCCACCGCCACCATTGCCACCACCGTTACCACCGCCGTTATCCTTGGCGAGGGCAGTCTTTTCGGAGAGGCTGTAATGATCGGGAGAAAGCCCGAAGGGTGCGGTCGCCAGAGCGATAGCAAATGTGGCGACAACTGCCGAGTTCGAGATCCGCATAAGTTTCCTCCGCGCTGATCGGTTGGGCGCAGTGACGAAGTTCCGACGCCAGAATTTCACGCGGATTTGACAATCTCGACAACACATCCATTCGAATTTTAGCAAGCTCGACTTATAATGACCCGGTTGATGGCAGATGGCTCAGGTGGAGACCTGCAATGTCAGGAACGCCAGAACCGCATAGCGCCCGGCCTTGGCGATCGTGACGAGGATCAGGAAGGTGAGAAACGGCGTGCGCAGGAGGCCGGCGACGACCGTCAAGGGATCGCCGATGATCGGCACCCAGGACAAGAGCAGCGACCAGATGCCGAAGCGCCGGTACCAGGCTTCGGCGCGAGCGAGCTTTTGTTCTGAGACGGGAAACCAGGGCCGGTCGCGGAAATGCTCGATAAAGCGGCCAAGCAGCCAGTTGACGACCGAGCCCAGCACATTGCCTGTCGTCGCGACGAGAAGCAGCAGGACAACCGGCTGATCTTCGGCGAGGATCAGGCCGACCAGCACGGCCTCGGACTGCGCCGGGACGATGGTCGCGGCGAGGAAGGCTGCCAGGAAAAGGGCTGTATAGGCGGCGAATGCTGTGATCACCGGCCCGGTCTAGCGCGGCGAGTTCCCGCTGGCAATGTGGTGGGTTCGCGCGACGGCACCTGCGTCGGTTCAGACGCTTCCGGTCTTTGCAAAAGAAGGCTTCGAAAAGGGCTTCGAAACTGACCAAAAGAATGGCCGCCATGCATCCGGGGGCGATGCATGGCGGCCGGATGGCCGGGGGCTGGCCATCGAGACTCTTCCTGTCAGACGCTTTTCGTCAGACGACGCGGCGGGCGGCGTGCTCGATATCAGTGCCTGCGGCCTCGTCGGCATCGATCACGCGGCTTCCTTCAACGCGTGCGCCCGGCTCCAGACCCTTCGGCCCCTGGTCACGGACCTGATGCGGGGCGGGCGTGGTGATGGCGCCGTGGTTCGGATCGTTGACGTCCTGGCCGCGGACCCCATCGGCATCAGCCTTGCGTTCATCCGGATTGCTGCGCGTTTCGCGTTCGCGGGTCGCATCGGCAATCAGGCGGTCGAGCTCGTCTTTGCTCATGGCGCTCAGATCGAAATCCTGCATCTTGGTCTCCCTGCTTTTCGTGATGAAAGGTGTTCGTCTCATCAACGCGCGACGCGGCGAAAGGTGCCGTCACTGCTGTCGATTGTGGAAACCGATCGGCCGGGACTACGTTGCATCCTTATCAAAGGGGAGCCGGATCCATGGATTTCGTCAGCATCATGCACATCATCACCCGGGCGATCGAGGCCGTCGGCGTCGCGGTTATCGTCATCGGCATTACCGTCTCGGGATTTGCCTATCTGAAGAGCCCGCGCGGCCTGGACGCCTACGGGGATCTGAGGGCCGGCATGGGACGGGCGATCCTGCTCGGGCTCGAGCTGATGGTGGCCGGCGACATCATCAATACGGTGGCGATCGAGCCGACACTCGATTCGGTGCTGGTGCTCGGCGTGATCGTCATCATCAGAACCTTTCTCAGTCTGTCGCTGGAGGTGGAGATTTCCGGTCGCTGGCCCTGGCAGGGCAAAGGCGGCGAACAAAGCCTGCATCGCGGCAAGACGGACGGCGGAGAGGATGAAAAGGCGTGATCATCCCGGCTTGCCGATGATGCTGAGCGTACCGTCACTCTCCAGCACCACGGCCGCTACCTCATCGAGACTTTCGCGGCCATTGGAGCGGGCCGCGCTCATGATCTCGTCTTCGGTGATGCGCTGTCGCATCATGGCGTCGTGGCAGTAACTGCCGTTGCGTACGAGAAGTGTCGGCTCCGAGCGGATGGCCTTCGCCACGCTTTTCGATCGAACCGAGGCGAACGTGACGATGTATTGCAGGAAGATCAGCAATCCGAGCGCCGTTGCCCCTTCGGCGAGCGCAATCGATTCCTGCAGGAGAACGGCAGAGAGCGTCGAGCCGAGCGCCACCGTCACCACCAGATCGAAGGCATTGAGCTTCGCGAGCGTTCGCTTGCCGGAGATGCGCAGGAAGAGCACCAGGGTGATATAGGCGAGCGTTCCAACAAATATGGTGCGCGCCATGCCTGTCCAGCCCTGAAACAGCATCTCCTGCCAGTCCATGCCTTCGCTCCTTCCCGGTCATTCAGCGCTGCGGATTATCGGCGTTGGCAAGCGGCGATGGGCGACCGTCAGGGCCGTCCTGTCCCTCGCGCTGGTCGCTGTCTTCCATATCCTGATCCACCAGGTAGGTGTCGGAGCCGAGCCGGTTCGCCTCGCGCAGGGCATCGTTGCGGGGTGTGGTGCCAGTGGTCTCGGGCAGCTTGCGAACGCCTTCCTCGCGATGGTTTTCATGGTCAGACGTCATCGTCTTTCTCCTTGAATGTCCTTGGGTTTTTATCTCCTTGTCGAACGGCGGTTGACGCAATTCGTTCCTTCCCACGGCGGCGAAACTGTCGCGGCAGACCGGTCATCGTGTTGCAATGGTGGTTCCAAACTGCTCTATAAGGACAGCCTTGAACAATTTTCGACGCAATTTCGAAAGGGCGCACGGCTTGGCAGTCTGGGGTCCCGACATGGTGTTACGCTGGTTCCGGACCATTCAAATCGGGAGTGTCCTGATCCCGGTCGTTGGCGGGCTGATCTGGGGCGGGATCGCCTGGCAGGAGCAGAAGGCGATCGCCACCGATCATGCGGTCGATACCGTCACGCTTGTGCGTCAATACTCGCAGCGCCTGATCGAGACCGAGATCATCAAGCATGGCGCGGCCCGCAGCCGGGTGAACGGCGAGCCGGCGGAGTTCCTGCTTTCAGAAGTCTTTCACAGTTTTCTCGCCGGCCTTGACGGTCGCCAGCCGGATAATTTCGGACTGGCTGTCATCAGCGACGAGGGGCGGATGATTGCTTCGAGCCGTGCCTTCCCCGTCGATACGCCGATGGGCGCGCGCGACTATGTCGATGCGATCCGGGAAGGCAGCCGGCTCTATATTGACCGGATCAAGCTGGAACCGGGCGGCGAGGACGCGATCATCGTGGCGACACCCTTCGTCACCAATGATTTCCGCGGCATGATCGTCTCCTCGATCGCCACCGACACCAGCCGCACCTTCCTGCGCGATGTCGCAGCGCAGGATAATGAGGCGGCGTCGCTTACCCGCGACGACGGCAAGCTCCTGGTCCGACAGGTCCCGTCCGAGCCTATCTTCCTTACCCCGGACACGCAGGCGCGACAGAACATGGCGCTCGGCAATGAAGGGGTTTACGAGGCGCTGGCGATCTCCGACGGTATCAGGCGCATCTACGCCTTCAGCCGGCTCGGTGGCATACCCCTCGTCGCCAATTTCGGTGTGCCGATCGACGGTATCCGCGCAGCCACCATCCGCAGCGCCCTGCCCGTCTGGCTGCTGATGCTTGCCATCAGCGCCTTCACGCTGGTTGCGACGTCGCTTGCGAGACGCAGCATGCTGGCACAGCGCGAAAGCGACCGGCAGGCGCTGAAGCGGGCAGAAGCTGAGAACCTCGCGCATCAACGGGCCGAACTCATGCGCGAGATGAATCATCGGGTGAAAAACAATCTCGCGCTGGTGACGAGCCTCATCAACATGCAGGCCCGACGCGGCAGCTTCGACGTGCAGGCGCTGCAGATGCGGGTCAGAGCGCTGGCCGAGGTGCATGACCTGCTCTACCGCTCCAGCCACGGCGAGAAAATCGATCTCGGCGAGCTCCTGACCCGCGCCTGCGATCCGGCGACGCTGGTGCCGGAAGACCGGGCCATCACGCTCCAAGCGGTTCTGCCGAGCGGCATTCTCCTGCCTGCCGACCGGGCCTCGCCGCTGGCGCTTGCTGCGCTGGAACTGGTGACCAATGCGGTGAAACATGCCTTTGCCGACCGAGAGACCGGCACGATCCGCCTGACGCTGACAGCTGAAAACGACGGCCAGGCCAGCCTCACCATTGCCGATGACGGCATCGGCATGGAGGAGGAGACCGCGCGGCGCTCCGGCACCCGCCTCGTCGATGCCTTCGTCAAGCAGGTGGGCGGCGAGATCACCCGCGAGATGGACGGCGGCACGCGCTATGTGATCCGGTTCGGCCTGTGAGGGAAGCCACGTCGGGGGTTCCGCGACTTCCCTCGCCTCCCCTCAGAGCGTCATCTTTTCCTTCGGGTGCGGGCTGTCCTCATAGGCGCCCCAGATCGACTGGTCGAAATTGATCGTGGCGCCCGTCATCAGGCCGCTTTCCTCCGACGACAGATAGGCGCAGGCGCGGGCGACCTCGGCCGGATCGACGAGGCGGCCGAAGGGCTGGCGGGCGGCCGCTTCCTTCAGCCAGTCGGCGGGCGCGCCGTGATATTCCCGCTGGATGCGATCTTCGCCGTCGCTCGCCATCCAGCCGATGTTGAGGGCATTGCAGCGGATGCGGTTCTTCAAAAGGCCGAAGGCGACATTGCGGGTCAAGGTGTCGAGTGCGCCCTTGGAGGCGCAATAGGCGGCTATGAAGGGCTGGCCGGCCATTGCGGACATCGAGGAGATGTTGACGATGGTGCCCTCGACGCCATCGCGCAACATCAGCTTCACCGCATCCTGGATGAGGAAGAAGGGCGCGCGGGTGTTGATCGCGAACATGCGGTCGAACAGCGCTTCGTCGGTGTCGAGGATGGTGCCGCGATCGGTGATGGCGGCGACATTGACCAGCGCGTCGATGCGGCCGAATTTTTCGTCGGCCGCGGCAATCACGCGGCGGCAGTCGGCGACTTCGCCGAGATCGGCTGAGATGAAATGCACCGGGGTGCCGTAGCGCTCGGTGATCTCACGCGCCTTGGCCTCACCCTTGTCGCGGCTGCGACCGCAGATGACCAGGCCCTTTGCACCGCGCTCGGCAAACAGCCGGGCGACTTCCGCGCCGAGCCCCTGTGTGCCGCCGGTGACGACGGCGATCTTGTTGTCCAGTCTTCCCATTGTGGTCCTCATGCCCTGCGCTTGGCAGCCTGTGTCTCGACGAGCGCCGCGAAGGCTTCCGGTTCCATGCCCGCCTTGAGCGCTTCCGCCATCATGGTGTTCTGCGTCTTCGGCGCAAGGCCACCGACCGGCGGATCGCTGTCGAGGTTGGTCGGGAAGGCATAGCCTTCCGCCGTTGCGGCCATGGCATTGGCGATTTCGGCCAAGGTCAGCGCGCCCTTCCTCTCGGCCGCCAGCAGCGCCGGATAGACCGCCTTGCACATGGCATCGCGGTCGACGCTTTCCATGGCGCGGCCGAAGGCGGAGGAGACCTGCAGCAGGTTTGCCATGCGCCAGATGTCATCAGACACATTGTTGCCGGCGCCGTGCATCAGGGCCGGATTGAAGAAGACGGCGTCCCCCTTCGACAGCGGCAGCTGCACATGCTGCTCGGCAAAGACGGCCTGGAAGTCCGGACGACCAAAGGCGAGATAACCTTCGAAGAAGGACTGCGAATAGGGCAGGAAGAGCGTCGGGCCGCTCTCGACCGGCATGTCGCAATGGGCGACCGCGCCCTGCAGGGTGAGCAGCGGCGAAACGGCATGGATATGGCCCGGATAGGCCTGCATCTGTTCCGGCGACATGAAGCCGAGGTGATAATCGCGATGCGGGACCTGCGCCTTGCCGCCGGGGTTCACCCGGTTCATCTGAGCCGTCATCTGGTAGCCCCGGCCGAGCCAGGCTTCCGACGCCATGGCGATCGCGTCCGAGGCATAGTAGCGGGCGAAATTGTCGGGGTCAGCGAGCGCGTGTTTCTGCAGCGAATTCCAGATGCGGTCATTGGCGCCGGGTTTGGCGAAATGGTCGGCGGCGGCCTTGCCGCCTTCCTTCTCGGCCTGGACGATCGCGTTGAAGACTTCGGTGGCGCGATCGACGACCGCAAGATCGGCAATGGCATTGCGGATGACGATGACGCCGGGGCCGATCGAGAAAGCTTCGACCCACTCGGCCATCAAGTCGCGGCGGGCCTCCGGGTCGCGGGCGATGTCGCGCACGGCCGATCCATCATAGAGGAGCACGTTCTTCTCGACGCCGGCGGCGAATGGCCAGTCTTCGCGCCTGGTCTTTTGCGCCACCAGCGCCTTGAAGGCCTCGATATCGCCGGCCTGGCTGTCGAGCCAGACCTTGTCGCGGCGACGACTGGTCAGTGTTCTCTGGTCCATGATGTCCTCCCGAATTCCTCATCCCGCTTGACCATAGTCAGGCAACGAGTGAGAGATGAGCGGCAAAACACCTCAAAAACACCTCAAGGCCGACCCCATGCGCCCGCCCTTTCCGCTCAAGGACATTGCCCTGCAATCGGGCCTCAGTCTTGCCACCGTCGATCGAGCCCTGCACGGACGCGGGCATGTGGCGAAGGCGACGGGGCTTCGCATCGAGGCGGCGATCGCGGAACTGGAGCGGCAATATGCCGAGGCACGCATCGGCGGGCGGCGCCTGGTCATCGACGTGGTGATGGAAACGCCGCAGCGATTTTCGAACGCCGTGCGGGCGGCCTTCGATGCCGAGCTGCCGGGCATGCGGCCGGCTTCGCTGTCGGCGCGCTTTCACGTGGCCGAGACCATGGAGGAGCGCGATCTTCTCGCCATCCTCAAGCGCATCCGCCGGCGCGGCAGCCATGGCGTCGTCGTCAAGGTGCCCTCGACGCCGGCGATCGCGGAGATGGCGGCCGAGCTGATGGCGAGCGGCATTCCTGTGGTGACGCTGGTGACCGACCTGCCCGCCACTGTGCGGCAGGGTTATGTCGGCATGGACAATCGGGTGGCGGGGGCGACGGCCGCTTATCTGCTTGCCCGCATGGCAGGGGCGGCTGCGGGCAAGGTGCTTGTCACACTGTCGAGCGCCCGTTTTTCCGGTGAGGAAGAGCGCCAGCGCGGCTTTCGCGATGCGCTCAAAAAGGACGCGCCGCATCTTGGCATCGTGACGATATCAGAGGGGTTCGGCGTCGACCGCACGACGGAAAGGCTGGTGAAGGCGGCGCTTGTCGCGGATCCCGAGATCCGCGCCGTCTATTCGATCGGCGGCGGCAACCGGGCGATCCTGCGCGCCTTTGCCGAGGAGCGGCGCCGGATCGACGTCATCGCCGCCCATGACCTCGACGCCGATAACAGGGCGCTGTTGGCGGAGGGCCGCCTGACCTTCGTCATCCATCACGACCTGCGCCAAGACGCCCGCAGCGCCTGCCAGATGGTGATGGCGCATCACCGCATGCTGCCCCGGGATTTCCAGGTGGCACCATCGCGGGTGGCAATCGCCACGCCGCATGAGGGGATGTGAGGCGATTAGTCGTCGCGGCGGATCATGCCGGAGATGGCGGCGGCGGCGATGGCGGTGACGACCCAGCCTGCGACGATGAACATCTTCTGGAGGTAGAACATCCAGTAGCCCCACTCGCCACGCGCCGGGGATGGTGCCCAGGCATCGGTCTGACCGAGGTCGAGCACGGGCACGACGACATCGAGAGCATAGGCGAAAGAATAGAAGGTTTCGTAGTCCTTGCCGGGGGCAACGGCGTCGGTCCAATCGGCGGCAGGGTTTTCAGAGGGGCCGTCGGCGATGGCCTTCCAGTCTGGGGATGTGAGGACGACGGCGGAGTTGGGCGCGAAATCGCCGGCGTTCCAGGTGAGGAAGGCGGCAATCCAGATGATGCCTATCATGCCTGCGAGCCAGCCAAGGCTGAGCCAGGGTTTGTAACCGTAGCCGGCGATGTAGCGCGTAATCCGGTCCCAGAGGAAATTCAAAGAGACCAAGACATCAGGGATAAACCAGCTTTCTGTGCGAGCCTTACCTTCTCGAATGGCCTTGCGTGTCGCCTTTCGCTGTTCGATCTCTTTGGCGACGAGGATTTCGCGGGCCTCGTAGCGGTGGCCGGTTTCGCGGTAGAACTTGGCGAGTTGCTGGTAGGGTTGGGGGTGGAATTGTCCGTTCGACCCCGCACCTTTGAGAAGCCATGCTTTTCGGAAGGAAAGATCGGAAGTACCGATAAGGCTCTCGTATGTCATGCTGACGAGGTTTAGGTCACAGACAAGGTCCCAGCTCTGCTGGTCGTCCACTAGATCGCCAAGATGTGCTCCGTTGAGATCGATGCTTCCGGTTACGGATTTGACCTGCCGCCAGAAGAAGCCATCCCTGACTATCATGCCTTGGCCGTTCAGGGCCTTGCCCGTCTGTCCGTTCAGTTCAGCACCTTGGCATGAAAACTGCCCGCCGATTTCGGAACTGGCGAACGAGACTTCACCATGACTAATCAACCAACCAAGGACGACGCCACCGCTGATTGTGGCACCCAGAGAATTCAGCGCTCTGCCATTTACTCCCGTCAGTTCCGCACAATCACATGAAAGTTGGCCGCCTATCTTTGCGCCGGAGAGGCAAAGCTCACCATAGCCCTTTAGTCCATCCAGAAACACGCTCTGATTGATAGCAGCATCCTGGGCATTCAGAGCCATGCCCTTCCGCCCGGTTAGTTCTGCACTCTGACAATCAAGTTCACCATCGATCTTAGCGCCGTGGAACGAGACCTCACCGTGGCATTTCAGCCCCCGAAGGAAGACGCCACCTTTAATTGTGGCGCCTTGAGCATTCAGGGCCTTGCCCTCGCCGCCGTTTAGATTTGCTCCATTGCATAAGAGGTGCCCCCCGATCTCTGCACCTGACAGCAAAACCCCGTCTTGGCATTTCAACCCTTCAAGAGACACATTGCCCTTGATTGTTGCTCCCCCAGCACGAAGATCGGGCAATCGGCTACCTTTCAGCACCAGAATTTGAAAGCTGGTCTGATGTGCTGCGACGGCTTCCTCAAAGCCACATCTCATCAAGGTTACCGCGTTCGCTTGCGCGAATTCCAAGTCTACTTTGTCCTTGATCCAAGCGCCTACCAGCACAACGCCTTGTTCATGCAACCGACATCTGATGCACCCGCCCAAGATCAGATATCGCAACAAACCAGCGCGGATGGTGCGAACGGTGCTCGGCCCGTCCGGCAGGCTGCCATCGCCGAGTACAGTGACTTCTCCGATCTTGCAGTTTTCAACCAGCGTTCTCTCGGCTTCGCTGAGCGCTTCCTCACCTTCTAGCTTCTCGATGTCGGCATAGGTTCGGATCAGCATGGTCGCCCCAGGGTTTCAAGGTAATCGCGAGACTAGCTGCGCGTTTGACCGCCCGCAACCGCAGGATGACACGTCACGTGTGGCTCCCCCCTCACCCGGCCTCCGCTGCGCTCGGCCTCCTCTCCCCGAGGGGAGAGGAGGAGCCGCCAGCGCCGCTACGCCGCGGCGACGAGCGGCCACAAACACGAAAAAAGCCGCCAGGTTGCCCCGGCGGCTTTGTCATTTCAAACCCTGCTGCTCGTCTCAGACGAACTGGCTGAGACCCGGAACCGAGGCCACGACCTCGTCGACAACATCCGCGCCGGCATATTCGCGGGCAACCGCCATGGTTTCCTTGGCGAGCGTCGAGATTTCGCCCATGCCGAGGCCTTGCGACATCAGCTGCTGGCCGAGGCCCATGATGCCGCCGCCGCCGATGGCGCTCATCAGGCCGCCGAGCAGGCCGCCGCCGCCAGAGCCTTCGCCATTGTGCTTGGCGACCAGTTCGGCGGCACCGGGGATGGCTTCGATCATGCGGGCGACCGGGCCGTCGGCTGCTTCGCGCTGCAGGAAGCCGAGCATCATGCCAAGGGCTGTTTCAGCCTTTTCCGGGGAAATGCCGACACTGTCGGCGATGCGGGTGACGATTTCGCTCATTCTCGAAGTCCTCCTGAGGCGATTTTGACGTTAACGTCAACGTAATGGATGTTCACGGTGAACTCAAGCGGTCCAGCCCTGGGGTGACAAAAATTGCCGGGGACAGGACGGACCCGGCAGAGCACCCGAGACCGCCTTGACGCCAAGGACCGTACCAATGTGAGACATCCGACCGTTGTCGATGTTCCACACTCCTCCTATAAGAGCAAGCTGAAGTCCTGATGACGATGGGAGAAACGTCCGCATGCTGCAAGAAGGCTCGCTCTATCTCGGCACCAGCCGCAACCCGGACGACAGCCTGAACAAGGCTGAATACATGGCGCTGAAATACGGCAACCGCCACGGCATCGTCACCGGCGCAACCGGCACCGGCAAGACGGTGACGCTACAGGTGCTGGCCGAGAGCTTTTCCGAGGCCGGCGTTCCCGTCTTTGCCTCCGATATCAAGGGCGACCTTTCCGGCGTTGCCGCCATGGGCGAGCCGAAGGACTGGATCACGCAACGTGCGACACAGATCGGCTTCACCGATTACGCACCCGCCGAATTCCCCGTCATCTTCTGGGATCTCTATGGCGAGAAGGGCCATCGGGTGCGCACCACCGTCGCCGAGATGGGACCGTTGTTGCTCTCGCGCCTGATGAACGCTTCGGAGGCACAGGAAGGCGCGCTCAACATCGCCTTCAAGATTGCCGATGAGGGTGGGCTGCCGCTGATGGATCTCAAGGATCTGCAGGCGCTGCTCAATTACATGGCCGAACACACGTCCGAACTTTCGAGCCAGTTCGGTCTCATCTCCAAGGCTTCGATCGCGACACTTCAACGGGGATTGTTGATCCTCGAGCAGCAGGGCGCGGAGAATTTCTTCGGCGAGCCGGCGCTCAAGGTGACCGACATCATGCGCACCACCCATGACGGGCGCGGGGCGATTTCGATTCTGGCCGCCGACAAGCTGATGATGAACCCGCGTCTTTACGCGACCTTCCTGCTCTGGCTGCTCTCTGAGCTGTTCGAGGAACTGCCTGAGGTGGGCGATCTCGACAAGCCGAAGCTCGTGTTCTTCTTCGACGAGGCGCATCTTCTCTTCAACGACGCGCCGAAGGTCTTGATCGAGCGGGTCGAGCAGGTGGTGCGGCTGATCCGTTCCAAGGGCGTCGGCGTCTATTTCGTCACGCAGAACCCACTCGATGTGCCGGAAACCGTGCTCGCCCAGCTCGGCAACCGGGTGCAGCACGCGCTTCGCGCCTATACGCCGCGGGAGCAGAAGGCGGTGAAGACAGCGGCCGACACTTTCCGGCCCAACCCCGCTTTCGACTGTGCGGATACCATCACCCAGCTCGGCATCGGCGAGGCGCTGGTGTCGACGCTCGAAGCCAAGGGCATTCCTTCCATGGTCGAGCGGACGCTGATCCGCCCGCCCTCGGGCAAGGTGGGACCGATTGACGACGCCACGCGGCAGAAGGTGATGAACCTGTCGCCGGTCGCCGGGCAATACGACATCGATCTCGATTCGGAATCGGCTTACGAGATCCTCACCGCCCGGGCGAAGAAGGCCGCAGACGCCGAGGCAGCGCGGCGCGCGGCGGAGGAGAAGGCGGAAAGCGGTGACAGCGGTGACAGCGCTGCCGGTCGCTGGACCCTGCCCGGCTTCGGCGACGAGCCCGAGGAGACGCAGAACAGCCGCAAGACGACAACGACGAAACGCTCCGGCGGCTATCAGCGCGAAACGGTGATCGAGGCCGCCATGAAAAGTGCGGCACGCTCCGTTGCGACCTCGGTTGGCCGTGCCTTGGTTCGCGGTATCCTCGGCAGTCTTCGCCGGTGAAGGCTCGCGTTTTTCTCGCGCGCCACAAGAACTGAGTGACGAAAGCTCGCCGTTATCGGCGGGTTTTTGTTCACTTCCGTGCAACCATACCTGATATATACTCATCACTGATACAATTCGCGGACCTGTCTCCGGGAATTCATGGGGTCGAGCTTGGACAGCAGTCTGGATCACGTCGTTCTGGTCAACAATGCAAAGCGCGCGCTGGAACGCGGACGCTTTGAGCTCACCTACCAACCCATCTATTCCGTCGACAACCGGGAAGTGGACAGTGTGGAAACACTGCTGCGCTGGCGCATCGCGCCGGGTCGACTGGCGGCCGCGCAGGACTTCCGCGCCGTCTTTCGCGATCCCATGATGTCGCTGTCGATCCGCGATTTCGTGCTGTCGACGACACTGCGCCAGGCGGCGCGTTGGCGGGCCGAGGGCCACGACATGGGGCGGATCAGTGTCAATGCCACGGCCTTCGATCTGTGTTCCGGCGATTTTGCCCTGCGGTTGACCGATATGGTGCAGGGTTTTGGCCTGACACCCGATATGCTGGAGATCGAGGTTGCAGAGCCGGCTTTCTATGGCCCGCTGGCAAAGCCGGTCAGCCTGGCGCTCGAAGCCTTGCATTACTGCGGCTTTTCGCTGGCCATGGACAATTTCGGCGCGACCCATGCAGGGCTTACGGCGCTCCGCAACCACAGCTTCCGGCGCTTGAAGATCGACCATTCGCTGATGCGCAGCGCGCTCACCAATGCCGTCGACAAGGCGATCGTGCGCCATGTCATCGCGCTCGGCCACGATCTCGGCATGATCGTCACGGCAGCCGGTGTCGAGAACGAAGACCAGATGGAAATCGCCGTGCAGCTCGGCTTCGACAGCGTGCAGGGCTTCTTCGTCTGCTTCCCGAAGGAAGCGGAGCTTCTGCCGCGCGTCTGTCATGTGCTCAACCTGCAGGGCCGATCCGCCTGAGCCTCTGACCTCATGCCATTATGCCCTTCCGCCCTCGCCGATGAGATGGCAGGATGGCGCCCATGACCTTGCTGATCTATCCGCTGGCTGCCCTTGCCGAAATCGCCGGATGTTTTGCCTTCTGGGCCTGGCTGAAACTCGACCGCTCGCCGCTCTGGCTCGTGCCCGGCCTTCTGTCGCTTGCGCTGTTCGCGTGGCTGTTGACACTGGTCCCCTCCGAGGCAGCGGGCCGCGCCTATGCCGCCTATGGCGGGGTCTATATCGCCGCGTCGCTTTGCTGGCTCTGGCTGATCGAGGGGCAGCGGCCGGATCGCTTCGACCTGACGGGTGCCGCGATCTGCCTTGTCGGCGCAGCGGTGATCCTGTTGCCACAGCGGGGGTGAGCGAAAAGCCCTCAAATCGCAGGATGCCGGCTTGCGGAATTTCCGTATATACATAAACTATGGTGATTGTCTGGGATGAACCGAAGCGGCAGCGGAATCTGGCGAAGCACAGCCTCGACTTTGCCGAGCTCGATCTGTCGTTTTTCCTCAACGCTGCGATCCGGCCCGCCAAAAGCGATCGGGCGATTGCGATTGGAGAACTCAAAGGACGACTGATCGTCGCCGAGGTCTTCCTTCCGATGGGACGAAAAGCGATTTCGATCATCTCCAAGCGTCCGGCTAGCCGCAGGGAAAGGAGCGAGGCATGAAGGACAAATTCTCATCGGCCCGCCCGCTTACGGACGCGGAAGAGGCCGATATTCAGGCGATGATTGCGTCTGATCCCGACAACCCGGAAATGACGGAAGAGGAATTGAAGGAGTTCCGCCCCTTCCGCGAGGTGTTTCCGGATCTCGCGGAGGCAATCGACCGCAAGCTCGCCGGGCGACCGAAGGCGGAGAACCCGAAGAAGGCGATCAGCCTGCGGCTCGACCAGGAAGTGATCGATCGCTTCAAGGCGAGCGGTGACGGCTGGCAATCACGGATGAACGAGGCACTGCGAAAGGCGGTGGGGCTTTAAGACCCCTGCCCCGCTCCGCCTGCCCGGTTGCTCACCAACTCCTCCACCCTTCCACCAGCATCAGCGCCGCCACGGCAACCAGCAGCCAGCCGGCGGCGCGGCCGATCCAGATGGTGACTTCAGGCTTCGAGACCAGCGCATCCCGCCCCTTGGCCGCAGCGAAAGCAAGCCCGCCATAGACCAGCCCCTGCAGCATGAGGGTGAGCGCGCCCATGACGAGCGCCTGACGCCAGAAGGGGCCGTATTCGGGGCGCATGAATTGCGGATAGACGGCGAGGATGAAGAGCCAGGCCTTTGGGTTGAGCAGGCAGGTGATCAGTCCCTGGCCGAAGATGCGGGCCGTCCGGTGCAGGTTTGAGGCTTCAATGCCGTCGATGACGATGGCGCTTCTGGCCAGCGTATAGCCGATCCAGATCATGTAGGCCGAACCGATCACCAGCATGGGGCCGGCAAGCTGCGGGACCAGCGTCGAGAGGACTGTCACGGCGACAGTGCCGAAAAGCGTGTGGAAGACGCCGCCGAGCATGATGCCGGATGTGGCGGCCATGCCTGCGCGGCGGCCGCCGGTCAGGCCATTGGCGATGACGAAGATCATGTCCATGCCGGGCACGATGATGATGCCCGCCAGCAGGGCGGAGAAGAGCCAGAGGTTTTCGGCATAGGTCATGTCAGTAGGATCTCCTTAAATGGGCAGGCCATGCGCGGGGAATGACCTGTTTTCAATGCTTTGGAGATGCTTTAGACAAGGGCTACTGACAGAGGTGTGTCAGTTGAGATGAGGTCTGACCCATGCGCAAGGCGTCCCGGCTGTTCGAGATCATCCAGATTTTGCGGCTTGCTGCCCACCCGATAACCGCCCAGCAGATCGCGGAAAAGCTGGAGGTGACGCAGCGGTCGATCTATCGCGATATCGCCGCCCTCCAGGCCATGCGCGTGCCGATCGAGGGCGAGCGCGGGATTGGCTATATCCTGAGGCCCGGCTTTCACCTGCCGCCCCTGATGTTCACGCCGGAGGAGACGGAAGCGATTGTGCTTGGCATGGCGCTGACCAAACGCACGGCGGACAGGGAGCTGCGGGAGGCATCTGCCCGGGTGCTGGACAAGATTGCGGCTGCCCTTCCAGACCCGCTGCGCGAGGCGATCATCTCGCGCACGCTTTATGCCTGGGGACGGGTGGCAGAAGCGCCCGAGGCCATCGACTTTGCGATGATCCGCAGGGCGATCCGCGACGAGGAGACGCTGGACATCGACTATGTCAACGAGCAGCAGCAGGCGACGACGCGGCGGATCCGGCCGATCGCCGTCATCCATTACGCGGAATCGGAAGTCGTTGTCGCCTGGTGCGAGCTGCGCGAGGGCATCCGTAATTTCCGGGTTGACCGGATGCGAGACTGCCGGGTGACAGGCGCACATTTCCGCCGCGAGGGGGACCGGCTGCGGAAGTTGTGGGTGGCGGGGTGGGACACCTCCGGCCAGGGCGGTTAGAGACGTGCCAGCACTACTGCAAATGAAACGCCCGCCGCTTCTGGAGCGACGGGCGTAAAGACTTTGCGAAAAACCGGTAGTCGTGTCGTGGACTCAGGCAACCGCCATACGGCGTGCTTCCCGGAACGACACAAGGCGTCCGCGGGCTTCGTCCCAGAGGACGAGTTTCACGCAGGCGAAGCTTTCCCTCAGCGTGATGCGGCTGATGGTCTTCAGTTCAGGGTGGTCGCGCAGGACTTCCGGCAGACGGTAGAAGGGGATCTTGCTCGACAGGTGATGCACATGGTGCACGCCGATATGGCCGGTCAGCCAGCGCAGGCCCCAGGGCAGATCGTAGTGCGAGGCGCCGTGGAGAGCGGCGTGCTGGAACTGCCACTCCGGAGGGTTGGACCAATGGGTGTCTTCGAACTGGTGCTGGACGTAGAAGAGCCAGATGCCGAGAGCGCCGGCGAGCAGCACGATCGGCAGATGCACGATGAGGAAAGCATCGAGGCCGGCAAGCCAGATCATCAGCGCCGCCATGATGACCATGCCGGCATTCGTTGCCATGGTGGAGACCCAGGGCAAAGCGCCGTCCTTCATCATGCCGAAGGGCAGACGCTGCTTCAAGAGGAAGACCCAGATCGGGCCGATGCCGAAGAGCACGACCGGATTGCGATAGAGGCGATAGCCGAGGCGGCCCATCGGGGACAGGGCCTTGTATTCGGCAACGGTCAGCGTGGTGATGTCACCGACGCCACGTTCCTCGAGATTGCCGGCGGTCGCATGGTGTTCGGCATGGGCCCGGCGCCAGTAGTCGTAGGGCGTGAAGGTCAGGACGCCGAGCAGGCGACCGGTCCAGTCGTCGATCGAGCGACGGGCGAAGAAGGCGCCGTGGCCGCAGTCATGCTGGATGATGAAGAGGCGCAGCAGGAAGGCTGCCGCCGGCACGACGAGCACGAGGCCCGGCCAGAAGGCGTATTCGAAGCTTGCCCAGGCACCGAGCCAGAGCAGGACGAAGGGCACGAGCGTGACGCCGAGCTCGAAGCTCGAGCGCGTCAGGTCCGGTTTGCGATAGGTATTGACGATTTTCAGCCAGGCCTTGGCGTCAGGGGTCTCGTCTTCGACGATTTGATCGTCGCGGTAATCGAATGCAGCGCTCACAGGCCGGCCTCCGAAAGGTTGGTTTGATCGGGGAAGGCGGCAGAGAGGCTAATGACGCCCGATATCGGGGCGCGCGACACGGGGCATCCGAAGGAGAGGCCCGCAGCAATGGTCATGGTCGGCTGGCTTTCGTGACTTAGAGATCGCCCGTCACTCCTGGAACGGGTGGCCTCTCCTATCAGATCATGGAGGCCTTGTCGCCATGGAACACTGTCGCTTGTCCGGCTGCGGCATTTCGCCGGCCATTGTGCATGGCGTCCCGGAACACTTGTGAACCGGGACGCTGGTCTTCTGGTCAGGGACGAGCGGCGCTCATCAGCCGGCCGGCTTCAGTGTTGCGAGGATCTTTCCGACTTCGGGCATGTTCTGGGCTTCGGTTTCCGTGGATGCCCAGTAGGTGACGATGGCGATCTTTTCGTCAGAAAGGCCAATGATGCCCACGCCGATGGAGACGGGACCGTCCTTGTCCGTCCCCTTCCAGTCGATGGTCTCGAACGGCATGCCGTTCAGCTGGTCCTTTGATTCTTTCTGAGACGCCGGATCGGGCACGACACCGTTTTCTTCCAGGAAGCCGAAAACGTCGGTCATGACCTGGTCCATGTCTTCGGCGCCTGCAATGTCGAAGGAGATATAGGTGCCGGCGTCAGGAGAGTTCGCCTCGACGCCGTAATCGGTCTCGGTCGGCTGCCAATCATCGGGGATTTCCACGGTTGCGGCCGGCTCGTCGGAGGGGAAGGTAAAACTGCCTGCAAGTGCGGTGGACGCGGTGATCAGGAGGATTGCGGTTGCGGCGAGAAACTTGTTCATCGGAGGGTCCGTTGATGAGGGATGAGACGTGCCAGATGGTGGCTTTTTCAAGCCGCAGGTGGCGCGTTGTCGTAGCAAGCAGAGGTCAAGAAAGTCGTACTGTTTTTGCGTGAAACGGCCTACAGCGTTGAAAAAAATATCGATCCTTCACGATATGATGAAGAAATATTGAAGGAGCGTATTCCACGGCTTGCCACATCACTTTTTCGCCGCGGTGCAAAAGCCGCTTTCTGCAATGTTTTCCGCCGCTTCCCGCGCGCCTTTCGCTTCGTGAACAGCCTTGAAACAGCGGTTTTCCGGTTTTTGCTTGTATCGACGCCATCCTTTCCCTATATTGCCGGCATCGAAGATTGCGAGCGACTTTGTCTACGCGCTTTTAGCGCACGCCAGATTTCCTTCAACGTCGATATACCAGCCGTCGAATGTCTCGGCGGCAAGCCCAACGATTGAAAGGAAATCGTTATGAACACAGGTACCGTAAAGTGGTTCAACAGCACCAAGGGTTTTGGCTTCATCCAGCCGGATGAAGGCTCTGCCGACGTGTTCGTCCACATCTCTGCAGTTCAGCGCGCCGGCATGCGCGACCTCGTCGAAGGCCAGAAGATCGGCTACGACATCGTTCAGGACAAGCGTTCGGGCAAGAGCTCGGCCGACAACCTGCGCGCCGCTTAATAATTTGTCGCTCGCCCCCGCTGATAACGGATTTACCGGCAGAGGGGGCTGAGTGGCGAGGGAAGGTCGGGTTCCGCCCGGCCTTTTTTGTTTATCCTGTGATCGAAGCCATCAGCCGCGATCCACATCTTTGCCCGATTTTGTCGGGATCTTCGCCGGGGCATGGCGCGTTAGCCTGTCGTATCCCCTCCTTTGAAACTCGAAAACAAGCGGGCATCAACGCCCGGAAAGGAAACGACCGTGCAAGTTCTCGTTCGTGACAACAATGTCGACCAAGCACTCCGCGTGCTGAAGAAGAAGATGCAGCGCGAAGGTCTCTTCCGCGAGATGAAGGCCCGCAGCGCCTTTGAAAAGCCGTCGGAGAAGCGCGTGCGCGAAAAGGCGGAAGCCATTCGTCGCCAGCGCAAGCTCGCGCGCAAGAAGATGCAGCGCGAAGGCCTTCTGCCGGCTCCGAAGAAGGCAGTGCGTACGCGCTAATGACGCTATGATCCGTGCGCCCTCGGGCGCGCGGACCCGCCCTCCCCGCCACGAAGGCGCAACACAGTTTGCGACGCGGGCAGGGATCAGACATGCCGAGACAGGCAGCCAGGCTGCAGGAAGGATCCGGACATGACCGCCACCAAAGAGACCTTCTTCAAGCCCGAAAAGGTTTCCCCGCAGGACAAGGCCGCCACGACCGACAGCGTCGCCCGTTCGCTGATCGCTCAGGAAGCGACCGCGCGCGAACGCAAGACGGAAACGCTGAAGGCGCTGCGCATGCAACGGGAAGCGCTCGAAGCCGAGCAGGCCCCTGCACCGAAGAAGCGTGCCGTGAAAAAGGCCGTGAAGCGCGGCTGAGCCGAGCGCAAACGACCACCAAGTCAGAAATTCCAGGAAGCCGGGGCTGCGGATGCTGCCCCGGCTTCTTTCATGTCATTTCTTCGCCGCCGTCAGATTGAAATAGGCGCCTTGCGGGTCCTGGCAGGCTGCGATCCAGGCGCCACCGGGGACCTCATGGGGGCCGAACATCAACTGCCCGCCGAGAGACTTCATACTGTCGATCGCCGAATCGATGGCCGGGACGATGAAAAAGAAGCCCCAATAGGGCATTGGCATCTCAGGCGTCTTGTTCATCATGCCGCCGATGCCGCGATCGCCGAGCTTGAAGGTCTGGTACGTCCCCAAATCTCCCATATCGACTGCCATGTCCTTTTCCCAACCGAATCGGGCGGCGTAGAAGTCCCAGACCTTTTCCCAATCACCGGCCATAAGCTCGTTCCAGCCGACCGTGCCGGTGCTGCCGGGGGTCGGCCAGCTGCCGGTTTCACCATCCGGCATCTTCGGCGTCATGAGGCAGACGACGGCGCCTTGCGGATCGGCGACGACGGCGAAACGGCCAATTCCGGGGATATCCTCCGGCGGGCGGTGGATCGCGCCGCCGTTCGACTCGTATTCGGCGGCCGTCTTGTCGACATCGTCGACGGCGATATAGCCGGTCCAGTTGGGTGGTATGCCCTGCCCTTTCATGTCCTCGGTCAATGCCATCATTCCGGCCACGCCGCAAGGGAAACCGGGTACGGCGAAGGTGGTGTAGGCAAAGCCCTCCATCCCCATATCGGTCGGCTCCCAGCCGAGCAGCGGGCCATAAAAGGCCTTGGCCGCGGCCGGATCGGGGGTCATCAGCTCGTGCCAGATGAATGTGCCATGCATGCGCAGTCCCTCTCTCAATCTGTCGGCGATCAGCCGATGCGTTTTGCTTCGCTGGTCATGAAGGTGTGAAAGCTGCCGTCGGGTTGGCGAACGCTGCCCGAGAAGGTTCTGGTGTCATCATCGACGAAGTGGATGACATCGCGATAGGTCTCGGTCCGTTCGGGGTCCTGCATGCTCGGCCCCTCGGCCTCGAGCACAAGTGTCTGGCCGTCATCTTCCAGCCAGCCCTTGTAGACCCAGAACTTGTCCATCATCGACCCGATCCAGCTGCCGACATAATGTCCCTCGCGCGGATCGTAACCGAGGGTCATGATCATGGTAGCACGGCCGCCTTTCGTACCCATACCGCCCTCACCTTCCGCGACCACCCAGAGGCCGCCGATGGAGCGGATCTTTTCGGTCCAGCGTTTCTCGGGATCGTCGGGGTCGTAGCCTTCCATCCCGGTCGAGGTCAGGAAGAGCCAGTCGCCGACCAGCCGGTCGAGGACACGGTGATGTTCGCTGGGCTTGGCAAACTCCATGATACCCTCCTCAGTGGCAGCAACCGGCCTTTTCAGCCGGCTTCGCGACATACTCGTCCTTGCGCTTGACGAAACTCAGCGTGCCCGTCTCGTTGCGGCCGAGCGGCGCGTGGTCGAGGATCATCAGGGTGCCGAGAGCCTCCTCCCCGCCCCGGGCATATTGCGAATAGGTATGGAAGATCTCGCCCTTGTCGTTGCGATAGAAGGCGGACAAGCCCGGCAGTTCGTCGAAGGCCCGGTCGCTCGGGGTTTCGCGGAAATTGTAGTTCACCGAGCCGGAAGCGAGTTCCTCCTTGGTGAAGGAGACGTGGAAGTCGTAGTTGAAATCGCTGCCTGCTGACGAGACCCAGGGGAAGCGCCAGCTCATGCGGCGCTTATAGGCCTCGATCTTTTGGAGCGGCGCGCGGGAGACGGTGACGAGGGTCACGTCGTGATTGTTGAGATGCGGCAACATGCCGTCGATATGATCGGCGAAGAAGGAGCAGCCCTCGCAGCCGGCCTCCCAATCCGGATGAAACATGAAATGGTTGATCATCAGCTGGCTGCGACCATCGAACAGGTCGGCAAGCGTCTTTTCGCCCGATGGCGAGTGGAAGCGGTAATCCTTCTCCATGCGCATCCAGGGCAAGGCGAGGCGCGCGGCATTCACCCGGTCGCGCTGACGGGTCAGTTCCTTTTCCTGCTGAAGCAAGGTTTTGCGGGCCTCCAACCATTCTTCCCGCGAAACAACCGAATATTCCATTTTCCAGATCCTCCTCTTGACAATTAGGTTGATATCAACATATTTAGTCCATGTCAAACATGCCCCTGATTCCTTACGCCACGACCATCCACGTCAAAGATACCTGCCTTTGCCTGCATGCCCAGCGCGCGGCGCGCGCGCTCGCTCGTCGCTTCGATCTGGCGCTGAAGCCGGTCGGACTGACCAACCAGCAATTTTCCCTGATGATGGCGCTGAACCGCCCGGAGCCCCCACCCATGGGACCTGTTGCCAGACTTCTGGCCATGGATCGCACCACGCTGACGGCCGCGCTGAAGCCGCTTTCGGCGCGCGGTTGGGTATCGATCGAGCCGGATCCGAAGGACAAGCGCGGCAAGCGGCTGCGGCTGACGGAGGAAGGTGCGCGTACGCTGTCCAGCGCTGTGCCGATCTGGACCGATCTGCATGGCGAGATCGAGGCCGGCATGCAGGCCGACCCCGCGATCCTTCGCCGCGGACTGCTGGAGGTCAATGCCTGACGGCTGCCTCAGCCGAGGCCAAGCGGCAGGGCGACCAGCGGACCGATCAACATGACTGTCGCCATGGCGAGCGCCACACGGTCGCGGCCCTCGAACAGCGGCCCGCGGAAGGCGGATGCCGGGTAGCTGCGGCGGATCTCGTGACGGGTCACCTCGTTGACCGGAAGATCCGGCGACAGGCGATGATCCTCATAGATTGCATTGGCTGTGGTGGTTTGCATGGTTTCGTCCTCGATTGTGGGTATCGAGGTCGAACCGGGAACAAGGGCAAAGGGTTCCCCTCCGCGCTTATTGCGCTTTCCGCTGGACTGGCGGTTGCGATTGGCACCGGCGCAGTGACGGCGCCCGGCCCGGACAATGGACGCGGCTCAAGAGCATGCGACGCGGACATGAAAAAGGCCGGCACGAGGCCGGCCTTCGGGCGGTGGATATCTCAATTGAGACCGATCAGATGACCGAGACCGGAACTTCGGTCGAGGTGCGCATGGCGTGGCTGTAGGGGCAGACGATGTGGGCGGCCGCAACCAGCTTCTCGGCCAGTTCGCGCTCCATGCCGGGGATCTCGACCGAAAGCTTCACTTCGATGCCGAAGCCAGTGCCGTCTTCGCGCGGGCCGATACCGACTTCGGCGTGGACCTTGGCGTTTTCCGGGATCTTCACCTTTTCCTTGCCGGCAACAGCCTTCAACGCGCCGAGGAAGCAGGCTGAATAGCCGACAGCAAAGAGCTGCTCGGGATTGGTGCCGGTTGCGCCGTCGCCGCCGAGTTCCTTCGGGGTGGTGAGCGTGACATCGAGGACGCCATTGTCGGAGGCGCCATGACCGGAGCGGCCGCCGGTGGCATGTCCGTGTGCGGTGTAAAGAATAGCCATTGGATGTTCTCCTTGTTTTGCGGTTGGTGAATTTCTATATAGTGGACAATTGAATTGCGCGCAATTGTTTTTTGCGCATTGAAATGTGCGCCAGTTTTGGTCACTGTGGAAACAATAGATGCCGAAAGGGGTTCATCAAGGGCTATGGATGACGAAACGCTGGAAAAGGAACTGAGGCTGGACAAGCAGCTGTGCTTTGCGCTCTACGGCGCCGCACATGCCTTCACGCGCGCCTACAAGCCATTGCTCACGCCTCTAGGACTGACCTATCCGCAATATGTGGTGATGATGGCGCTGTGGGAGGAAGACGATCTCTCGGTGAAGGCGCTGGGTGAAAAGGTCGGCCTGGATTCCGGCACGCTGTCGCCGCTTCTGAAGCGGCTCGAACAGATCCATTACGTCTCGCGCCGCCGGGATGCGGCCGACGAACGCGTGGTGTTCATCACGCTCACCGAGGAAGGGCGCGCCCTGAAGGGTCGAGCGCTCGAAGTCTTTTCGACGATCGGCAACCAGATCGGCTGCGACATTGCCGAGATCGAGAGCCTGCGTGATAGTCTCAAGCGGCTGAAAGGCCATCTCGAGGCGATCGAGGAGAACCGATCCTGAAAAGGCGCTCCTTGAGCCTCGACAGCTTGTCTGATTCTCACTCTTGGTTACGGAGCAAACTGCCGCCTTGTACGTTGTGGAACAATGGACAAGGCGCGCAATCTTTTCGATATCGTCAGTGGCAAGCTATGGCTTCTGCCTCTCATCTTTTCGGGCCTTTCGGCCCTACTCGCCATACTGCTGATCAGCTATGGACACCTTCTGGGGCCCGATGTCGTGAGCGCGGGATGGTGGCTCTATAGCGGCGAGGCCGAGACAGCGCGGCAACTGCTGAGCAGCCTGTTGTCCGGGTTGATGACGATGACGTCGCTCGTTGTCTCCGTGACCTTCGTCATCCTGACGCTTGCCGCCAGCCAGCTCGGTCCGCGGCTGATTTCGCAGTTCATGTCCGACCGGCAGATCCAGTCCGTCATCGGTCTATTCATCGGCACGATCCTCTACCTCATCCTCGTTTTGCGGATGATTTCCGACACGCTGGGCAAAGACGGCGTTCCGCATCTGGCGATCTCGGTCGGCAGCCTGCTGACCGTGATCTGCCTGATGTCGCTCTTGTTCTACATTCACAAGGTGGCGCGGCTGATCATCGCCGACAACATGGTGCAGGCTCTGCATCGCAATCTGCTGGTGACCCTTGATGAGGTTTTGCCCGGCGAACCGACGAAACATGTCGAAGAGGCTGCCCGTTTTGCGGGCATAGGTCAGCCGGTGGCATTAAGGACGGTCGGGCACGTACAGGTGATCGATTATGCCGCGTTGACCCGCATCGCGGTAGAAAAGGATCTGCGGATCGACGTGGCCGTGAGGGCCGGTCAGTATCTGTTGGCGGAAGGCGATCATTTCACGATTTTTACCGGAGACACCGGCGAAGGGACTGACATCGACGACGAGACGATCGCAGCCTTGCGTGCCTGCTTCACCATCGGGCTGCAGAACACCACCGCGCAGGACCTCGAATTCAGCATACGACAGCTGACCGAGATCGCGGTTCGGGCCCTTTCGCCGGGGATCAACGACCCCTTCACAGCAGTCGCCGTGGTCGACCGGCTGGCGGCCTCCTTCGAGGCGGTGCAGCAGCGCCCCCTGCCCTATCGGCAGTATCACGATGACGATGGAGTGCTGCGTCTGATCGTCAGCCGTTCCGACTATCGCCGCATGCTCAACACCGGCTTCCGATCGATCCGCCAGGCGGGCGCCGACCAGCCGCTCGTGCTGATGCGGATTGCCGCCCGGCTCGCGGACCTCTCCCATTCCGTCCGCTCGCCCGACCAGGCAGATGCGCTGAGGGAGCAGTTGGCGGCGCTGGAACAGACGGTCGAGGAATGCCATTCCATCGAGCACGACAAGTCGTCCATGCAAGCCTATCTCAGCGAAACTCGGCATGTTCTGGCAGCGATCGAGACGGTGCCGGCTGACAATCCGGCTTGATCGCTGCCCCTCCGCCTCTCCTGCCGCGCGCCTCCCTGATGCCTTGATTGCCCCCGATGCAGGCAGCAGAAGGAGAGATTCGCATGACACCATCGAGAACCCTTACCGCTCGCTGTATCACCGCCCAAATCCAGCTTCTCGTTCTGCCGCTGATGCTCCTGGGCATAGCTATGCCAGCGTCCGTGCAGGCTGCCGAAGGCCAGATCGTCGCGGCGGCCAAGCGCGTGGAGCAGAAGCTCGGCATGCGGGTCGGGCTTTCGGTCATCGACACGGGCAGCGGCGCAGTCGTCGCCTACCGGGACGATGAGCGCTTCGCCATGGCAAGCACCTTCAAGTCGCTCGCCTGCGCGGCAGCCCTGTCGGGTGGCGATGCGGTTCTCGAGCAGACGACACGCATCACAAAAGCGGACCTGCGACCGCATTCGCCGGTGACGGAGACGCGGGTCGGCACGAGCCTCTCCACGCGAGAACTCTGCGAGATCACGCTGCGGACCAGTGACAATGCCGCCGCCAATGCGATCCTGAAGGTGCTCGGCGGGCCGGCCGAAGTGACAGCCTTCCTGCGCGGCATCGGCGATGCGACCACGCGGCTCGACCGTTACGAGCCAGAGGTCAACGAGGCGAAACCCGGGGACCCGCGCGACACGACGACACCGCAGGCGATGGCGCAGACGCTGCAAGTTCTGCTCGTCGGCGACGCGCTTGCCCCTGCCGCCCGCGACCAGCTGGAAGCCTGGATGGCGGCGAATGCCGTGGCCGGCGGCCTGCTGCGGGCCAAGCTGCCGAGCGGCTGGACGATCGCCGATCGCGGCGGTGCGGGCGGGCATGGCACGCGTGGGGTGGTGGCGCTCCTGCGCCCGCCGCAAGGCGCGCCGCTCGTCATTGCGATCTACATGGACGGCAGGAAACATCCGCTGAAGACGCGGGACGCGGCGATTGCCGAGATCGGTGAAGCGGTCTTTGAAGAGTTTGCGCGATGACTGGTCGGACGATCGTCCGTCTGGCTTTCACGCTGTCGCTGGCAACGACACTGATGGCGCCCGGCACGCATGCCATGGCGCAGGAAGCCGGCACCACGGCAGAAGCACGGTCGGACTGGCAGCGGAAGAAATGCGACGTCTACCGGCAGGCCTTTGCCGAGATCCTCGACCATGTCGGACGCGAGGGCGTTTCGGACATATTCCTGGTCCAGAACCAGGCATTCATCGACAGCGGCTGTCTTGCCGATGTCGATGCCTGTCCGCAGACGGAAGCCGACATCGAGGTCGCCAATGGCCTGACCATCGCCAGCATGAATGCGGGTGCTGCGAGCTCGTTCAGCCCATTTCGCTGTCGGGAATAAGCCGCGTCAATCCGCCCCTCGGCCGGCGGGTGGAACGAGGAACCGATCTGCACGCGAAGGGTTGTCCTTCGGTCAACTGCGGTGACGACACCTCCGGGTGAGCGCCGCACAGACCATCAAGGAGAATGCCCATGCAAGTACCGCAGAATGCCGTGATTGCCGTTGCCGACGGCGAGAAGCTGAGCCTCTTCCAGAACGAAGGGAATGCTCTTGATATCAAGCTGAAGGCCATTCCGTCCGACGAGATTGACGGTTCGAAAATCCCGTCCGGCGCCCGCCATTCCAGCAGCGCCGCCAATCCCGACGACAGCCAGCAGGACGAGGACGGCTTCAGCAACGGTGTCACCGAAATGCTGAACAAACAGGTGCTCGACGGCAAGATCAAGAACCTTGTGATCATCGCGGCACCGCGGACGCTCGGCGAGATGCGCAAGAGCTACCACAAGCAGCTCTCCGCGGTGCTGGTCGGCGAACTCGACAAGGACCTGACCGGCCACACGGTTCAGGAGATCGAAAAGGCGCTTGAAGCCGCCTGATCTCGACGAGCATTCGAGACCCCGCAATGCAAACAGGCCCCGCCGTCACCGGCGGGGCCTTCTGTCTTCTTGCGGTGATTGCCGCGCGCGATCCGATCAAGGACGCCGGTTACTGGCGGACGACGATCTTTGCCTTTGTCGGCACGCGTTCGTAGAGATCGATGATGTCCTGGTTCATCAGACGGACGCAGCCGGAGGAGACGGCCTTGCCGATGGAGCTCCATTCCGGCGAACCGTGCAGACGGTAGAGCGTGTCCTGACCATTCTGGAAGATGTAAAGCGCACGTGCACCCAGCGGATTGTCGAGGCCGCCGGGCTTGCCGCCGTTGCGGACCGAGTATTTCTCGAGTTCCGGCTGGCGGGCGATCATTTCGTCCGGCGGGGTCCATTTCGGCCATTTCTGACGCCACTGGATGACGCCGGCGCCACCCCAGGCAAAACCGTCGCGACCAATGCCAACGCCATAGCGCATGGCGGTTCCGCCACGCTCGACGAGGTAGAGAAAGCGGTTCGGGGTATCGACGACAACGGTGCCGGGGGCTTCGCCGGTGGGATCGATCACCTGCTGGCGATAGAAGCGCTCCGGAATGCGCCAGTAGGGGACGGCCGGAATGACGTAGCCGCCGTCATAAACCTCGCCATACATGGCATCGAGTTCAGGGGTGCGGCCACTCGGCGCGGCCGGCACAACGGGGCCTTCCAGACGGGTACCCGGCGGAAGCGGACGGGAGGAGGTCGTGCAGCTGGCCAGCAGGGATGCCGCGCCGAGGCCTGTCAGGGACAGAAGCGAACGGCGGGTCAAATTGGGTGTAGAGGACATTTAGGTATGAGTTTCCTGTAGCAGTTCTGCGGATGAAGACGCTGGGAGGTGCGCTTTGTTCCGCGATGATGCGATGCAAACAGGAAAGGTTCAATTAAAGCAACGCTACCACCCCCTCACGTTTTGGAGAGAGGGCTAAGGTCGCAAATGAGTGTCGCTAAATGACAACAATCGGGGTGTTGTCGGGCACGCGATCGAAGAGATCGATGACATCCTGATTGAACATGCGCACGCAGCCCGAGGACGTCGCCTTGCCGACCGACTGCCAGTCCGGCGTGCCGTGGACACGGTAGAGCGTATCCTTGCCGTCCTGATAGATGTAGAGCGCACGCGCGCCGAGGGGATTATTGAGGCCTGCGACCAGACCGCCGCGGGCCGCGGAAACGGGTCTGAGGTTGGGATTGTTCTCGACCATGTTGTCGGTCGGCGTCCAGTGCGGCCATTTCGCCTTGCGCTGGATCACGCCCCGGCCCGACCAGGCATAACCGTCACGGCCGAGCCCGACGCCGTAGCGGATCGCCTTGCCGTTCGGCTGGACGAGATAGAGGTAGTGCGCCCTGGTGTCGACGACGATGGTGCCCGGGGCTTCCGTCGACTGGTAGCTCACCTCCTGGCGCAGCATGTCGGAGCGTACGCGGTCGAGCGGGATGGCGGGAAGCGTGTGGCCATCATCGACCATCACGCCGTAGAGCGTCCGATGCAGCGGGTTGGAGACCGGCAGACCATAGGTCTGGTGGAACTGGGTGCGGTAAAGGTCGCGCTTTTGCGGTGCGCTCTGGTCGGCGGCCGGCGGCGTGCGGGCCGGATCGTACCAGACCGGGGCCACCTCATCCTGGAAGACCTCGATGTTCATGCGGCTGGTATCGGTCATCAGGATGCAGCCTGAGAGCGAGCCGACAAGAGCCGTACCGAGGCCGAGCGACAAGAGCCGCTTCGACAGGAGGGAGGCCGGGCCGGACGGGAGAGGCTTCAACATGCTGCACCGATTCACTGACATCGTTGCCGGCACCCTGTCAGCTGCGGCTGGCGCGAAGCTTATGACCGGGGGTGACTTGCGTGCGCCGTCATGTTGCCCCCCCGAATTGGAGCTGTGACGTCGTGGTGCCCGCATGTGGGGAATTGCTTCGGATAGACTTTTACCGGAAGTCGTATTTCCCCTTCAGATCGGCACGCAACTATGATCTTTAGTATTGCAGATATTAGTGTTTCATAACTTTTTAAGGCGTCTCGATCACGATCCGTTCAACATTTCACATCTGGGCAGGGCGAACGAACGTGCTTCACAACATGAAGATTGGCAGCAAGATCTATCTGGGCTTTGGGTCGGTGCTGGTCGTGCTCGGCGTCATCGCCGGGGCCGGCGTCTATTCAAACCTCAGCAACGAGGCGTCATTCGCGGAATATCGCGAGAGCGCGAGGCAGACGAACGAAGCGGGCCGTATCCAGGCCAATATGCTGGAAGCGCGGCTCGCCTTCCGCAAGTTTCGCGCCGACCCTTCGGACGAACTGAAGCAGGATGTAACGACACGTCTCGCGACGACGAAGGCATCGGTCGACACCATGCTGAGCTATAAGCTGAGCGACACGGCAAAAACGGCCGTTTCCGGCTACCACGGCATCATCGACACCTATGCGCAGGGCTTCGACAAGGTCGTGACGCTGCAGACCCAGCGCGAAGAACTCGTGGACGGAACGCTCGACACACTCGGGCCGAAGATGGCCGCGGAACTGGAGGCGATCAGCGAGTCTGTTGCGACCTCCGGGAACCTCGAGGCGGTCGCTACGCTCGAGCAATTGAAGTATGACATCAGCAGCCTCCGCCTGGGAACCAACAAGTTCCTGCTGAACAACAGCGATGACGCATTCGAAAACGCCAAGACGTTTGCCGAAAAGGCGCGTGAGGAAGTCGCAGAAATCAAAGCGAGTTCGACCGATCCCGCCGCGACTGCTACGCTCGACAGGCTTGCGACCGAATTGGCGACCTACGAAGCCGCCATCCGGTCGGTATATGAGGTGATCAAGAGCCGGAACCAGTTGATCAGCGAGACGATGAACGTCGCCGGGGATCAGCTGTCGAAATCGGTGGAGCAGCTCAAGCTAGACCTGAAGAAGCAACAGGACACGCTGGGGCCGAACATCCAGTCGACGATGGAGACCGCCGTCGTGATCGGCAGCACGCTCGCGGCCGTCGGCCTCTTCATGGCCGGTTTCATCGCCTTCTTCATTGCGCGCAGCATCACGCAGCCGATTGGCCAGATTACCGGCGCCATGGGTGCGCTCGCCGACAACAAGCTCGATACCGTCGTTCCCGGCCTCGACCACAGAAGCGAAATCGGGCTGATGGCCAAGGCCGTCGACGTCTTCAAGCAGAACGCCATCAAGATCCGTGACATCGCTGCCCAGGAAGCAGCGCTGCAGGAGAAGAATGCCGACCTGCAGTCGAACATTGCGACCGTGGTCGATGCCGCCGTTGACGGCGACTTCACCCGTCGCATCACCAAGCGCTACGACAATCCGGACCTCGACCGTTTCGCCGCCAATGTCAACACGCTGGTTCAATCCGTCGATGCCGGCATCGCCGAGACCGGCAGGGTGATCTCCGCGCTTGCCCAGGGCGACCTGACCGAGAGCATGGAAGGACACTATCAAGGCGTCTTTGCCAGCTTGCAGACGAATGTGAACGAGGCCATGGCCAGCCTGCGCAACCTGATGCAGCAGGTTCGCCAGTCGGCCGATGCGATCAATGGTGGCGCCGACGAGATCCGCCAGGCCTCGAATGACCTGTCGCGCCGCACCGAGAACCAGGCCGCCTCGCTGGAGGAAACCTCTTCGGCGCTTGAGGAAATCACGGTCGCCGTCAAGACCTCGACCGAGCGGGCGCAGGATTCGAGCAAGATGGTGACGGAAGCCCGGCAGTTCGCAGAGGCTTCTTCCGGCGTGGTCGGCGAGGCGACGTCGGCGATGAGCCGGATCGAACAGGCCTCGAAGGAAATCTCGCAGATCATCAACGTGATCGACGAAATCGCCTTCCAGACCAACCTTCTGGCCTTGAATGCCGGCGTTGAAGCGGCGCGGGCCGGCGAAGCGGGCAAGGGTTTTGCCGTCGTCGCCCAGGAAGTGCGCGAACTCGCCCAGCGTTCGGCAACGGCTGCCAAGGACATCAAGACGCTGATCACCAAGTCCTCGCAGGAGGTGCGGACAGGTGTCGACCTCGTCGGCTCAACCGGCCAGGCGCTGAGCGACATCCAGACGAAGGTTGTCGGAATTGCGAGCCAGGTGACCTCGATCGCAACGGCCGCCCAGGAGCAGTCGACGGGTCTCGCCGAGGTCAACATGGCCGTCAACCAGATGGACCAGATGACCCAGCAGAATGCGGCGATGGTGGAAGAAGCCGCCGCCAGCACCGCAAAGCTTGCCGAAGAGACCGCGCATCTGCGCGCCCTCGTCGCGCGCTTCAAGGTCCAGAAGGACGGTAACGCCCAGCGCTACGCGGCCTGATCGACCCAAAAGCTATCCTGCAAGACAAGACCCCGGCGCGTCGCACGCCGGGGTCTTTCATTTTCGTCTCAACGTTCAAGTGTCGGCAGCGGCCGCAGGCTTGCCCTCGCCTTGGCGCGGCAGGCGGATATTGGGGAGGAGGAGCGCCGCGATCAGGCCGATCACCATCATGCCGGAGGCGGTCAGGAAGAGCGGCACGAAGGCATCTGAATAGGCGTTGGCAACCAGGGCACGGGCGGCCTCCGGCAGGGCGGCGAGGCCTTCCGGAGTGAGGTTGCGGAAATCGACGCCACCGGGCAGCGCGATCTGGATCTGGGTGAGGCCGGAGCTGACGATGGCGCCGTAGATGGAGATTGCAATCGCGGCGCCGCCCATGCGCGTCAGCGTGACCGTTCCGGTGGCGGCGCCGACATCAGCTCTGGAGGCGGCGTTCTGGACGCCGATGACCGGAACCTGCTGGCCGATGCCGACGCCAAAGCCCTGGAGCAGCATGACCAGCGCGATGAAGATCAGCGGGGTTCCGGCATGCAGGAAGGAGAAGATACCAAGACTGACAACGCCGAGGGCTGCAGACGCAATCGAGAAGGGCTTGTAGCGGCCGCTTTTCGCGATCAGCCGACCGGCGGCGATCGAGCCGATGGCGATGCCGCCTGTTGTCGCGACGAAGAGCAGGCCGGCCATGGAGGGCGAGAGGCCCGTCGTCGTTTGCAGATAGAGGGCGATGTAGTTGACCGATCCGATGCCGATGGCGCCCGAGACCAGCGAGATGACCAGCAGCAGGTTGATCGTCGGCTTGGCAAACAGCGAAAGCGGCACGACGGGCTCGGGGGCACGACGCTCGACAAGCACCCAGCCGATGGCGCAGAGCGCACCGAAGGCGACGACGGCAAGGCTTTGCCAGGCGATCAGCGAGCCGAAGATCTGGCTGCTATCGGCCCAGAAAACGATGGAGGCGACGGCACCGGCGAGCAGGATCGCACCGGCATAGTCGATCTTCGGTTTGCGGTTCGGCTTGCGATAGGGGAGAAGGAAGGCAAGTCCTATGAGGACGGCGATGCCGATCGGCAGGTTGACGAGGAAGATCGAGCGCCAGCCGAAGAGATCCGACAGCGTGCCGCCGAGGACGGGGCCAAGCGCGCCAGAGGCCATCAGCACGAGGCTCGAATAGCTCTGGTAGCGGGCCCGTTCGCGCGGCTCGAAAAGATCGGCATTGATCGAGAAGATCGAGACCATGATGCCGCCGCCGCCGAGCGCCTGCAGCACACGGGCGGCAATCAGCGTATCCATGGAGATGGCCAGACCGCAGACCAGAGAGCCGAGCGTGAAGATCGCGATGGCTGCCATGATCACATACTTGCGGCCGAAGAGATCGCCGAGTTTGCCATAGAGCGGCATGACGGCGCTGGTCGTGAGCAGATAGGCGGAGCCGACCCAGCCGAAGCGTTCTAACTCGCCGAACTCGCCGACAATGGTCGGAAGCGCCGTCGAGACGATCTGGTTGTCGAGGGTCGCCATGAACATGGCGGACATCAGCAGGAGATAGACGAAAAGGCGGAGCCTGGGATCCGTGACCAGCGGCATATTGTCCGCTGTCGGCGCGGCGATGGCGCTCGCTGTCGGATGCGGTTCGAAACGGGGATCAGGCCCGGAGGGGGCGGCGGTGGTGGCTCTGGTCATGGATCGGGGGCTCCTGTCTGGACCCAAAATGTGCCCCTCGCATTTATATGTCAATAGCACATATTTGCTGAGCGCATTCATTTTGCTTTCCGCACCGTTCAACTTTTGCTATGCTGAAGCCATCATGTCTGCTTCGCACACCAAACTCTCGAACGTTGAGCCCGAAACGGTGGATGCCCTGCCCGACGGCCTGCCGGAAGGCGGCGACGCCTCGCTGGCTGCCATCGGGCATGCCATGACGCGCATGCGGCTGTTGATAGGCCGCCGCTTCATCGGGCGTATGGCCTTGCAACGCATCGGGACGGGGCTTGAACTGTCGGACCTCGATGCCATCGGCGTCATCAAGCGGATCGGCAGCCAGCAGGAGGTGACGGTCGGCACGATCGCCGAACAGCTGAGGATCGATCCTTCGCGGGGCAGCCGGATCGTTGCGGATCTCGTCAAACAGGGGCTTCTGGAGCGCGCGGCCTCGCAGGAGGACGGCCGCCGCAGCCTTGTCAGGGTGACGGCTGCGGGCCGCAAGGTGCTCGATGACATCGAGGCCATCAAGCGCGAGACGATCACCGAGGCGACCGCCGGTTGGTCCGACGCGGATGTGGAGACATTCGGGCGGCTCTATGCCCGCTTTACCGAGGGCCTGGAGGCGCAATTCAAGCGCTTCGAGCAGGACGAAGGCTGACGGTCTCAGGGCGGCACGGCAGCGCGCAGCTGGAACGGAAACGACCCGACCGGCACTCCCTCCCCCGAGAAAATGCCGGCCGGTCGTCATGGGACTGGTTGTTCACCACCCTCCCCGCTCCGCCAGGACAGGAAGGGCTTGCGTCCCACGCCGAAGGGAATGGCTCAGACCGGTTTCGGCCCTTGCAAGGCGTTGTAGATCTTCTTCGCCAGGATTGCCGAAATCGGGACCGAAAGGACGAGACCGGCTGCGAAGGCGGATGCGATCTGCCAGCCTTCGCGCATGTCGAGCGACAGAACCGCGATCACCGCCGCACCGCCAACGGCGCTGGCGACGAGGATATAGAGAACTGCAGCGAGGCGAAGCATGATCGTTTTCCTTCGTGTTCATGTCTTTCTGTTGTGACAATAGGATCAAGCCGGCAAGTTTCCTTGATCTGGCTCAAGTCTTTGCCTGAAATTGCTTAGACCAAAGGCGAAGCGCTTCACGTGCACCGTTAACACTGTTTTAAGCCTGTTCTTGCCGGGGCTGCACGCTTCCTCCAAGGTTCTGGCCTGACAGTGAAAGCCGTAAACGGAACGGACACATGCCTTCTCGACGCTCGGTCATGATCGGACTTGGCGGGCTCTTTGCGACAGCGGGCCTGCCCGGCGGCCTGCGCCTTGCATCCGCCCAGACGCTTGCCATGGCGGAACTGCGCGGCGGCTTCGACGCGGCCGAAGCAGGGATCCTGCCGGGCACCGAAGACGACCAGAGCGCCAAGCTGCAGGATCTGATCGACCGGGCGGCGGCCATGGGCCAGCCGGTCTTCCTGCCGGCCGGCACCTATGAGGTCGCCAATCTCGAATTGCGCGATGGCAGCCGGATCGTCGGCGTGCCGGGACTGACGCGACTTGTCTATCGCGGCGACGGACATCTGATCGCAGCCCAGGACATCCGCCGCGTCAGCCTGTCGGGCCTCACCTTCGATGGCGCCAATCGCTGGCTTGCCGATTATACCGAGGGGCTCCTCTCCTTCCGCAGTGTCGACGACGTGACGATCGAGGCTTGCGAGATCACCGGCAGCCGCAAATGCGGGATCTATCTGGCACGCTGCGGCGGCCGCATTGATACCACGCGCATCTCGGGCGCTACTGATGCCGGCATCTGGGCGATCGAAGGCAAGGCCTTCTCGATCCGCAACAACCAGATCTTCGACTGCGGCAATGGCGGCATCCTCGTGCATCGCTGGACGAAGGGCGAAGATGGCAGCGTCATTGCAGGCAACAGAGTGGCGCGGATCGGCGCGACCAATGGCGGCACCGGCCAATATGGAAACGGGATCAACGTCTTTCGCGCCGACAATGTGCTGGTGTCGCAAAACCATGTATCGGACTGCGCCTTCTCGGCGATCCGGGCCAATTCCGCTTCCAACATCACGATCAGCGGCAACCAGGCCTTCCGGTCCGACGAAACGGCCATCTATGCCGAATTCGAGTTCGAGGGCGCGCTGATAACAGGCAACATCATCGACGGCGCGGCGATCGGCATTTCGGTCGCCAATTTCGACCATGGCGGGCGCCTGTCGACCGTCAGCAACAACATCATCAGGCGGATCGTCAACAAGGGCCCCTATGTGCCGACGATCAGCAGCTTCGGCTTCGGCATCTCGGTCGAGGCCGATACGCTGGTCAGCGGCAATCTCGTCGAAGGCGCGGAGACGGCGGCGCTTGCCATCGGCTGGGGCCCTTATCTGCGCAATGTCATCGTCAGCGACAACATCCTGCGCGACAGCCCGGAAGGCATGCGGGTGAGCGTGGTCGAGGGCGCCGGCCAAACTGTGATCCGCGGCAATATCGTCGAGGGTGCCGATAAGGGCGCGATCCTCGGATATCGCTGGAAGGAGCGCGTCGGCGACGAGCTTTTGGATGGAGAGACCGACTATGGGCATCTCAGCATCGCAGACAATGCGCGCATTACGCGGTGACACGATCAAGGCCATGCTCGTGCGTTAACCAAGTGGAAACCAACACCGGTATTTTCGGGTAGTCGTAATCTCTGTTTAAGGTGGCGCTGATCTAATCGCCGACGACCCTAATGCAGCGAAGCCCATGTTCCTGAAACTGCAGAACACCATTCTCGAGATGATCGCGACGGGGCATCCCCTGGCGGAGACGGTCGATAGACTCTGCCGCGAGGTGGAAGCGATCAGCGACGATGTCGTCTGCTCGGTGCTGCTGCTCGACGACGAGCGGCGGCTCAGGCATCTTGCCGGTCCATCACTGCCGCTCGAATACACCTCCGCCATCGATGGCACCGCGATCGGACCCGGCGTCGGCTCCTGCGGGACCGCCGCGCATTTCGGCGAGCCGGTTCTGGTCGAGGATATCGACACACATCCCTACTGGCAGCCCTACAAAGGCCTGGCGCTGCCCAACGGCCTGAGGGCCTGCTGGTCTACACCGATCATCGGCGCCGGAAAGGTGCTCGGCACCTTCGCCTTCTACTACCGTGTCACGCGCGGTCCCTCGGATGCAGAAAAGGCGGCCGTCGAAGCCTGCGTGCATCTCTGCGCCATCGCCATAGAGCGCGACCAGCGGATCGCCGAGCGACGCAAGCTCGCTGAAACCGACAACCTGACCGGCCTGCCCAACCGCAGCCGCTTCAACGAGACGATCGATGACGTGTCGCGCCGCGGCCAGGACTGGGCGCTGATGCTGATCGACCTCGACAATCTGAAAATGGTCAACGACACCTTCGGCCACAGCGCCGGCGACGACCTGATCCGGATCGTGGCGCATCGCTTGCAGGATCGCGCTCCCGCAGAGATGACCTTCCGCCTCGGAGGTGACGAGTTTGCCGTGATCGTGCCTTGCCTGGAGGCAACGGACCCGACAGAACTCGCCGAAGCGTTGATCCAGCGGATCAAGGAGCCGGCCGACTGCGCCGGGCACCTGATCTATCCTGCCGCCACACTCGGCGGCGCAAAGGCCGGCGTCGAGCGCAGCCCGCAGCAGGTGCGCCAGAACGCGGATTACGCACTCTATCACGCCAAGGAACGGGCGCGCGGGCGCTATCTCGAATATGCACCGGGTCTCGGCACTTCCATCGTCAAGCGCTTCCGCGCCGTGCAGGAGGTGGATCGGGCGCTGCGCGAGGACCGCATCGACGCCCATTACCAGCCGATCGTTGAACTCGCCACCGGGCGGATCATGGGATTTGAGTCGCTCTGCCGGATGAAGATGGCCGATGGCAGCGTCGTTGCTGCCGCCCATTTTCAGGAGGCGATGAAGGATGCGCATGTGGCGATCGAGATCACCGAGCGCATGCTGGAGCGCATTGCGGCGGCTTGCATCGAATGGCAGCGAGACGGGCTGCAATTCTCGCGTATCGGTCTCAACCTGTCCGCCGCCGATTTCCACCGTGGTGGACTGACGCAGCGGATCGTCGATGCGGTGAGCCGCGTCGGCCTGCAGCCCAGCTCGATCGTCGCCGAGGTCACCGAATCCGTCTATCTCGCACAGAAGGACAACGTGATTGCCGAAGAGATCCGCGCCATGCGCGAGGCCGGCATCAAGGTGGCGCTCGACGATTTCGGCACCGGTTTTGCGTCGCTCACCCATCTGCTGACGGTCCCGGTCGATGTCATCAAGATCGACAAGTGCTTCGTTCGCCGCCTGGCCGACGCCGGAAGCGGATCGGTGATCACCAAAGGACTGCTCGACATCGCACGAGGGCTCGGCATCTGGGTGATTGCAGAGGGCATCGAAGAAGAGGGCCAAGCCGAGCATCTGTTGTCGCTCGATTGCAAGGCAGGCCAGGGCTACTATTTCTCGCGTCCCATGGATCGCGACAGCGTGCGGGAGATGCTTGAAGTCAGCCAGTTCCATCCGGACTGGTCACGCATTCTCCTGGAACGCGAACGGCAATTTCTTCCCAAAGTCGGTTGAGAGACCGGCGGCCACGGCCGCCCGTCCCTGCAACCTCTCTCCGCTTCAGTTCCGTGCGGTCTGGCGACTGCCGACCCAGCGGATCAGTTCGCGCGCCTCCGGTGGCGGGCGCTTTTCCACCCGGCGATAGAGGCGGCAATCGCGGGTGCGGGTGAGAAGCCCCATATTGACCAGTTCCCGGCGGATCAGCACGTGATCGCCAAAGCCGTTGTGGCGCATCAGCACCGTATTGACCGCCTTTTCCGGCATGTCCTCGCCCGCCGGCAGGAAGGACCAGAGCACCCAGAGCGCCAGTTGCTGCTGGTTGAGCTTACCCGGCCAACGGACGAGGATGTCGGTTCCGGCGAAGCAGCGGGCGGTGAGTTCGACGCGGCGGAAATCGACGGCGGGCTCTGCTTCGACCACCACCGGATGGGCCAGACGATCTTCCGCCGCGCGGCTTGCCTTGAAATGCTGGTAGTTGCGAAAGCCGACGGCGCGGGTCAGCATGTTCAAGAGCTCGACATGGCCGGGCAAGTCTGCCCGCGCTTCGAGTTCGCGTTTCAGGTTTTTGGCAAGCGCCGACAGATCGGGGGCTGCGAAGGCATGTGTTGTCTTCGACATCTCATTTCTCCTGGTCGTGCCCGGTCTTTGAAAGGACCACATGGCCGGTGGTCACCGACTTCCGACGGGGCACGGGAAAACGAGCTTCGTCGATCAGAAGAAATGCAGGTTTAGCTCCCCTTGTCGGGGCGGTGACGCCTGGGTGAACTGCAGACCCTGGAGGCTCCAGCAATAAACGCAGCTCGGGCATGCTGTCAATTGCGGCGACGATCAGCAAAATTCATCGATCCCATCAGCGCGAACGGCTTTTCCAGAGCCCATCGGCGCGATAGCCTCCGGCCCACCAATCAAGGGAGACCGGCATGCTGAATATCTATGGCGTCTACAAGTCGCGCGCGACGCGCATCCTCTGGCTCGTGGAAGAGCTCGGCATACCCTTCGAGCTGGTGCCGGTCATCCAGGCTTACAAGCTCAAGGATCCGACGGCGTCGGATGCGCGGCTCAATACGCGGTCGCCGGAATTCCTCGCTGTGAACCCGATGGGCAGCATTCCGACCATCGAGGATGACGGGCTGGTCTTGAACGAGTCGCTGGCCCAGACGCTTTATGTGGCGAAGAAGCAGGGCGGCACGATTGCGCCGCGCGATCTCAACGAAGAAGCGCAGATGCTGCAATGGTCGCTGTTTGCAGCAACCTCGATCGAAACGGATGCACTCAAGATCTCCATGGCCAATGCCAGCGGCAAGCTGGCTTCGGCAGAGGGACAGGCGGAAGCGGCCGAGGTCGCCAAGATGCTCGCGCGGCCGTTCGGCGTGCTTGAGGCGCATTTCTCGCACAATGATTATTCGGTCGGCGGACGCTTTACCGTTGCCGATATCAACCTGGCCGAGGTCGTTCGCTACGCTCAGGCCTATCAGCCGCTGTTCGACGCGCATCCGAAGACCGCCGAATGGCTTGCGCGTGTGCAGTCGCGGCCGGGATTCAAGGCGATGTGGGAGAAGCGGCTCGCCGAGGTGGAGTGACTACTCTGGTCCCTATCGATTAGCCCGTGCAAAGGGACGCACCAGCACCCAATACCCCGTGTGGCGGTGGACCAGCCCCGTGACCACCACCAGCCGGATGAGCTGCACGAGGACCATGGCGGCGGCAGCGCCGGTGATCCCGTAGAGGGGGACCAGCAGCAGCATCAGGCCGAGGCAGGCTGCGACCGAAATGGAGACGATGGCAAGGCTCAGGCGATAGCGGCCCTGGACCACGAGAAGTTCAGCTGCCTGGCCGGTAGCGGCGCGGACGATATAGGCAAGCCCCAAAAGGACAAGACAGGGATAGGCGGAGACGAAGGCCTCTCCGAAAAGGTGCAGCAGCGGATAGCCGGCGGCAAGCGTCAGCGCCACAGAGGGGATGGTGAGCCAGAAGGTGGCATTGGTCGAGCGGGTGATGCGGGCCTGTAGCCCTGCCCTGTCGGCAGAGGCGAGCGAGAGCGAAAAGCCACGCGCTGCGACCAGCATGAAGCCATATTGCACGAAGGCGGCGAGCGAGAGTGAACGCTGGGCGGCGAAATAGAGCGAGGCCTGGTCGGGGCTGACCAGAAAGCCGAGGATCAGGACGTCGATCCAGACGAAGAGCTCCTCCGCCGTCATTGCCGGCATCATCAGCACCGAAGCGAGCAGCCAGAAGCGACGGCGCTCCGGTGTCGTTGCGGTGGGCGCGGCTTTCTTCGGCAGGCGTGCGCGCAGGAGGAGTGCCTGGACGATGAGGACGACGATCGAGGAGAGCACGACGAGAGCAAGGACGGTCACGGCATCGAGGGGCAGGCCCGAAAGCCTCGCCAGACCGACACCGGTCATGACCAATACGGGCCGCAGGATGAAACCCGGCACGGTCGAGAGCGCATACCAGCCGAAGCCGCGGGCAACACCCGTCACATAGGTTTCGAGCGACAGGACGGGGAAGCCGAGGGCAAGCACGCCGATCGGCAGCAGGAAGGCCGGATCGACGAGGCCCGGCAGGACAAGCAGGAAGGCGATGGCAAGAGCCGCCAGCAGGCCGGATCCAAGGATGACGGCGCGGAAGCCGGTCGCGAGATAGCCCGTCAGATGCGCGTGTTTTTCGCGCCGGCCATAGCGGGGAATGAAGCGGGCGGCGGAATCGTAGAAGCCGAGCACGCCGATCTGTCCAACGACGCTGACCCAGGTCCAGAGGATGACATAGACGCCATAGTCCTCGAGCGCCATCAGCCGGGCGAGCAGGATCTGCAGGCCGAGCCCGACAAAGGCGGCGGCAATGCGGACGGAGATGCTGACAAGCGCCCCGCGCAGGCCGGGGTCCCGCACCGCCTGCTGCAGCCCGGCGACAAACCGGGCGATCATGGGATGCAGCACAGGACCAGGACCATGCTGCCGCCATGGCGACCAAGCAGGCGCTGGACCGCGCCGACCGCCGACAGGAGGCGGGCACGGATTTGCGCCCCGAACCGATGGTAGATGGACCGGACATGCGGGCGAAGGCCTGCCATCCAATGATGGCAATAGAGCCGGCCGAGGCTGGTCAAGGGAACATAGAAGGCCGTCAGCGGCTCGGTGGCGTTGGTCCAGCTCGACTTGTAGGCGGAAGGATCGTTGAGAAAATCGAAGCGGCGGATCCCGGTTTCGATCGCCCAGCGCTGGGCGCTCTCCATCTGCACCTTGCCCGGCGAGTGTTTCTGATAGGCAAGATCGATGGCGCCGAGGAAGCAGTAATAGTCATCGCGGAAGCGCATTCCGATTTCCATGGCGATCGGGCTGCCGTCGAGCGTCAACACATGCAGGTAAACGCCGTCATCGCCCTCGTTCGCCTTGGTGCCGAGCCCGCGGAGGAAGGCGGCAAAACGTGGATCAAACACGTCGCGCCCGAGGCGGCCGGTGTCTCTCAACCAGGCCTGTTTGAGGGCAATGCAGCGATCGATGTTGTCTGCGTATTCAGGACTTCCTGCCGGATAGACGCGATAATCGAGGGCGCCCAGCTTTTCCAATCGGTTGCGGCGACTGTTGCGCTGCAGCCGCTGTTTCTTCGGCAAGGCGCGGTGATGGCTTTCCCAGTCAGTGATAGCAGAGAGATCGAGGATGGAGGATTGCTGACCCTCTTCGGGGCTTACGCCCTGGCCTTGCAGAATATCTGCGAGCAGGGCTGATTGCGGTACATGGTCGAGGCAGACGGCATCGAGCCCACGATCCCTGCGGATCTCATCGAGGACTGCGCGACCAGCGTCCCGATCAAAATGAGCGGGATCGTAAAGCAGCGTCGAATACTGGTTCATCGGCGCCGTCAGCGGAACGAGAAGCGTGATCGCCGGACTGATGCGGCGGGTCATCATCGGCCAGATCATCACGCAATCGGCGCCATCCCACAGTACATAGACCCGGGCACGCACATCCGTCTTTTCCGGCGCGAGGAAAACCCTGCACCAGGACAAACACCAGTCGAAGCTCTGGAAATAACCGAAAGGCTCCGGGCAGCGCGTTTCAAGCCCCTGCCAGACATCCCTCAATGCTTCGAGTTCATTGAGCGTTTCGAGGCATTCGAGCTCCAGGTGGCGGCCATGGCGCGCGAGCGGAATGGCCCAGCTACGGCCGGCGCTGGCCACGGCGACGCGGTCTCGCCCTCTGATCGCAACAGTCATGAAACTCGGCCTCGTCGTTTGCCCACGATGGGTCGTGGCCGCAGTCTAGACCGACAAGGGTTAAACCTCCCTTGAAGCAGGTGACCCCGACGGGACCGCCCGGCAAGGGCGCTCGAGGCTCAGGCGAACAGGACGTCCGTCGTGCGGATCGCGCCGACCGGCATGCCATTCCAGTTCGACATGCCGTGATGGGCAAGCGTCATCAGGGCCGCCCGCTCTTCGCTATCGGCGTCGAAATGGCGGGCAAGTAGGGCTGCGATCATCGCTTCTGCGGCGCGGGTTGCGCCATCCTCGGCCTTGACGGCGAAGGAAAGGCCCTTGTCCGGGAGAAGCGCGCAGAAGACGCCCTCGGCGCCGGTCTTGGCGAAGATCCTGCCCGGTGCGACCTGCATCAGCTTGGTGCAGAAACGCTTGGTGCCGGCGACGTAGAAAGGTTCTGCCATGCAGGCATTGATCAGGCGGCGGGCGGCAGCGGCGCGCAAGGGTTCCAGTCCCTTGCCGGTGACCAGCTTGCCGAAGCCGCGCGCAAGGCCCGTGAGCGGCACGGCATAGGTCGGTATCGAACAGCCGTCGGTGCCGCAATTGTCTCTCGAAAGCACGGCGCCGGTCAGATCCGTCATGATGGCGCGGATCGCCTCCTGCAGCGGGTGGTCGAAGCCGGCATAGCCGCGCGGGTCCTCGCCGGTGTGGCAGCATGTGCAGACAAAGCCGGAATGTTTGCCCGAGCAATTGTTGTGGAGGGCGGTCGGCTTATCCAGCGTGCGGGCCTGATCGATCAGTACGTGTTGGTGCGAGGACCAGTGAGCGCCACATTCGAGCACGCTTTCGTCCCGGCCGGCGGCCTTCAGCATGAAGGCTGCGGTTGCGACATGTTCCGGTTCGCCGGAATGGGAGGCGCAGGCGAGTGCGAGTTCGCGGTTTCCGAAGCCATAGGCATCCGCCGCACCGCTTTCGACCAGCGGCAGGGCCTGCATGGCCTTGCAGGCGGAACGCGGGAAAACACCGGAATCGACATCGCCGGCGGAAAAGACGATCGCGCCCTCCGCATCAATTACGACGGCCATGCCGCGATGGCGGCTCTCGACGAGTTGACCGCGCGTGACCTCGACCGTGATCGGATTTTCCATGACGTGCCTCAAAATGCCAATATTCTCTGATGCTTCTTAAAGCATGCATCGTCCTGCTGTTCGAGGTCCGGATTGAAATTTCTGTTGCGCATCGTCTCCGTCATCCTGCTTGTCTTCGTCCTGCCGACGCTGGTTTCGGCCGGGCTTTGGGCGACACGCGACCATCCGGAGGGCTGGAGTTCGGCACGATGGAGTTCGTCCGGGCTGCTGCCGACGGCCGAAGAAAGTCCGGAAGCGGCGATCTACATATTCTCGGCGATGACCGGGGGACTGAAGGGCGCGATCGCCAGCCATGCCTGGATCGTCACCAAGGACGAAAACGGCGATTATCAGCGCTATGACAAGGTGGGCTGGGGCTCGCCGATCCGCCGGAACCACCGGGCGCCCGATGCCTTCTGGTATTCCAACCCGCCGCGGCTCGTGGCCGAAGTGAAGGGCGAGGAGGCCAAGCGGCTGATCCCGATGGTGGAGGCGGCGATTGCCGGCTATCAATATGGCCAGCCGGGCGGTTACCGGATCTATCCGGGCCCGAACTCCAACACCTTCGTCGCGCATGTGTTGCGTGAAGTGCCGGAGCTGGGAGCAGTGCTTCCGGCCGATGCGGTCGGCCGCGACTATCTGCCTGATGGCGCCTTCTACCATCTCGACAAGGATGGCCGCGACCTGCACTTAAGCCTCGGAGGCTTTGCCGGGCTGTCGGTCGGGGTGCGCAGCGGGCTGGAGGTGAATTTCCTCGGCCTCGTCGCCGGCATCGATGTCGCGCGGCCGGGCATCAAGGTTCCGGGCTTCGGGACTGTGGGACTTTGAGCGCCCTGCCCTTACAACAAATCCCCTGAATCAAAAGAGCCACCCGCGAGGGTGGCTCCCATGAGTTTTAGTCCTTTGTCTGGACCCGGACGGGGAAACCGCCCGAAGGAAGGCTGGATCAGGCCGAGGGCTGCCCCGTCAAAACCGCACCCTTTCCAAAGTCACACACGCAGACCGAAATCTCATTAGACATTGGATCACCTTCCTTTCGTTACGTTGCCGATGACTTGAAGGTAGGGCGGAGAGATGGATTCGACAAGGCACGTTATGTGACGTTTTGTTTGGATAATTGTGTTGCATTGCAGCGGAGTGCGATCATAATTCGCGCGCCGGCGGTTCGATCACTCGCTCTTGTGCAAGGGGCGTCAGGAACAGGCGCTCATAGCTGGTAAACGGTGGGGACTTGCCGAACCTTTGGTTGGCAGCCAAGCCATCCGGATCTTGCGCAACCTGTTGACGGTACTTCAAGTAGGATTGCTCATCTGGAAAGGTGAAGATCGCGACCGCTGTGTTGGCCTCGCCATCTTGACCGGCGCCAGGAAAACTCATCTGGGCATCGTCAGGCCTCTCGCGGGGCATGAAGTAGCCAAGGTGGTGACCTCCATAGCGCTCGATGAGTCCAACCCAGATCCTTGCATATTCTTCGAAATCTGCGATCCGACCGGGGTCCAGCCGATAACGAATCTCACATGTGATTGGACGTCTCAGCATGGGACCTCGCGTCGGTGTCTTGGCGGTTCGCCACTGTTGGTGCAACGCCTTGCCATGGCGCAATTCGTGTTGACCGCCCAGCCTCCGGCAGCGACACTCCTGCCTGCAATGGGAGGAGCATATCATGGACGAATCCATCCGCTGGCGAAACATGCGCTCGGCGCCGCGCGACGGCAGCCGCATTCTCGTGACCATCCGCGCATCCGAACAGGGGCCTGGCGCCGTCGATCTCGTCTACTGGTCGAAGGGCGACCGGTTCGGGGCCGACGGCTGGCGGTCCTCCGATTCGACGCCGGGACTGATCGTTGCCTATGCGGAGCCGGAGCTCAAATGCTGGATGCCGCTGCCGGGGGTCAACATGGATGCCATGGTCCGTCCGCCGGCCTGGGAAGGCGAGGACGAAAAGGAGCTGGATGGCTCGGGGATCTGAGCCTCAGCGCCTCAGTCGAATATCTTGGCGATGGCGGCCTGTTCGGCCTTCTCCCAACGAGCCACGACATCTGCGACCTTGTCGATCTCCTTGTCGGTCAGGTGATGGGCGCCGTCCTTGGTGATGCGGCACAGGCTGAATGGCTTGCCGACGCTGGCGGAGGTGAGGTCGAGCGACTGCAACACGCGCAACACCGCCGCACAGCCGACATCGACAGAGCGCTTGCCGAGGCTAAAATGCGAGAGCAGCGAGCCCGCCTGCTGGGCCATGGCCGCCCCACTGCCGATAGCGTGGAAACCGATATCGGCATAATGTCCGATCATGCCCGACGGGGTGATTTCGATGATCCACGGCTCGCCATCCCGCCATCCGGCCGCCATGACATAGGCCGAGGGCGTGCCGCCGCCTTCCTCGCCGGGCACGTCGGGAATGAAGGTGTCGTAGTGATGGCGAAGGATCGGCAGGACCTGGCTCTGCAGGGCACGGCCGATGTCCGGCGCCTCGAGGATCGCCGCACTGTTTTCGTTGAAGCTGCGCTCTACGTCTGTCAGCACCGAGCGGGCGCCGCTGCCGGCCCAGGCGGCGTCGGTGCCGAGAGGGTGAAGCTTCTGGGCCGGATAGGTCATGCCGCGCCCCTTGTCGGTGATCTGGGAATCCGATCCCATGACCACGCCATCTTCACACACGGTGGCAAGCACGACAGTCATGTTGCAGTCCTTTCAGTTTCAGCGTCTCCGACGCCCGACTAGCCACCTCTCAGCGGCCGCGATAGATCGTCGTCTCGACGTTCAGAACAATGTGGGGGAACACATCATCCGCTTCTCCTAGACGCCTTCGGCCCTCAAGCCGTTCCATTCAGACCCCGCTTTTCGCCTCCACTGGCGCAGACTTGGCCGGGCATGGCCTGCACAGACGGCCTGCCCAGAGAGGGGCTTTTCGCGCTAAGCTCCGACCAGCCAAAGATTCTCGAGGGAGGAAACATTGAGCCGCGATATCATTCTGGTTGATCCATTGCCGAGGACACTCGACCTGATCATGGAGCCGTCCGTCCGGGCACGGCTCGAGGCGCTGGGCGAGGTGATCGTGTCAGAGGATCGCCCAATGCCGGCCGAAGACGTAGAGCGGTATCTTGCCGATACCGTCCTGATCTTCGGCCAGACCGACATGCCGAGAGAACGGCTGGACAGGGCGCCGAGACTGAAGGCGATCATCAATGTCGAGTCGAACTTCCTGCCGAACATCGACTATCAGGCCTGTGTCGAGCGCGGGATCTGGGTGATCACGCCGGCCTCGGCCTTTGCCTCGCCGGTGGCGGAGGCAGCCCTTGCCATGGCGCTCGATCTCGCACGTGGTATCACGGCGGCGGATCGGGATTTTCGCCTCGGCGTCGAGCGCTATGGGCTGGAGGGCAATGCGAACACCTTCCGTTTTGCCGGCGCGCCCGTCGGGATCATAGGCTTCGGCGATCTCGGCCATGCATTTCGTGACCTCATCCGCCCATTCAAGAACCGGGTTCGCGTCTTCGATCCCTGGCTTCCCCGGGAGATCATCGAAGGCCAGGATTGCGAACCGTCGACGCTCGACGAGGTGCTCAGCGAAAGCCAGGTGGTCTTCGTGTTTTCGAGCGTCACCAGCGAGAATGAAGGCTTCATCGGCAGCAGAGAATTCGCGATGATGAAGCCGGGGGCCGCCTTCCTGCTGATGAGCAGGGCGGCCGTCGTCGACTTTCCGGCGATGATCGAAGCGGCGCAATCCGGCCATATCAAGGTGGCAACGGACGTCTTTCCGGAGGAGCCTGTCGCGGCCGACGATCCCGTGCGCCAGGCGGCGGGCATTCTCTTATCTGCCCACAGAACCGGCGGCACGCGGGACGCCTTCTATGCGCTGGGGTCGATGGCCGTTGCCGATGCCGAACTGATCATGAAGGGCCTGCCGCCCCGCCTCTGCCGCCGCGCCGACCCGGCAACGGCCAGCCGGCTGCGGTCGAAGCCGGTGACGGTGTCGTGATGGTGGGGTCGGCATTGAATGGGTAGCCGGCATCCGGTCCAAAGGTCATCGCGTATCGAGATATCAGATTTTACCGTCCGGCCTGACCGAATGTTAAGCTCCCCTGCCTCAAGATCCTGGTCGTTGTGTGCCCCTTGCGGGTTCAAACATGTCCGTGAGGGATTTGACGTGCGTGACAGAGAGACCGACGATGTCTTCAAGACGCTGGTATCGGAGTTGAATTCAACGCTCACCCCGACGACGATCATGGGGATCACCATCCTTGCCGTCGGGCTTTTCGCCTATGAGAGCCTTCAGAGCACACCGCTCCTGATTGCGACGATCGCCGCTACCCTTGCCTCCCTTGGCAAGATCGCCGTTTCCCTGGCGCATAGACGCGCTGACGCTACGAAGCGCTCAACGGTTGCGGATGCCGCGCGCTGGGAAAAGCTGCAGGGCCTTTTCATCTTTGTCATTGCGGCTTGTGTGGGTACTCTCGCCACCGTCGCCTTTGCCTACCGGGACCTGTCGGTCCATATGCTTGCCGTAGCGCTCACCTTTGGATACTGCGCCGGAGTGACGGTCAGGATATCCGTTCGGCCATTTATCGCCGCGACCGCCATCTTGCTTGCAGCCCTGCCGCCGACACTCTCGGTCATGCTGTATGGCGACACGGCCCACTGGATTTTGAGCCTGCTGTGCGTGATCTTCCTGATTGCCGCAATGCAGAGCATGCTGCATGTGTATCGAACGACCATACGGCAAATCCGCCTGTTTCTCGACATGGAGCATCAGGCACGCCACGATCCGCTGACGGGGCTTTTGAACCGCAAAGCGCTGTGCGAGGCCTATCTGAGCCTCGGTACCGCTGACGATGTGCTCACCTGCGTGCATTGTTTCGACCTTGACGGTTTCAAGAGCGTCAATGATCGCTTTGGCCATGCGGTGGGCGATACCTTGCTGGCTGAGATCGCCGGGCGGCTGCGGGAGAGCCTGGATCCACCTGCTCTTGCCATTCGGATTGGCGGCGATGAATTTGTCATCCTTCACCCCGATGTTCGGGATCCCGCCGATGCCGAAGCCCTGGCGCGCAGGGTCGTTGCACTTCTCGGCATGCCTTACCAGATTGCCGGTGATGAGATCACCATCGGCATCAGCCTCGGTTATACGATGGCCATTTCCGGATCTGTGGATCTGGAACAGATGATGGTCACAGCGGATAAGGCGTCTTACCGCGCCAAACGAAACGGCGGCGGCATTGACCGTGAAATTCCCGCAACGCTGGACCTTGGGAAGTTCTCTGTAGCCGCATGATCGCCGCTCGTGACGCGCCCGCCTCTCTCAAGCGGCGCTCGCCTCACCCCAGCTTCAGCACGATCTTGCCGATATGTTCTGAGCTTTCCATCAGCCGGTGCGCCTCAACGACTTGCTCGAAGGGAAGGACCGTATGGATGACCGGGGCCACGTCGCCGCTTTCCAGGCGGGGCCAGACTTCCGTCATCAGGTCATCGCGAATGGCGCGTTTTTCTTCCGGGCTGCGCGGGCGCATGGTCGAGCCGGTAATCGTGAGGCGCTTCACCATGATCGGGGCAAGGCTCGCCTTTTCGACGGTCGAGCCGCCGAGGAAGGCGATGATCGAGAGACAGCCGTCCTTGGCGAGGACCTGGAGATTACGGTCGAAATAGGCAGCACCGATCATGTCGAGCACGACATCAACGCCCTTGCCTTGGGTCTCTTCCTTGACGATCTCGACGAAATCCTCGGCCTTGTAATTAATCGCCCTTGCTGCACCGAGATCCATGCAGGCGGCGCATTTTTCGGCCGAGCCGGCGGTGGTGTAGACGGTTGCGCCGAAGGCTTTCGCCAGCTGGATGGCGGTCGTGCCAATGCCTGAGGATCCGCCATGGATGAGGACGGTCTCGCCTTCGGTCAGCCCGGCCATCTGGAAGAGATTGGCCCAGACGGTGAAGAAGGTTTCCGGCAGTGCTGCCGCCTTCACGGCATCATAACCCTTCGGAAACGGCATGGCCTGACTTGCCGGCACGGCACAGTATTCGGCGTAACCGCCGCCATTCGCCAGCGCACAGATCCGGTCGCCGAGCTGGAAATCGGTGACGCCGGCACCGAGACCGACGATCTCGCCTGCGATCTCCAGGCCGAGAATGGGGCTTGCATCCTTCGGTGGCGGATAGGCGCCCTGGCGCTGGGCGACATCCGGCCGGTTGACGCCCGCCGCCTCTACCCTGACCAGCACTTCGCCGGGCCTCGGGCTCGGCAGCGGCCCCTCGACGAGGCGCATGACCTCCGGCCCCCCATGGGTGGGCAGGTCGACATGGCGCATGGTGGCGGGCAGAGACATGGGCGGGTTCCTCGGATCAATTGCTCAAGGTGAGGCATAGAGCCTCTGAAATGCGATGAAAAGGAGGCCCTTTGTCCGACGTGACAAATGGTATCGGGCATCAGTTTCGCCGGCGTCCGTCTGCACTGTCCCTTGCCGTCAGACCCGTGGAAACCTCATTCCGAGCCACGGACTGCGATGAGCTCCGGATAGGGATAATAGCGTAGACGCTTGTCGCGGCAGCGATAATCATGAAGCGTCGAGCCGAGGATCTTGTTGTCCCGCATCGATATACCGATCACGTCAGGCTGTCGCTGGCGTTCCGCGTGCCAGGCACGGACGCAAAAGGCATAAGTCTCGGTCTGCGGATCAAGCAATACGACGCTTGAAATTTCAGGTCTGACGAAATCGCCGATCTTGCCACCGTTATCCCTTACGATTTGTACGACCTGATTGCGGACAGACGACGGGGGCGGAACCTGCGATTCGGCAACGGATTGCGGCACGTCTGTCTGACAGCCCGCCAGCAGGATCAGGCTGCAGATAAAGGTTATCGATTTCTTCATAAGAGAATCCCGTTTAAAGTGCAGCGCAATCTTGCGCATCTAAAGCGGGCATTCAAGTCGTGCCGCAGGTGGCGCCATCGATCCATGGGAGGATTGCGCCGTCGAGCCCTATCAGACGTCAATCAATCCGAAGGAAAGCCCACCCTCATTCTCCTTCGCCTGCTTCTTCAAATCCGCGATCTCGCCGCTGATGCGGCTGACATCGTCGATGACGAGACCGGCGGGGAGTTCCAGCACGCCGATCGAGCAGCGCATCAGGGGGAAATCGCGTTCCAGGCCCTGGCGGTCGAGGCCCTTGATGTGGCCGGTCTGGCGATCGGCTTCGGAATAGAGGTCGATGACGTCGTCGTGGAAATCCGACAGCAGGCGGTCGAGGATTTCGGTTAGCTCCTCGCGAGACCAGTCGGTGACGCCGATGAAGAAATCATCGCCGCCGACATGGCCGAGGAAATCGCCTTCGGAGAAGAAATAGCGACGCAGGAGGGCTGCGAAAAGCGAGATGGCGTGGTCGCCCTGGTGGAAACCGTAATGGTCGTTGAACGGCTTGAAGTGGTCGAAATCGCAGTAGCAGAAGAAGCGGGCGCCATCGCCATCCAGTGCTGCCGAACGCATGAAATCGCGGATGGCGCGATTGCCGGGCAGGCTCGTCAGCGGGTTCTGGTCCTGGGCGGTCTTCAGCTGCTTCTCGCTCATGATGCGGATCAGCGAGGCAGCGGAGACGACACCTGCATAACGCATGTTTTCCGTCAGGATGACGCAGTCCGAGCCCTCCATATTGGCAAACATCGTCATCAACCGCTCGGCATCGGCATCCAGGCCGACGATCGGGGCGCGGTCGACGAAGTGCGAGATCGAGCGCTCATAGAGCTTGTTCTTCAAAAGGTCGCGGCCGAAGGGCTGATAGATGTATTCCTTCAGATGCCGCTCGTTGATGATGCCTCGCGGCTCGCCATTGGCATTGAGAACGGGGAAGAAGGACTGTCCGGGATTGCGGCGGAAGAGATCGAAGACGTGGTCGATGTTCTCGTGCTCGAAGACGGTCGGCAGCGTCTCGATCTGCTTGCGGATCAGGATCTCGTCGAGCGACTGGGTGGCGCGTCGGGCCTTGCCGACATCCTGGAGATGGGGAAAGGCGCTCTTCAGTTCCGAGACAATGGTGCTGGGGCGGGCGATATACCAGCCCTGGACGAGATCGACGCCGAATTCGCGGCAGGCGAGGAACTCGCCCTCGGTCTCGATGCCTTCGGCGATGACACGGACGCCGAGCACGTGGCAGAAGTTGACGATGTTCTTGACCAGATGGCGCTTGCGCGGATTGCTGTCGAGGCCGGCGATGAAGTGACGGTCGATCTTCACATAGTCGACGGGATAGTCGCAAAGCAGCTTCATCTCGCCATGGCCGACGCCGAAATCATCGATGGCGAGCTTGAAGCCGGATCGGCGCAGGCGCTCGACGAGGGCCGCGAATTCCGGAACGCGCGTGTTGTCGAAGCGCTCGGAAAGCTCGAAGCAGACGGAGGACGGCGGCACATGGGCCTTGCGCAACTGGTCGAGCAACGTATCGACGAGCGCATTGCCTTCAGGGATCAGGCGGACGTCGAGATTGAGAAAGAGCGTGGCGCCGGCGCAATCCGGCAGGGTCGCGAATTTAGCCAGCGCCCGACTTGCGACCATCTGTTCGAGGGCTAAAAGCTGGCCGGTCGAGGCCGCCTGATCGAGCAGATCGAGCGGGCTTTCGAAGCCGATCCGGTCCTGGCCGCGCATCAGGCTCTCATGGCCGAAGACAGCACCAGTTCCGACCTCGACGATCGGCTGGAAGGCGTTTTCCACGACGAGCTTGGCCAGTGTGACGAGCTGGTCACTGGCAAAACGCCTGAGCGCCCCCAAATCTTCCGCGACCCCCGCACCCATCCGCGATACTCCCAGTATGCATTTGTTTTTATGGGCGGAAATGTGGCTGAACAATCGTCAATAAAAGCTTTCCGTTGTGTGACAGTGGGATGAAAGTTTCTCGACACGGCCACCGCTGGAACGGGCCCTCACCTGCCTGGATCATGACGCGAAAGGCCATGAAACGCAGGCCGTCCAGCGTTGGGTTCCGGGTCGGCAAGCAGCCAGATCGCTGGATCACCGACCCGCTTTCCGGTCTCGCTTTACCGTTAACGGCTGATCTCCACGGCCAGGAATCGCGCTGCCGTAGATTTTTTGTTGATTGATCAGTCAATCAAAATTATCATGGGCGGGACAGGAGAAACCGGATGCCCAAGGTCGGAATGGAGCCAGTGCGTCGCAAGGCGCTTGTCGATGCCGCGTTGAAGACGATCGGCCATCACGGCTCGCTGACGGTCACCATGTCGGAGATCGCGCGCGAGGCGGGTGTTTCTCCGGCGCTGGCGCATCACTATTTCGGCTCGAAGGACCGCTTGCTGATCGAGACCATCCGCTCGCTGCTGCGGCAATTGCGGGCGGATGCAGTCGAGGCGCTCGGCCGGGCGCAGACGCCGCGGGAACGGGTCTCGGCGGTGATCCGCATCTCCTTCAATGCCGACCAGTTCGACCCACAGGTGGTCGCCGCCTGGCTTGCCTTCTATTCGGAGGCGCAGCGCTCGGAAGAGGTGCGTCGGCTGCTCGCGCTCTATGCGCGGCGACTGCATTCGAACCTGATGTCGGGCTTGGGGCCGCTTTGTGGCGCTGAAGACGCGGGCAGGATTGCGGATGGCGCAGCCGCCATGATCGACGGGCTCTATATCCGCCAGTCTCTGAAGGCAGCGCCGCTTTCGATTGATGCCTCTGTTGCATTGGTCGAGGATTATGTGACGGGGCAGCTGCAAGCCTTGACCGCCGAAACAATTGCCCCTCACCCTACCCTCTCCCCGCAAGCGGGGAGAGGGTGCCCAAAGGGCGGATGAGGGGGCATCGCCCGACAACAAGAACATTCGAACACCCGTCTGGAGACAGGACATGAAAGCCCAACCGCAAGCCTCCCACTTCATCGACGGCGAGTATGTCGAGGATACCGATGGCACCGTCATCGAGAGCATCTATCCCGCCACCGGCGAGGTGATCGCAAGACTGCATGCCGCGACCCCTGCGATCATCGAAAAGGCGATTGCATCCGCCAAGCGGGCGCAGAAGGAATGGGCGTCCTGGAGCCCGACCGCACGGGGCCGCGTGCTCAAGAAGGCGGCCGAGATCATGCGTGAGCGCAATCGTGAGTTGTCCGAACTCGAAACGCTCGACACCGGCAAGCCGATCCAGGAGACGATCGTGGCCGACCCGACTTCGGGGGCTGACAGCTTCGAATTCTTCGGCGGCATCATTGCGAGTGCGATGAACGGCAGCCAGATCCCGCTTGGCGGCGACTGGGCCTATACCAAGCGCGTGCCGCTCGGCGTCGTCGTCGGCATCGGTGCCTGGAACTATCCGCAGCAGATCGCCTGCTGGAAGGGGGCGCCTGCGCTTGCCGCCGGCAATGCGATTGTGTTCAAGCCGTCGGAAGTCACCCCGCTCGGCGCCTTGAAGATTGCCGAGATCCTGATCGAGGCCGGCGCGCCGAAGGGCGTCTACAATGTCATCCAGGGGGACCGCGAGACCGGGCCGCTGCTCGTTTTGCATCCTGACGTCGCCAAGGTGTCGCTAACGGGCTCCGTGCCGACGGGGCGCAAGGTGGCAGGCGCGGCTGCGTCGCAGCTGAAACACGTGACGATGGAACTCGGCGGCAAATCGCCAATCGTCGTCTTCGACGATGCCGATATCGACAGCGCGATTTCCGGCGCCATGCTGGGCAATTTCTATTCGACCGGCCAGGTCTGCTCGAACGGCACGCGCGTCTTCGTGCACAAGGCGATCAAGGAGACGTTTCTTGCGCGGCTTAAGGCCCGCACCGAGGCGATCCTGATCGGTGATCCGCAGGACGAGGCAACCCAGATGGGGCCGATGGTGTCGCTCGCGCAGCGCGAGAAGGTCCTGTCCTATATCGACAAGGGCAAGGCAGAAGGGGCGACCCTTATCACCGGCGGCGGCATTCCGAACAGCGTGACCGGCGAAGGCTTCTACATCCAGCCGACGGTGTTTGCCGATGTCACCGACGACATGACGATCGCCCGCGAAGAGATCTTCGGGCCTGTGATGTGCGTGCTCGATTTCGAGGACGAGGCGGATGTGATCGCGCGGGCGAATGCCACCGAATTCGGCCTGTCAGCGGGCGTGTTCACGGCGGATTTTTCGCGCGCGCACCGGGTGGTGGATCAGCTGGAGGCCGGCACGCTGTGGATCAACACCTACAATCTCTGCCCGGTCGAGATCCCCTTCGGCGGGTCCAAGCAGTCGGGCTTTGGCCGCGAAAACTCGGCAGCGGCACTGGAGCATTATTCCGAGCTGAAGACGGTTTATGTCGGCATGGGCAAGTGCGAGGCGCCGTATTGAGATGACCAGCAACACCTCCCCTCCGGGGGAGGTCGCGGGACATCACCATATTCTAGAGGCTGGGATTTTACAGCAATGAACCAAGCAGACTTCATCATCATCGGTTCCGGCTCTGCCGGTTCGGCGCTGGCCTACCGCCTCTCCGAGGACGGCAAGAACAGCGTCATGGTGCTCGAATATGGGGGATCGGATATCGGGCCGTTCATCCAGATGCCGGCGGCACTTGCCTGGCCGATGAGCATGAAGCGCTACAACTGGGGCTACCTCTCCGAGCCCGAGCCGAACCTCAACAATCGGCGCATCACAGCGCCGCGCGGCAAGGTGATCGGCGGCTCCTCTTCGATCAACGGCATGGTCTATGTGCGCGGATCGGCCGAGGATTTCGACGGCTGGGAGGAGAGTGGCGCCAAGGGCTGGGGCTATGCGGACGTGTTGCCCTACTTCAAACGCATGGAGAACTCGCATGGCGGCCAGGAAGGCTGGCGCGGCACCGACGGGCCGCTGCATGTCCAGCGTGGCCCCGCGAAGAACCCGCTGGTGCGCGCTTTCGTCGAGGCGGGACGCGAGGCAGGCTTCGAGACGACGGAAGACTATAACGGCGAGAAGCAGGAGGGCTTCGGCCTGATGGAACAGACCATCTGGCGCTCGCGCCGCTGGTCTGCCGCCAATGCCTATCTCAAACCGGCGATGAAGCGGGGCAATGTCGAACTGGTGCGCTGCTTTGCCCGCAAGATCGTCATCGAAAATGGCCGGGCCACTGGCGTCGAAATCGAGCGCAATGGCAAAATCGAGGTGGTGAAGGCCAATCGGGAGGTCATCGTTTCCGCTTCAACCTTCAACTCGCCGAAGCTCCTGATGCTGTCCGGCATCGGCCCGGCTGATCATCTGAAGGAGATGGGCATCGAGGTGAAGCTCGACCGGCCCGGCGTTGGCGCCAACCTCATGGACCACATGGAATTCTACTTCCAGCAGGTCGCGACCAAACCCGTCTCGCTCTATTCATGGCTGCCCTGGTTCTGGCAGGGGGTTGCAGGGGCGCAATGGCTGTTCTCGGGCACCGGGCTTGGCAGCTCCAACCAGTTCGAATCCTGCGCCTTCGTGCGCTCGGCAGCCGGCGTCAAGCAGCCTGACATCCAGTTCCACTTCCTGCCCGTCGCGATCTCCTATGACGGCAAGGCGGCAGCGAGAAGCCATGGTTTCCAGGTGCATGTCGGCTACAACCACTCGAAGTCGCGCGGCGCCGTCACCTTGCGCTCGTCCGATCCGATGGCCGATCCGGTCATCAAGTTCAACTACATGAGCCACGAGGAAGACTGGATCAAATTCCGCCATTGCGTGCGGCTCACGCGCGAAATCTTCGGGCAGAAGGCTTTCGACCCCTTCCGCGGACCGGAAATCCAGCCGGGTGAGAGCGTGCAGAGCGACGAGCAGATCGATGCCTTCCTGCGCGAGCATCTGGAGAGCGCCTACCACCCCTGCGGCACATCGAAGATGGGCGCGAAGGACGATCCGACGGCCGTGGTCGATCCGGAATGCAGGGTCATCGGGGTGGAGGGCCTGCGTGTCGTGGACTCGTCGATCTTCCCGCGGCTGACCTATGGCAACCTGAATGGTCCCTCGATCATGACGGGCGAGAAGGCGGCCGATCACATCCTTGGCAAGCAGCCCCTGCCCCGAAGCAATCAGGAGCCCTGGATCAACCCGCGCTGGGAGACCAGCGACCGGTAGCTCGGACGGCTTGAGAATTATCGATGATCTCAGCGGCACGCCGCAGCTGATTGTCACGGCTCCGGCAGGCGTCGGGGAAAAGCTGATCATGGATGACAACACGCTGATCGGCAATCCGGATGTCGAGATCTATCCGAACGAGGCCACTGCGGTGCTGGTCGACTAAAGGTCCGGCCTCTCTTCAGACGACATGGGAACGGAGCAGTCACAACCGCCCCCGCCAACTCAATGTGCCATGACCCGCCCTAGAATGCGGTCCGCTACCAGCTCGTAATTCTCGTCGAAGTGATGGCCGCCGGGGCGGGCGATGAGTTCGAGGCCATCCGTGACGCGCCCCTCAAGTGCCGGGCAGGCGGTGTCCTGCTCTTCCAGCCCGTAGACGCATTGGATCTTGGCGGTCTCGACTGTCTCAAGGTGATCGACGGGATTGCCGTGCCTGCCTTGACCGGCGGCGCCGAGCCAGCCGGAAACTGCGATTTCGAAATCGGCCTGATGCGAGAGCGCCAGCAGCGAGAGCAGCGTGACGGAGTTTCGGTCGGGCTCGGGCAACAGGCCGTAGACACGCGGCAGGATGTTGGCGCCGAAGGAATAGCCGATCAGCACGACCCTGGAGACACCCAGCCGGTTGCGGTAGTGGGCGATGATCCGGGCCAGGTCAGCCGCGGTCTCCTCGGGCGTTTTTTCGCTCCAGAAATAGCGAAGTGCATCGACGCCGATGACAGGCACGCCGTTTGCGTTGAGGCGTGCAGAGATGCGCTGGTCGATCTCGCGCCAGCCGCCATCACCCGAATAGAAGATCGCGACGGTGTCGTGATCTGGCGCAACGATGTCCTCCACCAGCGGCAGGTCGAGTGCGGCGTCAGCGGGTGCAAGGCGGGCGACGAGGGTCGAGGCTTCGGCGGAGAGCATGCGGGCGGGACCGCCCTCCCCCTCACCGATCACCACGTCCGGATGGCTCGCCTTGAGCGATGCCGCATGCTGCCGCGCGCTTGCCTGCGCCGCTGGCGAAAAGGCGATACGGACGGGATTGGGAAGCTTTCCGGGTGTCAGGCCATAGGCGATGCCATGCCGTGTTTCGCGGCGCGGGGCGGGCGTGCAGAGTGGTTTTGGAAGGGACACGGCCTCGGTCGGATCGACTGCCACCGTCTCGCCAATGGTTTCGGCGAAACTGCCATTGGGTGTCTGGGCCGCCATGGCGAGCACCAGTGCGCCCCCTTCGCCAAAGCCCAGCAATCGTGGTGGGCGATAGAACACAGCAGTATGGCTGCGGTGCAATTGGCGGGTCAGGCGCTCGATGTCGGCTGGGAGGAAAAGACAGTCGCGCTCGGTCTCGCGCGACAGTGCAGCGCGCCAGACATTGAGGTCGACGCCAACGCCGATCGCGCCGCCCAAAACAGCCGTTTCCAGCGCCGCCTGCTCGACAGCGTCCCAACCATTCATATCAGAGACAATGACCACGACACCGGTCATGCTGCCATCATCGGGCACCGAGATGCGGTCCTGTGGCAGACTGACGATGCCGTCACCGCTGGCGGCGGCAGGAGCGGCGGAAACCTGCACCGATACGGCGAGGCAGGCCATGAGGAGCATCGCCCGCAGCCTGTGCGGCAGTTGCCTGTGCCGCATACCGCTGATGTCGACAGCGGTCACCTGCGCGTCAGGCCCTTGAGGCCGCCACCGATCAGCAGGGTGACGTCGAGCAGTGACAGGACGGGCAGGCCCTGGCCGGTCACGACGAGATAACGGGGCTGCCAGTCCGGATCGAACTTCTCCTTGAAGGCGCGCACGCCTCGGAAATTGTAGAAGCGCTCGCCGTGTTCGAAGATCTGGCGGGCGACGTGGTTCCAGACGGGGGCGCGACGATTGCCTGACAGACCGGCCAGCGGCGCCATCCCGAGGTTCAGCGTGGCGAAGCCCTCTGCCTTCAGGGTTTCCATGATCTTGACGAAGAGGAGGTCCATCATGCCGCGATGGACACCCGGAACATGGCGCATCAGGTCGATGAAGGCGTCGCCGCTTGACGATGCGGTCATCAGGCTGGCGAAGGCAACGATGCGCCCGTCGAGGCGGATGAGTGCAACGGGGCCGGAGGCGATATAGGCGCGATCGAAGGTGCCGAGCGAGAAGCCCTTCTCGGCAGCCTGGTGGGCAGAGAGCCAGCTGTCGGAGACGGTCTGCAGTTCATCGAGAACTGGCGGCACGGCGTCAGCAGCCAGCATCTCGAAGCACAAACCGTCGCGTTCGGCGCGGTTGATCGACCGGCGCAGCTTCAGCCAGTCGCCGCCGGCGAGCGTGAAGCGGGAGAGATCGACGACCGCCTGCTCGCCGAGCTTCAGCGCCTGCAGGCGCATTTCGACGACGATCGGCAGGAAGTCGGGGGAGACCTGGTAGAAGACCGGGCGGCTTCGACTGCGGCGTGCTTCGGCGATGAACTTGTCGACCAGCGGCGCCCAGAGATGCTTCGGCGCGACGGGATCGAAGAGGGCGACGAGTGAGCGCCCCCGGCGTGCATACATGATGAAGCCCTGGCCGCAATCAGAGAACAGGACACGCTTGTCGCCGAGACGCACGAGACCGGCGCTGGCATTCGCCTGGGCCGGCAGCAGGGAGACGGCGCGGGCGAGATCGTCTTCGACATCCTTCGGTTCACGCCTGCGGCGCGGATTGCGGACGAGGCCGCGCGAGGCGATGACGCCGAGCACCATGGAGAGCCCGAGCGTACCCTCGGTCGCGTCGATTCCGTGGCGGGCGAGCACGAGGCCCCAGCCGAATTTCAGCAGGTTCTCTTCAGCCAGGATCGGACCGAGCAGCGCCAGCATGACAAGCGCGCCAAACACGGCGCCGCTGCGGGGCGCCCGCAAGACAAGCTTCGGGATCAGGGAAAGAACGACGAAAGATAGGGGCTTGGCATGACGTGCGGCTTGAGCAGGCGCAGGCGCTTCGGCATCGGACAATGAAGAGGCCATGATTGGAACCAAGTAACGAAGGGGGGATCGAACGCTTATTAGCGCGCATGCATGGACCGAAGCTTGTGACACCCAGGGGTAAACGAGTCGGTAAACCAACGCATAAATTGCGCAAGACACCGAATTTCGTCCATCGTCAACCTGACGAAACGCAAGGCTGACCTGCAAGTCGCGTCTTATGTCTCAGATAGCTGCGCTCAGTGCACCGTCATTGCTGACGCAGAACCCTGGCGGCCAGCGAGAAGGGACTGGAGACGGTCTGAGCGGCGGCGTCCAGCACGAAGGCACCGGCATCTCCGAGCGTTGCACTCGAGGTCGGTTTGCCCAAGGTCGCAGCCAGTTGCTTCACGTCGAAGAAGCGGTTGTGATTGGTGGCGTCGATCGACTCGAGTGACGAGATATCGATGATTGTCACGCCATAACGCTTGGCCGCCTCTGCCACTTCCGGATTGCGCGCATCCAGTGCTCCGACACGCTGGGTACCGGCGCCGAGAATGCTCGAGACTTGTAGCGCCCGGTCGTCCGGCGAGACGAGGATGGTGATCGGAATGCGCATGCGACCGATGACATCGAGCTGGGCCGTGAAGACGTCTCCATCAATGTCGGGTGCAGCCATGATGACCCTGAGCCGATCGAGGACGTCACCCTTGCCCTGCAGTCTCAACTGGCGCAGCGCCTCGACCGTCAGCCAGCCGCCCATCGAATGGGCAAAGACATCAACCACCGCACCCTTGCGCGCCCGCACCATGTCGGTCAGCAGGTCGGCAAGCGCATCGCGGGAATAGGTGGCGGCTTCCTTGTCGGCGACATAGGCCGGCAGAGCGGCAAGCGAAGGCCAGGAGAACAGGACCGGTGTGCCGTCGAAATTGCTGTCCGTCTTCAGCTGCGCCAGCCGGAACAATGCTTCCTGGAAATTGTAGTTGTAGCCATGCACAAAGACGACCGGCGTGGCGGCCTCGCGGGCGCGGATCGCCTGCAGGAGGCCTGGGCGATCCAGCACGGACTGCGAAACGACCGCGAAGTCGGTCCTTGGATCGACCTTTCGGCCGGGCTTCGGCCATTCGATATTGGCCGGCTTGTGATTTGGCGGGATGGAAACGGCGAAGCTCGCATAATTGGGCTCCCGGGTCTTGGTCGTCGTGAAGACGTTCTCGCCGGGTTCCGCGCGATCGCGTGTCGTCACCGTATAGAGCGTTTCGACCCGCGTAGGCTTGTAGTCACCGAGCGCTACCGTCCCCAGCGTCTCAGGGCCCGGTCGACCGGCACAGGAGGCCAAGCCCGTTGCCGAAAGCAGGCAGAGTGCCACGAAGGCCGCGCGCGACCGACGATAGGGGCCGAAGGAAAGAAGACGCATCCGGGATCATCCTTGCAGATCGACAATCGCCCGCCTCGTGTCGTCATGACCGGGCCGGAGCGGCGAGCTATAACCGGAGACGAGGATGGAGCCAAGGCCCGGCAGCCGGCCCGTCGTCGCGATCGCGGCACGGGGCCGCGACGCGCGGCTTTGCACCGCGCCATGCATACTAATCTGGTTATGATTTCCGGCCACATAATTATTTGCGTGCCCGCATCCCATCTGTAATCATAACTTACAAGGAAGAGTTTGCCGGATGGGAGTGAGGAACCGGGCGACGCGATCTTTACATGACTTTCGTCGTGTTTTCTGATTGCTCTGTTGCCTCGAGCCGGTCGATTTTTCCAGATCAACAAGACATGGGAGGAAATCATGTTGCGCCAGTTTCTTATCGCCGGATTGTCCGGTGCCGCATTGTCGATGATGGCGTCCGCCAGCTTCGCCGCAGACGTTACCCTCAAGCTTCACCAGATGTTGCCGCCACAGGCGACGATCCCCGCCAAGGTGCTGCAGCCCTGGGCCGAGAAGATCCAGGCCGATTCCGGGGGCCGCATCGCGGTCGAGCTCTATCCTGCCATGCAGCTCGGCGGCAGACCGGCCGACCTCGTGGACCAGGTGAAGGACGGCGTGGTCGATCTGACCTGGACGCTGTTCGGCTACACTCCCGGCCGTTTCCCGAAGTCTGAAGCGTTTGAGCTTCCCTTCATGGTGACGACCGCGGAGGCCACCTCGGTCGCCTTCCAGGAGTATTATGAGAAGCACCTCAAGGACGAGCTGACCGACTATCACGTGCTGGCGGTCCATACCCATGGTCCGGGCCTCATCCACACCATCGCCTCCAAGCCGGTCGAAAAGCTCGAGGACATGCAGGGGCTGAAGCTGCGCGGCACCTCGAAGGTGATCAACCAGATGCTCGAAGCCATGGGCGCGTCTGCCATCGGCATGCCAGTCACGGCTGTTCCGGAAAGCCTGTCGAAGAGCGTCATCGACGGTTCGGTCGTTCCGTGGGAAGTGACCCCCGCAATCAAGATCGCCGAGCTCGCGCCGAACCATACCGGCTTCTCCGGTCCGAACGGACTTTACACCGGTACCTTCGTGTTCGCGATGAACAAGGACAGCTATGACGCGATGCCGGACGACCTGAAGAAGGTGATCGACGACAATTCCGGCAAGGAACTCGCCCGCCTCTTCGGCCAGGCCATGGACGCAGGCGACATCCGCGGCAAGGAAATTGCCGAGAAGAGCGGCAACAAGATCATCAACCTGGACGAGACCGAGACTGCACGCTGGAAAGCTGCGGGCGAGGCAGTGACCAAGGCGTGGATCGCCGAAATGGACGGCAAGGGTCTCGATGGCACGATGCTCTACAACGACGCCCTTTCGCTTATCCAGGCGAATACCCAATAACCTCCCCGCCTTGTCCGGGCGCTTGTCGGAAGGCGCCCGGACCCTTTGCACGGACTTTCAAAGGACTTTCTGATGGCGACTGCCGTTTCCACCAGCTTCGAACGACTGGAGCGGGCTTGCCATAGCCTGGCCTCCGCCCTCGTTCTGTTCGGCGGCCTCTGTCTCGTGGTTGCCTGTGCGCTGACCGTCGCGTCGATCTTCGGCTCTGTCACCATCCGCCCCCTGCCCGGTGAAATCGAACTGGTCGAAGCGCTCTGCGGTCTCGCAGTCTTTGCCTTCCTGCCCTTTTGCCAGTTGAAGCGTGGCCATGTGGGCGTCGACATCCTGATTTCCGCCTTCGGACCGAAGGCGATGAACTGGACCCAGCTCATCGGCGACATCATCATCGCTGCGCTGATCGGGCTCGTTACCTGGCGCCATGCCATCGGCACCATGGACAAGTTCGGCAATGGCGAAACCACGCCGCTGCTTCTTCTGCCTGTCTGGTGGGGCTTTGCCATCGCGCTCGCCCTTCTTGTCGCCAATCTCCTCGTCTGCCTGTATGTGATCGCTGCCGATATCCGCGACATCCGCCGCGGCAAGACGATCGTCGCTGCGATGGGAGCGCACTGATGAGCAGCATTGAAATCGGCCTCTGGTCTTTCCCCGTCCTCATTCTGCTGATTTTCCTGCGCGTACCGATCGGCGCCGCCATGCTGGCGACCGGCATCGTCGGGACCTATCTGGTGCTCGACCGCTGGACGCCGATCATGGCGCAGATGAAGGTTCTGGCCTGGAACACGAACGCGAATTATTCGCTGTCGATCATCCCGCTCTTCCTGCTGATGGGTCAGTTCGCGGCCCGCGGTGGCATGAGCCAGGCCCTGTTCAACGCGGCGGCGGCCTTTGTCGGCCATCGCAAGGGCGGGGTTGCCATGGCGGCGATCGGTGCGTCTGCCGGCTTCGGCTCGATCTGCGGCTCGTCGCTCGCGACAGCCGCGACCATGGCGCAGGTGGCGCTTCCGGAACTGAAGCGCAACGGTTATGCAGGCGGGCTTGCAACCGCGACGCTGGCCGCCGGCGGCACGCTCGGCATTCTCATCCCGCCGTCCGTGGTGCTGGTCATCTATGCGATCCTCGCCGAGCAGAACATCGCCAAGCTCTTCCTCGCCGCCTTCGTGCCGGGCATCATCGCCGCGATCTCCTATCTGGTCGTCATCGCCATCTATGTCCGACTGAAGCCGGAAAGTGCGGGCCAGGCGCCGCGCATTCCGTGGAAGGACCGCGTCCCGGCACTGATTGCCGTCTGGCCGGTCGTCGCAATCTTCTTTGCCGTCGTCGGCGGCATCTATCTCGGCTGGTTTACGCCGACACAGGCCGCGGCCGTGGGTGCCGTTGGTGCCGGCCTGGTCGCCTTTGCCAATGGCGGGCTCGACCGCACGTCGCTGATCGCCTGCTTCAAGGAGACGGCGGTTTCCACCGGCATGATCTTCTTCATCATTCTCGGCGCCTCGGTGTTCAACTCTTTCCTCGCCTTCTCCCGCCTGCCGCAGGTCGGCGCGGAATGGGTGACGGCGCAGGGCTTTGCGCCGATGACGGTACTGATCATCATTCTCCTGCTCTACATCATCTTCGGCTGCATCATGGATTCGCTCTCCATGATCGTGCTCACCATCCCGATCTTCTTCCCGATCGTGACGGCGATGGATTTCGGCATGAGCCCGGAGCACTTCGCCATCTGGTTCGGCATCCTGGTGCTGATGGTGGCCGAGATCGGCATGATCACGCCACCGGTGGGCTTAAATCTTTTCATCATCTCGGCGATGTCGCGCGACGTGCCGATCCGCGAGACCTACAAGGGGATCGTGCCATTCGTCGGGGCTGATATCTTCCGCATCGTGCTTCTGACGGCCTTTCCGATCATCTCGATCTTCCTGGTGTGAGGAGGCGTTAAAGACGCTCGGCCCAGGTTTCAGGCTTATCCGGACAGCAGCGCAAACAGGCACGGAAGCCGCCTTCACGGGCGGCTTCCCTCGTTTCGTAGAAGGTGACATTTTCCGGTCGCGCCGGACGCGAGGGGCAAGACGGTCGGCAGAAAATCCGGGTCGACAGCACGCCATAGACGAAATGGCCGTCCATTGCGGCATCACGGGTGCGGACCGCCTGCCAGCGGGTATCGTCTTCGGTCAAATCGGGGTTCATGCGGGGGCGTCCTCTCGGCTACGGGATCCAAGGATCGCGGGAGAAGACCGGAAGGGCCACCCGTTTCCTGTGCCTCGCCGGAGATTTCCTGGTGACGCTAACCGACAAAGCAGGCTAGAGCATCTCCGGTGATACGAGATCACCCGAGATGCTCTATCTATTTGTTTTTACGCAGTCCGGACGCAAAACCGCTAACGCACTTTTGCTGGACGTGCTCTATGTGTCAGCTCTTGCGCAACCTGATCCCGAGCCCCATGGAAACCTCGCTTTATCTGCCGGTCAAAAGCTTTCTCGAACAGGCCGGCTATACCGTGAAGGGCGAGATCGGCGGCTGCGATCTCGTGGGCCTCAGCGACGAGGACCCGCCCGTGGTGGTCGTCTGCGAGCTGAAGCTCAGCTTCAATCTCGAACTTATCCTGCAGGCTGTCGACCGGGCATCCGTCGCAGACGAGGTGTGGATCGCGGGGCGCGTCTCGGCCAAGGGCAAGGGACGCGAGAGCGACAAACGCTACCGCGATCTCTGCCGCCGGCTCGGGATCGGCATGCTCGGCGTTGCAGACAATGGCACGGTCAATGTCATCGTCGCTTCGGTCACGCCGATGCCGCGGACCAATCCGAAGCGGCGTTCGCGGCTGATGCGCGAACACCAGAAGCGAAAGGGCGATCCAGTCATCGGCGGCAGCACACGCACACCGCAAATGACCGCCTATCGCCAGCAGGCGCTTGGCTGTGCGGCGGCACTTGCCGCAGGTCCGCTGAAGGTGCGCGACATCCGGGCGAGCGTTCCCGAAGCGGGCAAGATCCTGCAAGGCAATGTCTATGGCTGGTTCGAACGGGTCGAGCGCGGCGTCTATGGCTTGACGCCTGCGGGACAAGAGGCGCTGGAGCGGTGGCAGAAGCCGTGACCACACGCCTGCCCTAGAGAAAGCCGATCCATCGACCGGCGAGGACGGCCGACAGCCAGATTGCCAAAGAGAAGACAGCGCCGAGTTTCAACAGAAGCGACGCCTCCTCTGCCACAATCATCTCGGCCCAATCCCGGGAGAGATGAAGGAACACGGCATTCGCGGTTCCGAGCCCGACGAGCAGGAGCTTGATCAGAAAGGCGGTATTGCCGGCATATTCGACCGGACGCACGGAAAAGAGAAGAGACCCCGTCAGCACCGCGCAGCCGAGCGCCACGGCTGCGATGCGGGAGAACAGTTCGGCGCTCTCGGCGAGCGGCAGGCTCTTGAACCGGCCGAGCAGACGCAGATCGAGGATCACGCTCGCCCCGATCAGCATGGCGAGCGACAGGATGTGTGCTGCATTGGCAACGATGTAGAGCACCGGCGACCGGATGAGCGCTTGCGCGACCAGCGACTCGCCGAGGATTGCCAGCCACTCCATGCCGTCAGTTTGTCACGATGCGACTGGGATAGATGTCGTAGTTCTTGCCCTCGACGATGACGCGCACGGCCTTCAGGCGCTTTTCATCCGGATCGAGCGAGCGGTTGCCGCGCACGGTGATCGCATCGCCGATCGTTGCGACACCCTCGACAAAGCCGGAACGCTGGGTCAGGTTCGGATTGCCGAGTTCGATGCGCCAGGGGCCTTCTGCCGTCTCAAGTTCGAGCGTCGGATGCGGCGGGGCGAAAGAGATCGCGGTGATCGTGCCGGTCAGGTCGATCTGGTCGGCCTCGGCCCATGACCAGCCGTGATGGGCCATGGCGGCGCCGGCAAAGAGTGCGGCGCCGGCCAGGCCCGCGAGGGAGAGTGCGCGGTTCATGATCGTTCTCCGGGTTGGGACACAACGTTTAAGAGAGAGTAATGCGCCCGACCGGCATTTCGACGTCACCTTTGCTTGATCGACGGGTGAGGTTTAGGCCGAGGACAAAAGGCGGCCCTTTCGGAACCGCCTTCCTGACCCTTGGGAGGAGACGGCCGACAGAGGCGGTAGATCTGATCAAAGACACCGCCTTCGCCGAAATGCTGTGCTTGCGCCTTGGCCCAGTCGCCGAAGAGCGGATCGTCGATGGTGACGAGATCAAGCTTGGGCAGGTCGGGGCCGGAGCCTCGGCGACGAGGTCGGGGCGCGAGGGGCGGTAGACGTGCTCTCGAGAGACTTTCCTCCCCTTTCACCCCACCAAGCTGTCACAAAAGGGTGATTGTGACAAAAAATAATCGTTGTAT